>URQU01000095.1 GCA_900550055.1 uncultured Coriobacteriaceae bacterium | reverse complement strand
TGAACTCTCAGGAAATGGCCACGGCCGCCATCAACGGCGTGCCGGTGAAGGTGCTCATCCTGGACAATCGCGCCCTCGGCATGGTGCACCAGTGGCAGAAGCTGTTCTACAACGAGCGCTACAGCTTCACGGAGCTGTCGGCCAACCCTGACTTCTGCAAGCTGGCCGATGCCTACAGCTGGAAGTCGCGCCGCATCACCGCCCCCGAGGACGTCGACGCCGCGCTTGATGAGATGCTCGCCTGCGATGGCCCCTTCCTGCTCGACGTGGCCATCCCCGATGACCAGAACGTGTTCCCGATGGTCGCCCCCGGCGCTGCCATGTCCGACGTGCTCGGAGCCATCGACGTGGCCGTCGGCGCCGTGCGCACCGATGTGCCCGGCCAACCGGCGCCCGCGCCCGAACCGGAGAAAAGCCCTTGCGCTAAGATCGACGCGCAGTTCGGCGGCCGCTGGGAAAGCGATCCCGAAGACAAAGGACCGCGCGAGGGCGAGGAGCTCGACGGCGCGGACGTGGAAGGGGAGTCACGATGAAGCATATCCTGTCCGTTTTGGTTGAGAACAAGCCCGGCGTGCTCTCGCGCGTCACGGGCATGGTCTCCCGCCGCGGTTTCAACATCGACTCGCTGTCGGTAGGTCCCACCGAAGACCCCACCATGTCGCGCATCACCATCATCGTGAAGGCCGACGAGCTGGCATACGAGCAGCTCACCAAGCAGCTCAACAAGCTGGTGAGCGTGTTCAAGATCACCGACCTCACCGACACGTCGGCCATCGAACGCGAGCTGGCGCTGTTCAAGGTCAACGCCGCGCCCGACCGCCGCAACGAGATCATCGAGATCGCCAACGTGTTCCGCGCCAAGATCGTCGACGTCGGCCGTTCTAGCCTCACCATCGAGGCGACGGGCGACGAGTCGAAGCTCAAAGGTATGGAGGACCTGTTCCGCGCATACGGCATCAAAGAGATCACGCGCACCGGCAAGATCGCCATGTCGCGCGCCTCGAAGGAGTCATAGGGCCCATGGCATCACGCAACACGCTTTGGCAGCGCAGGCTGCGCATGTGGGCGATGCCGTGATCGGCTAAGCACCATATTCGGACGTCCGCCGATACGTAGCTCGCGCGATGGGCTGCGCTAGCCGTCGGGGTTCGAATACGGCATGGAGGGCGATGCGTTTTGCAGGCGCCCGCCATGCGCTGACGCGATTTCGCACACGCTATTTTTCCGGGTACATCAGCCAAGAAGAAAGGAAATACCACCATGGCTGTTACGATCTACTACGAAAACGACGTCGACCCGAAGATCATCCAGGGCAAGAAGGTCGCCATCATCGGTTACGGCTCCCAGGGCCATGCCCATGCCCTCAACCTCATGGACTCCGGCGTCGACGTGCGCGTCGGCCTGCGCGAGGGCTCCAAGAGCTGGGCTAAGGCCGAAGAGGCCGGCCTGAAGGTCACCACCATGGACCAGGCCGCCGAGGAAGGCGACATCGTCATGATCCTCGTTCCCGACGAGCTGCAGCCCGAGGTCTACGAGCAGCACATCGCTTCCCACCTGAAGGCCGGCAACACCCTGGCCTTCGCCCACGGCTTCAACATCCACTACGGCTACATCAAGGCTCCTGAGGACGTCAACGTCGTCATGTGCGCCCCGAAGGGCCCGGGCCATATCGTCCGCCGTCAGTACACCGAGGGTTCCGGCGTGCCGGATCTGGCCTGCGTGTACCAGGATGCCACCGGTGACGCTTGGGATATCATCATGTCCTACTGCTGGGGCGTCGGCGGTGCCCGTTCCGGCATCATCAAGGCAACGTTCGCCCAGGAGACCGAGGAGGACCTCTTCGGCGAGCAGGCCGTCCTGTGCGGCGGTCTGGTGGAGCTGGTCAAGGCCGGTTTCGAGACCCTGACCGAGGCTGGTTACCCGCCCGAGCTGGCTTACTTCGAGTGCTACCATGAGATGAAGATGATCGTCGACCTCATGTACGAGTCCGGCATCCACTTCATGAACTACTCCATCTCCAACACCGCCGAGTACGGCGAGTAC
>URQU01000094.1 GCA_900550055.1 uncultured Coriobacteriaceae bacterium | reverse complement strand
ACGCACTCGCGCGTTTTTTGGCGGCAACTCTCCGAAACCCTGCCGATTCCGCGCGGCGTGCGGGAGCACGAAAGCAAAGCGCTGTAAGCCAACCATGCCAAAGCCCTCAGCCGGACGCTTATCAGCTCGAAATGGGCAAAACGTAATGGAAGCTTCCGCTGAAGCCGGCTCCTCCATCCATCAATCCAAAAACTGGACCTCGCCGGTGTCGGTGCGGTAGAGGGCGCCTATTACCCGTAGGCCGTGTTTTGCTTCGTCGGTTCGGACTTTGCGGCTTTCCTCGATGCGGCGGACGCTGTGCGCAACGTTGGCCAGGCAGGCTGCGGCTTCGTCGGATTCGTCTCCGATGGCGTCGGCTATTTCATCGGTGATGAACTTCACCGTGCCGTAGGGCTCGTGATGCATGGCGGCGTCGACGGCCCCACAGCACGTGTGGCCCAAAACCACCACCAGGTTGCAGCCCAGGTGATCCTCGGCGTACTCGATGCTGCCCAGCTGATGCTTGTCCACCACGTTGCCGGCCACGCGGATGACAAACAGGTCGCCGATGCCCGCCGAGAAGATGGCCTCGGGAATCACACGTGAGTCCGAGCATGCCAACACGATGGCGTACGGGTGCTGGCCTTCGCAAAACGTCTGCTGGCGCAGCTCCGGCGACACGTCGCCCTGCGCTTGGTTCACGTTCAGATAGCGAGCGTTTCCCTGGCGCAGGCGCTCGAGCGCCTCATCTGCCGAAAGATTGCAAGATTCGTGGCTCATGGCGGGCTCCCCTTTCGTTATGTTGACGCTCAGCTTACCGCGTTGCGCAAACCTGAACGCATTTCTGCCGACAAGCTGCAGAACCCGAGCAGGTACAATAGGGCAAACCGAGGGGGAAAGGAACTGCCATGTCGAAACAGGCGATTTTGGAACTTGACCACGATGCGTGCAAAACGCAGGCGATGGCGTATCTCGAGCAGGGCTTCAATTGCGCGCAGGCGGTCGCTTGCACGTTGGCGCCGGCGATCGGGCTTGACGTTGACCAGACGTTTCGCCTGATGGAGGGCTTCGGCGGCGGCATGGGCGGCTATACCGAAACCTGCGGAGCGGTGTCGGGCGCCGTCATGGCCGCGGGATGGGTCAAAAGCGCCGGCAGCGAAAGCCCCGTCAGCAAGATGGAAACGTACCAGCTGGCCGACCAGATGTGCGCACACTTCAAGGCGCAAAACGGCAGCACCATCTGCGCCGAGCTCAAGGGCATCGGCAACCCTGCGGGGCCGCTCCGATCCTGCCCCGGCTGCATCCAAGACGCCGTAGACATCGCCACCGATGTTCTTCAAGCGGACGCGCGCGCTGGCGCGTAGGCTTGCCGCTCCCCGCATCGTTTACCAAAGCCGCAGGTCAACTGACCTGCGGCTTTTTTCGCGAACGCACCGGAGGCCTCTCGGGATAATCGCAGGGAGCAAGCTTTCGGAAAATCCCGTATAGCAATCGGCGGGAGCCCGACAGCAAGCAGCCGAAAAAGCCGAAAGCGGCGAACGCTGGACGCGCACACCCGAGAAGGCCGCCGGAGCTCAACACCAAGTGACACCGCAAAACGCCTGCGCGTTTCGCGTGATTCGGATCCGGACGCCGCGCGGCGGCAGGACGTTGCGCTATAGTTGACCGCGCCATACAACTTACGCGTAGAAAGCACCCCATGTCCCGCATCAAAACCCTTGCGCCCGGCATTGCCGTAAGCACCCTTATCGCCGTCGTTTGCTGGTTTCTCGGCCAGGCGGTGCCGCTGGTGGGCGGCGCCGTGTTCGCCATTTTGCTGGGCATGGTCATCGGCACGTTCTGGAAGGAGAAGGGCACGGCAGGGCCGGGCATCAAGTTCGCGTCGAAGAAGATCCTGCAAACCGCCGTGGTGCTGCTGGGCTTCGGATTGCCGCTGACGCAGTTGGCCCAGGTGGGAGCCATGTCGCTGCCCGTCATCCTGTCCACCATCTCCGCGTCGCTAATCACCGCGGCGGTGCTGTGCCGCGTGATGCACGTGCCCGGGCGCACCGCCACGCTCATCGGCGTGGGGTCCTCGATTTGCGGCGGCTCGGCCATCGCGGCCACCGCACCGGTCATCAAGGCCGACGACCAGGAAGTGGCGCACGCCATATCGGTGGTGTTCCTGTTCAACGTGCTGGCAGCGCTCATCTTCCCCACCCTGGGCGACGTTATAGGTTTGAGCAATAACGGCTTCGGGCTGTTCGCGGGCACCGCGGTCAACGACACGTCGTCGGTGACCGCCGCCGCTGCCGTGTGGGACGGCATGCACCCCGGCGCGAACGCGCTCGATTACGCCACCATCGTCAAGCTCACGCGCACGCTGGCCATCATCCCCATCACGTTCGCACTGGCGCTGTGGGTTTCCGAGCGCGAGCGCAAGCAGGCCGCGCAAAACGGCGCGGATGCGGCTTCCACC
>URQU01000093.1 GCA_900550055.1 uncultured Coriobacteriaceae bacterium | reverse complement strand
CGCCAGGCCGCAGTACCAGGAGTGGGTGGGCAGGCAGTTGTAGGTGTAGCAGAAGTTCCAGATGTCGTAGGAGATGATGAACACCCACGTCATGTCGGGCCACAGCATGTCCTGCTTCTTCTTGGACGTGTAGATGCCCCACCAGCCGGTCATGACGAAGATGTTCAGGATGCCGGCTATGCCGTTGAACACGTTATGCCAGCCGCCGTACAGGGTGACGCCTTCCGAGGACACCCACGTGGTGCCGAACGCGCGCACGGCGCTTTCAAAGTCGCTGACCACGGCGATCAGGATGTTGATGGCCACGATCACGAACGGGAAGCACTTGAACCAGTCGGCGTTGCCCAGCTTGCCCCAGTGGTACTTCAAGATCATGAAACCGATGCAGCCGGCGGTTGCCGCGTAGAGCTTCGCGTAGTGGAACCAGCTGTTCATGTACAGGTACGTCGGGTTGTTCAGCGCCCAGTCGGCACCGGCGGCGGCGCCAGCGTAGATGGCGATGAAGTATGCGGTCAGGATGGCGGGGATCACCAGGAAGCAGGTGATGCCGCCGGCCTTCGTACGTCGCGCGATCTCGTTGAACCCGATGAGGGCCAGAAAAACCACCACCCATCCGATCCACTGGTAGACGGCGGTATCGCCGTAGACTTGGAACAACATGATGACCTCCCTTGAGTCGATACGCTCTCGCATCCGGCGTTTTGGGCGCACAATGCCCGGGGCCGCTTGCGATGCCCTTTTCACCAGGCGTTTTGCCTGGTTGTTCCCTGTGTTGGCTGGTGACCGTTAACCGTTTTGCACCGGTTTTCGCTTGGTTTCGCGCTCCATGTGAAGCGTTTGCGCGATGATGTCGCGCAGCACCTCGTCGGGCGCGTCGCGGTGCGTTCGCACGTAGCCGCAGATGCCCATGATCAGTATGTAGAACGTCTCGTAGACGTGGTCGATGTCGATGGGGTGGCTCTGCGCGTAGTCCTGCACGGTGGTTTCCACGAAGTAGGCGGCCATGCGGTCGGCCACGCGGTTGATGAACTCCAGGTACAGCGACGCGTTCTCGTGCGTGTCGAGCGCGCGGCGGAAGCTGGAGTGCTCGAAGACGCCCACGCGCATGACGGTGACGACGCCCGCCAGGCTGCCCTCGATATCGCCGGGGGTGCGGTGCTCGTTCCAGAACTGCAGCGACTCGATGTAGTCATTCACGAAATCGTCGATGACCGCGGAGGTGACCTCCTGCTTGTTGCGGAAGTAGTGGTAGAACAGCGACCGCGCCACGCCGCAGCGCTCGCTGATGTCCTTCACCGTCGTGGCGGACAGGCCCTGCTCCTCGTAGAGCTGCCGCGCCGCATCGACGATCTGCTGCCGCCTTTCGTCGCTCATCCGTGCCACCTCCCCTTGGTGCGCATTTGCCGCGTGTTGCGCGCCGGCCGCGTTGCGTTCCCGGGTGCGCATCCGCGGCGTGCGGGCGTTTCCCCAGGTGCACGCTTTGTTTTCCCCTTGGCGCGCATCGCGTTTCCCGTTCCCCTTGGGTACTTGCGATGGCCATAGCATACGGGGCGCGTTGACGTAGCGTCAATGAACACATTTGCAGAAACGTCAAACAATTGATGGAGAAATCTTGCTATTATGCGGCCATCACGTTCACAGGTGCAACGAAAAGCATGCAAGTGTGAAAGGAGGGCGTGATGGAGACGAACGAACAGGCGAAGGCGAAGGCGAAGGGTGGCAAGCGCCGCCGGGCTCCCATCGTATGCGCGGTGGTGGCCGTGGTGCTCGTGTGCGCCGGCGGCGGGTTCTACGTGTGGCACAACCAGCCCAGTTTCTGCAATGCCATCTGTCACGAGCCCATGGACTACTACGTGGACGGCTACTACGGCGAGGGCGATGCGGCCCACGCGCAGTTGGCCGTGGCGCACCAGCAGGAGGGCGTCACATGCCTGCAGTGCCATGAGGCTACGCTTGAGGCCCAGGTCAACGAGGGCACGGCGTGGGTTTCCGGGGCGTTCGAGACGAACGCCGACGGCAGCCTGGAGCCGCAGTTGATCACCGCGGACAAGCAGCAGTGCGCGACCGTCGGCTGCCACGACTGGAACGACGTGGTCGCCGCCACCGAGGACTGGGGAGGTCAGGCGGGCGTGAACCCGCATAGGTCGCATCAGGGCGAGGCCATCGATTGCAGCAACTGCCACAGCGTGCACGGCCAGTCGGTCATGTACTGCAACACGTGCCATAGCTGGGAGGTGCCGGAAGGCTGGAGCAGCCCGGCCAAGTAGCGCAGATCCGCTTGCCGCGTTTCGGCAAGCCGGTTTTCGAAAGGAAGGACCGACATGAGGAAGACGACAGCAGCGGCCTGCGGCGCAACGGCGCTTGTGCTGGGGCTTTCGGGTTGCGGCGCATCGTTCGAGGGTTCGGGGTCCAAAGACGCCGCAAGCGCCGAGCAGCTGGCCATGCACGCCGACGATCCATGGGATGCGGTGGTGCAGATCGATCCCGTCAAGAAGTGCGACACGCCGTTGCGCGACGGGGTGTACACGGGCACGGGCAAGGCGATGGCCGGCAACGTGACCGTCACGCTCCTGGTCGACGACAACCGTATCACGTGCCTGGAAACCGCCCAGGACGGCGAAACGCAAAGCGTTGGCGGGTTCGAGGCGGTGCGCGACGGCACCTTCGCCAAGATGATCGAGGCCGCGCAGGGCTCGGACATCGACGCCGTCAGCGGGGCCACCATCACCACCGCAGGCGTGAAGCAGGCCGTCGACGATGCCCTGGCCCAGGCGGCGGATGTGCCCGCCGACCAGGCGAAATCGGGCAACTAGCGAAAGGGGAGGACATGAGCAAG
>URQU01000092.1 GCA_900550055.1 uncultured Coriobacteriaceae bacterium | reverse complement strand
CTCGAACGCCTCGATCACGGCCTTGCGGGCGGCCGCGTGCTCCTCGGTCTCGCCCCTGGCCTGGGCGCTCCTCGCGTACTCTGTTTCCGCTAGTTTGAGACTTGCAGCTTCGGCATCGTGACGTTTCATCTATGGCAATGAAAGTTTTCAGATAAGGCAAAGGCATGCCGATCAGCTAGGCCATCCTTGTCAATGTAGCTACCAACTACTTGGCAAGGAGGCGGAAAGGATGATCGACATGCCGACGATCGAGAGTATACGCGACATGAGCCGCCAGGGGCTCACGAACGCGGAGATACAGAGGCGGACGGGGGTCTCGCAGCCGACGATCCGCAAGTACCTGGCCATGGACGACTTCTCGCCGCAGATGCCCGCGAAGTCGCGGCGCGGCTCCATACTCGACCCGTGCAAGCCCTTCATCGACTCGATCCTCGAGGGCGACCTGCGCGCCTGGCGCAAGCAGCGCCATAGCGCCCAGAGAATCTACGAGAGGCTGCTCGACGAGACGCCTTACGCGGGCGGGTACGGGATCGTGAAGAAGTACGTCCGCGAGCGCAAGGCCCAGATGAAGGCGTCGGAGACGGCGTTCATCGAGCTCGTATGGGCGCCGGGCGAGGCGCAAGCGGACTTCGGCGACGTCGACGTCGTCTACCGCGGCGAGCGCGTGCGCATGCACTTCTTCGCGTTGAGCTTCCCCTTCTCCAACATGGGCTTCTGCCAGCTGTTCGCCGGCGAGACCTCCGAGTGCGTCTGCCAGGGGCTCAAGGACGTGTTCGAGCACGTGGGCGGCGTGCCGCACCGGATCGTGCTCGACAACGCCACGGGGGCCGGCCGCAAGATCAGCGGCAAGGTCGCCGAGGCGGAGCTCTTCTCCAGGACGCACGCGCACTACGGGTTCTCGGTGACCTACGCCAACCCGGATTCCGGCCACGAGAAGGGCAACGTCGAGCGCAAGGTCGGCTGGTCGCGCCAGCACCTGTTCACGCCGATGCCCGCGCTGGACGACATCGCGGCGTTCAACGCGGCGCTGCTGGGAAGACGCGACGGCTATGCCGGCAACGAGCACTACGAGAAGCACATGAGCTGGGGCGAGCTGTTCGAGCGCGACCGGGCGGCGCTGCTGCCGCTTCCCGCGAAGCCGCTCGCATGCGTGCGCTACGGTTCCGCGATCGTCGACAAGCGCGGTTGCGCCAGCGTCGACGGCGGCCACCGCCACCACGTCTCCGACGCGATGGCCGGGAGGCCCGTCACCGTCGCGTACGGCGCGCACGGCATCGCGTTCGCGAATTCCGCCGGCGAGGTCCTCGCGGAGCACGACAGGAGGTTCGGGACGGCCGCCGGCTCTCCCGACCCCGCGTCCCAGCTGGGGCTCCTCGCCAGGCGGCCGGGAGCCTGGCGCAACTCGCCAGCGAGGGCGGCGCTGCCCGCGAACGTGGCCGCACACATGGACTCCATGGAGTCGGCGGCCCTTTCCGACCTGGTCAAGTGCATGAAGAAATGGTGCGCATCGTGGTCGTACGACGAGGTGGCCTCGGCTTTGTCGGAGGTGCTCGCGAGGACCGGTGCCACGCGCGCGGCCGATGTCGAGATGATGCTCGCCCGCATCGGCGGGTTCGGCCTCGGGTCGGCTCCCGACGTCGGCCCCGACCTGTCAGCCTACGACGGCCTGCTGGGATGTGGTGCCGCATGAGCGCGAGGGCGGAGCTTGAGGCGAGGGCCCGCGCAGGGTTCCGCGCCGTGATGCTGTCGAACCACACGGCCGAGAAGTTCGCGTCGGAATCGAGCGCGGGGGAGCTCAGGTTCCTGTGCTCGGTGTTCGACGAGGAACGCTCGTGGCGCGAGAAGTCGAAGCGGGAGCGGCTGCTCAAGCGGGCGAGGTTCCCGGTGCCGAAGACCTTCGACGGCTACGACTGGTCGCGCATAAGGCTGCCGGAGGGGATGCCCAGGAACGACGTGGAGTCGTGCGCGTTCGTCGGATCGATGCAGAACCTGGTGCTGTACGGCGGCGTCGGCAACGGCAAGACGCATATGGCAATCGCTTGCGGCACGACCGCCTGCCACATGGGCCTGTCGGTGATGTTCACGACGATATCGGACCTCGTCGTGAGGATGCAGAAGGCGGAGGAGGCGGGATCCCTCGACCGCGTGTTCCGGGAGGTCGAGCGCGCCGATCTGGTCATCCTGGACGAGCTGGGCTACTTGCCGATAGACCGCCAGGGCGCAAGGCTCTTGTTCCAGGTCGTGTCCAAGTGCTACGAACGGCGGAGCCTGATCGTGACAACCAACCTCGAGTTCTCGAGGTGGGGGTCGGTGCTGACCGACGACCAGATGGCCGCGGCCATGATCGACAGGATCATCCACTACGGCCACCTGATCGTGTTCGAGGGGCCCACCAAGAGGATGGAGGCTTCGCCCATGGCAAACAAACGCTAGGAGAACGCGCTAAGCGGCATGCCTTGCCGAACATGAAAACTTGCAGTGCCAGGCCTGAAAGTTTTGCGTGCCACCCATGAAACTACGGTCTTGACGAAAACACAAGGTCATGGCCACCTACCCTTCCGCATACCCCGCACCTCAGAAAAACATCACCAAAGAGGCCATGAAGGGCCAGCTGGTCGGCGGCGCGGGGCTCGCGGCGGCCAAGGCGATGGGGGCCCGGGACTTCAACGCAAGGAGCGCCAAGACGAGCGCCGACCTCGCGATGGGGATGGCGAAGCTGTCGTTGTCGTATTCCAAGAAGGCGGAGCGCGACAGGGACTATCTGCAAGAGACGCTGAAGTACCTTAGCGCAATCGGGAAAAAGCTCATGGACACCGAGCACACCGATAAATACGCCGAAATGGTTCACATCGGCGTGGTGGAGCCGACCGTCACCGACGGGGGGAACCTGAACTTCGGGCTGGAAGTCAGCGTCGACGGAACGCCCGAAATCCTCGGCAGAAAGGCATTTCTCGACGGCACCGTCGACATCACCGCTCGGCTCGGCTCGCATGTGCTCGGGAACGCCTCTTGGTGCCCATGGGATTACCCGTCTAGGCAGAACATCCTCGAGGACGATTTGTCCGAGGTTGCATTTCGTGCGCTTAGCAATAAGCGTTACGCGGGCTTCAACAGAATTACCACCTCGAAGAACACTCGTGACATCTACATCTTCCCCGACATTAGTATTGCCGCCGAGGACCTGCCGAGCATCGATTTCGAGGTGAAGCCGCGCAAGAT
>URQU01000091.1 GCA_900550055.1 uncultured Coriobacteriaceae bacterium | reverse complement strand
CTAGGTATGAGGGCACTACTGGTTGTCTTGGGTAAAAAGCGCTCCCAACGCGCTGAAATATGCAGATTCATGCTTCGTTACCAGGATATATTCGTGATAACAAAGCATTCGAACGCCCGCCTCGAGCCCAGGACACGCACTCGCGCGATTTTTGGCAGCAAGTAGGGTCAACCCCATCGAAACGCAGATGTGCTCGCGAAATCCAGCGGGCACATCTGCGTTTTCGTTAGGTTGTCTGCGGACCGTTGGGCCAGCGGGGTGGTCATGCCTCACGAGCGGCCCGCATGAACGCACCTCCGTCCCCTGTTCGGGAAATCGCTCGCCAGCGGCCGCCTGCTCGTTGCCTTACGCGGCCTTCTCCTCTTGCTCGAGCTGGGTGCGGGCGTAGGCGATAGCGTCGTCGATGTTCGGGCGGAAGCGCTCCTCGCCCACCAGGTCGACGAAGCCGGCGCGGCGCATGGTCCTCATGGGCTGCTCGTTGGCGTGGCTGAAGATCAGCTGCACGCCGTTTTCCGCGCAGTACTCGTACAGGTTCTCCAACGCGTTCATGCCCGTGGCGTCAAGCGAGGGCACGCCGCGCATGCGGATGATCAGGTACTTCGTGAAGTCCTTCACCGAGATGTCGGAAATGCGGTCGGTCATGCCGAAGAACATCGGGCCGTTGATCTCGTACACGCGGACGCTCTTGGGCAGCTCGCGCAGGTGCGTGACCTCGGAATCCTTGTCGCAGAAGTACGTCCAGCCCTTCACCTCGGTTTCCTCGGAGACCATCTTCATGAACAGCACCACGGTGATGAGCATGCCCACGGCAATGGCGGTGACCAGGTCGAACACGATAGTCAGCGTGAACGTCAGCAGCAGCGTGGCCACAGCGCCGCGCGAGGCGGTGGCGCAAAGGTGGGCGAAATTGCGCCAGGCCGACATGTTGTAGGCCACCTGCAGCAGAATAGCGGCGATGGTGGGCATGGGGATGAGCGCGGCGTAGGGCATCAGGAACACCAGCACCAGTAGCAGCACCGCAGCGTGCACCATGCCGGCGACGGGCGTGCGACCGCCGCTTTTCACGTTGGCGGCGGTACGCGCGATGGCGCCGGTGGCGGGGATGCCGCCGAACAGCACCGAGCCCATGTTGCCCACACCTTGCGCCACCAGCTCCATGTTGCAGCGGTGGTGGCTCGAGATCATGGAGTCGGCGACCACGCACGACAGCAGCGACTCGATGGCCGCAAGGATGGCGATGGTAATGCCGTTGGCAAGCTCGTCGCGGAACAGGTCAAGGCTGAGCTGGGGGAATTGCAGCGTGGGAAGGCCCGCCTCGATGGTGTACAGGTCGCCGATGGTGTTGACCTGCAGGCCGAACGCGGGCACCATGGCGGCGCCCACGATAACGGCAACCAGCGAGCCGGGGATGCGCTTGGACACCTTCGGCCACAGCATCAGGATGGCAAGGCACACCACGCCCACCAGCACGGCCTGCCAGTTCACCGTGGAGATGTTGGCCGCCAGAGCGCCCAGCTTGTCGGTGGTGTCGACGGTGGTGGTACCGGCGGGGTACGTCAGCCCCAGCAGGTCCTTGATCTGCCCGATCACGATGGTCACCGCAATACCCGCTGTGAAGCCGGTGGTGATCGTGTAGGGAACGAAGCGGATAAGCGTGCCGAGCTTGAGCAGGCCCATGAGCACGAGCATCACCCCGGCAATGATGGTGGCAGCTACCAGGCCCTCCATGCCGTCGGTGGCCACGATGCCCGCGACGATGGTGGCGAAGGCGGCGGTGGGACCGGAGATTTGCACGCGGCTGCCGCCCAAGAACGCGATCAGGAAGCCCGCGACGATAGCGGTGTAAAGGCCCTGCTCAGGGCCTACGCCCGATGCGATGGCCAGCGCGATGGAAAGCGGCAGCGCCACCACGGCCACCACCACGCCCGAGACGACGTCCTTTGGGATCTGGCGGCGCAGCTCCTCTTTGCTGGAGTGCTTGATGATGCTGAATAATATGGGCTTGATCTTGTCTCGCTGCATGGCCTTCGTTTCGCGTCGGGATGGTCGGTTTCGAAACTCCTGCAACGCAGCCCGCCGGGCGATGGAGACGACAAAGCCCCGACCGGGCCGTTTCCCCGGATGGAGCGTGATGTGTCTTCAGATTGTGCGGCATGCCTAGCCGCAAGAGGGTGTTTATGGTAACGCGGTAAAGCCGCCCGCCGCCCGACCACACAAAATCGCCAGCATGTGGGGATGTCGGCGCTGACGCGACAGCCGGGGGCGTTTCGAGACAACGCGAGCGGGATGACGCCTGATGTCGCAATTGCAGGGAAATAACCTACAATTGCGACAATTCAAGCAAGGCGAATGGCCTTGAAGTCCTTCCGCCAGGTTTTGTACCTCGCCCCATGTTCTCTCAGACGCAAGGCTGCTTCTCGTTAAGCTGGGTTGCGCCTTATAATCTGGTCATAATGCTGGTCAGAGTATAAGGAGGTTCGCGTGGCCGCGCTGACCATAGACCTTTCGGAGGTCGAAGCCGACTTTTCCCGCGTAGCAGCAGAGGTGAGCAGAACCGGCAAGCCGCTCACCGTTCTGAAGAACAACGAGCCTTGGGCGATAATCCAGCCGGCCAAGGCAGAAGCCTCGGTCGTAGACGTGGCGGTCGACTTCATGGACGAGTATGCCGACGTGTTCGAGGAGCTTGCAAAATGAGCTTCCGACCCATCACCAAAGAAGAGGCTCTCGCGATACATTCTGCCGTAGTTACCAGGTTCGGCGGAATCGATGGCGTGCGTGACGCGGGGCTTTTAGAGTCCGCTCTCGCGCAACCGTTTCAGTCTTTCGCCGGCATCGAGCTGTATCCGACTGACGAGGCCAAGGCCTGCAGATATGCTTACGGCATCATCAAAGATCACCCATTCGCCGATGGCAACAAACGAACCGTCACCGCCCTTATGGGCACATATCTCAGGTTGTCCGGGTGCGAATTCAAGCCATCCCATGCCGAGCTTCTTAAAGCCATGCTCGGCACCGCCGATAGCTCGTTGGATTTCGAACCGCTGGTCGAATGGGTGCAAACCGTTATACGCTGACAGGTGAACAAGGGACGGAGGTGCGTTCATGCAATCCACTTGCGAGAGCTAGCAGGCTCGTCGGCCCGCGAACAACCTAACGAAAACGCAGTTGCGCCCGCGGGATTCCGCGGGCGCAACTGCGTTTCGATGAGGTTGTCCCTATTTGCCGCCAAAAAACGCACGAGTGCGTGTCCAGGGCTCGCAACAGGCGTTCGAATGCTTTGTTATCACGAATATATCCTGATAACAAAGCAAGAATCTGCAAATTTCAGCGCGTTGAAAGCGCTTTCTGCCCAGGATGACCAGTAGCACCCTCGCATCCGC
>URQU01000090.1 GCA_900550055.1 uncultured Coriobacteriaceae bacterium | reverse complement strand
GGCTCATCAGGTAGAACACCTTGTCGTCGCCGATGCGGC
This sequence comes from uncultured Coriobacteriaceae bacterium, assembly GCA_900550055.1. Lineage (GTDB taxonomy): Bacteria > Actinomycetota > Coriobacteriia > Coriobacteriales > Eggerthellaceae > Senegalimassilia. The sequence goes on along the minus strand of URQU01000090.1, from coordinate 3,342 downwards.
CGATGGTGGCCTCGTGTCCGATGTCGACGTGCTTGCAGCGGATGTCCATGGCCGGAATGGTGTCGGAGCGGCTGTGGTCGTCGAGCATCAGACTCTGGCACGACACGCTGCACGCGGAGTTCTCGGCCTTCGGCGTGGCCACCACGCTGCTGCGGAACGTGGACACGCCGCCTCCCTTGGAGATGGACTTCGTCTCGATGGAAGCCGAGGTCTCCGGCGCGGCAAGCACCACCTTGCAGCCGGTGTCGAGGTTCTGGCCCGTGCCGGCGAACGTGATGCCCGTGAACGTGCACGTGGACTTGCGGCCGGCTAGGATGGACATGGGGTAGAGGTAGCCCACATGGCTGCCGAAGCTGCCGGACACCCATTCGATCGAGCCGCCCTCGTCGCACGTGGAGCGCTTGGTGTTGAGGTTGTACATGTTCTTCGACCAGTTCTCGATGGTCGAGTAGCGCAGGTGCGCGTTCTTGCCGACGAACAGCTCCACCGCGCCCGCGTGCAGGTTCGCCACGTTGTACTTCGGCGCGCTGCAGCCCTCGATGAAGTGCAGGTCGGCGCCGTCTTCCACGATGATGAGCGTGTGCTCGAACTGGCCCGCGCCCTTCGCGTTCAGGCGGAAGTAGCTTTGCAGCGGGAAGTCGAGCTTGGTGTCCTTCGGCACGTACACGAAGCTGCCGCCGGACCACACCGCGCCGTGCAGGGCGGCGAACTTGTGGTCGGTGGGCGGGATGAGCGTCATGAACTTCTCGCGGATGAGCGGCTCCCACTGCGGGTCGTGCAGCGCCTCCTCGATGCCGGAGTACACGATGCCCATGCGGGAAGCGGTGTCCTGCATGTTGTGGTAGACCAGCTCGGAGTCGTACTGCGCGCCGACGCCGGCCAGGTAGCTGCGCTCGGCCTCGGGGATGCCCAGGCGGTCGAAGGTGTTCTTCACGTCGTCGGGCAGGCTGTCCCAGTCCGACTTCTGGTCGGTGTTGGGCTTGACGTAGGTGACGATGTTGTCCATGTCAAGGCCGGCGATGGAAGGGCCCCAGTCCGACGTGGGCATGCTCTGGTAGATTTCCAGCGACTTCAGGCGGTGCTGGAGCATCCACTCCGGCTCGTCCTTCTTCTCCGAGATCTCGCGGACGATCTCGGGCGTCAGGCCCGCCTCGAGCTTCTCGGTGCTGTCGCCGTATGAAAAGTCGTAGAGGCTGCGGTCGATGTCCGCTACCTCGGTGCGTTGCTTAGCCATGGCTGCCCCTTATTCAGCGGCTGCGGCCGCGGCCTGCTCGAACTGCTCGAAGCCGTTCTCGTCGATGTCGGCGATCATGGACGCGTCGCCCTCGGCCGTCATGCGGCCCTTGACCAGGACGTGAACGCGGTTGACGTCGACATGTTCCAGGATGCGGGTGTTGTGCGTGATGATGACGAGCGTGCCGTTGCAGCGCTTGCGATAGACCTCCATGCCGCGCGAGACGACGGACAGCGCGTCCACGTCCAGGCCGGAGTCGGTCTCATCCAGGAAGGCCAGCTTCGGCTCGAGCAGCAGCAGCTGCAGCATCTCGAGCTTCTTCTTCTCGCCACCGGAAAAACCCACGCCCAGCTCGCGGTCCAGGTAGGCCGGGTCCATGTTCAGCTCCTCGGCCAGCTCCTTGACGTGCTTGCGGAACTGCTTGCCCTTCATGTCGCCCACCCCCGGGCGGCCTGCGGAAATGGCGCGCAGGAAGCTGCTGACGGGCACGCCGGGGATCTCCACCGGCGCCTGGAAGCTCAGGAAAAGACCCGCGTGCGAGCGTTTATCGGTGGACAGATCTGTGATATCCTGTCCGTTAAACGTGATTTTGCCGCCGGTCACCGTGTACTCGGGATCGCCCATGACCACGTGGCCCAGCGTCGATTTGCCGGCGCCGTTCGGGCCCATCAGCACGTGGGTCTCTCCAGCGCCCACGGTCAGGTCGACGTCGTGAAGAATGACCTTCTCATCCACGGCGGCCGAAAGGCCTGCCACGTTGAGGAGGATGTTCTCGTCTGCCATCTTCTTATTCCCCTTCTCATTTCCTATAAATAAGGCTTTGCTTATTCATATACGTTTGATAGGATTAAGATAACGTGACACGCGGATTTGTCAAGCGAAATGCTTGCCGCAAGGGATCAATCCGCGGAATGAGCGCGAACGCGCATGCTTTACGTCTAGTGTAACCTATATGTTCAGAGGGCGATACCGGGCGTGCTGCGCGGCCGACGGGTGACCCGGGCTGGTCATGGCGGCGAGCGTGTGGGCGCTGACGCGGCGTGCGGCGCGGGGTCGGGAAGCCGGCCTGCGGCGCGCGTGGTTCGCGTGGCGTGGAGCTTAGGCTTGCCCGCTGGCCGTTTCGCGCTGGGCGCGGGTTCGCCGGGAGAGCGGGCCTGTCGGGCGCATCGGGCGACGCGTGCGCCCGGACACCGGTCCGCGCGTTTCGCGGCAAGCGTTTCGGTGGTTTGGCGCAGGTAGTTAGAGTCGATAAGGGGGAATCGTGCTTATCTCATCGAAGGGACGATATGCATTGCGCTTGGCGGTGTGCATCGCGCAGGCGGGGCCCGAGGCGAAGGTTTCGCTTCGCGAAGTGGCCGAACGCGAGGAGCTGTCCCTGAAGTATCTCGAGCAGATCGCCCGCCCCATGGTGTCGGCGGGCTTGCTGGCAAGCGTGCGCGGCAAAGGCGGCGGGTACCGCCTGGCGCGCGACCCTCAAGATATCTTGGCGGGCGACGTGCTGCGTGCGGTCGAGGGCACCACGGTGCCGGTGACCTGCGCGGCGCTCGATGGCCCCGAGCCGTGCCACCGCGCCGACGTGTGCACCACGGTGCGCTTCTGGGCAGGCCTTGACGAGGTCATCGAGAAGTACGTGGACGGCGTGACCGTCGGCGACCTGGCCGCTGCGCCCCAACCCCACATCGAGATCGCGGAATAAGAGCGCCGGGGCGCTTCGCTGGCGAAATCGGCGAGCCGCTTCGCCCCTCCGCGCTTTTGGGACAGGGCCTTTCGCGAGATCCTGTCGGTTTGGTTTCGCTGGATGGCGGACGGCCGCGTGAGGACGGCGGAATGCCGCGCTTGATTTCGCGATTCCACACGGCTTGACGCGAGGCCGGCATCTCCTTGGGGTGCCGGCCTCGTTTGTCTCGCTGACTTGCGGTTGCGCGGCATCCGTCGCAGCCCTGGAGTTCTGGACGGTTTTGGTGGCGGTCGCCCGGCTTTTGCCGCGACCCTGGAGTTCTGGATGGTTCTGCAGGAAAACGGCCCTGATTTTGACATGAGTCTGGAGTTCTGGGCGGTTTCCGGGGCGGATTTCGGCAGACGCTCGGAATAACCCCAGGTCAGCTTTT
>URQU01000089.1 GCA_900550055.1 uncultured Coriobacteriaceae bacterium | reverse complement strand
TGAAGCTGGGCAACCGCAAGGGCGACAACGCTCCCATGGTCATCATGGAGCTCGTCACCGAGCCGGTGGCCAAGAAGGCTGAGAAGCCGGCTGCCAAGAAGGCTGCTCCGAAGAAGGTCGAGGCTGCCGAGGAGCCCAAGGCCGAGGAAGCTGCTGAGGCTGTCGAGGCTGCTGAGGAGAAGGCCGAATAAGCTTTCCCAGATGTTATTTGGAAAGGACCCTCCGGGGTCCTTTCTTTTTGGGGTGATTTGCTTGTGGGTATGCGTTTGACTTCGTAATCGGCCGTTCTTTGCAACCTATGCATTCTTGAATGCTGCGCTATACTTCACGCATGCAATTACGAGTAAACACGTATATCGACGGTGATTCCTTTGTCCACACCTGCGATGCCCGGGTGAAGGTGCTGTTGCTGTGTGCATACACCGCAACCGTTTTCTGGGTTGAAACATGGCTTGGACAGTGCCTGCTTGCCGGTTTATGCCTGGTGTTAGCTTTGTCGGCCCGCGTCCCGCTTGGCCGTATGCTGGCCATGGGAATCCCCGTGTACATGATGGCGGCTCTTACCGTTTTGTTCGCCTCAATCAACAACCAGGTGGGATTCGCGCTGGGCTGCTTCTACGGCGTTCGGATGGTCTTGCTTGTCCTCGGCAGCTTCATCGTGGTGCTCACCACCACGGCGACGGCGCTTACCGATGCGTTGCGGTCGTTCGTGTCCCCGTTGCGGGTTCTGCATGTGCCTGCTGATGATATCGCCATGGTGTTCAGTATGGCGATCCGCTTCATTCCTTTGATGGCCCAAGAAGTCTGCGCGATTCATGATGCGCAATTCTCGCGAGGGGCCTCGTTTCATCGGGGCGGCTTATGGCAGCGTGTATCGGCGTGGCCGCCGGTGTTCATCCCGCTGTTCGTGGGAATGTTCCGAAGGGCGGACAAGCTTTCGGTTGCCATGGATGCCCGCTGTTATGGCGTGCGCGGCGGCCGGCGAACCTCGCTACGAGACTACCGCATGACGATAACTTCGGGTGTTGCGCTGGCCCTGGGGCTAGGTATTCTTGCTGCCATAGCGCTTCTGCTCTAGTCGCAGCGGCGCTTCTCTAGCAATCGCTTCCGTGTGCAGGCGCGCATTCGGCCACGGCGAACGCCGCCTTCATCGCCGTTCCGTGGCGATCGTCTCCGCGCACAGATGCATTTCGCCGTCCGCCTGCTGGTTCGCACATGTCGGGGCGGGCATGGTATCATTTGCCCGTATGGCCTGGTGCAAGGCGCCGGGCGCAAAAGGAAACATCCTACGAGGAGGCATTCAATGAGCGTCATCATCGATGTGTTCGGGCGTGAAATCCTGGACTCTCGCGGCAACCCCACGGTCGAGGTGGAAGTTGTGCTGGAGGATGGTTCCTTCGGTCGTGCGGCCGTTCCCTCCGGTGCGTCTACGGGCGCGTTCGAGGCAGTTGAGCTGCGCGACTGCGACAAGGAGCGTTATCTGGGCAAGGGCACGCTGGATGCCGTTGGCCATGTGAACGATGAGATCGCCGACGCGCTCGTCGGTTTCGAAGCCGACGATCAGCGCGCTATCGACGACGTGATGCTGGAGCTGGACGGCACGGACAACAAGGGCGCTCTGGGCGCTAACGCCATCCTGGGCGTGTCTCTGGCCTGCGCCAAGGCCGCTGCCGAGTCCGCCGGTCTCCCGCTGTACAAGTACGTGGGCGGTGTGAACGGCCATATCCTGCCCACGCCCATGATGAACATCCTCAACGGCGGCGTGCATGCCGATAACAACGTCGACTTCCAGGAGTTCATGATCATGCCGGTGGGCGCCGAGTCGTTCGCCGAGGCGCTGCGCTGGTGCGCTGAGATCTACCACACCCTGAAGAAGGTCCTGCACGAGGCCGGCCTGGGCGGCGGCGTGGGCGACGAGGGCGGCTTCGCTCCCAACTTCACCACCAACGAAGAGCCCCTGCAGTACATCGTGAAGGCTTGCGAGGCGGCAGGCTACAAGCCCGGCGACGACATCATGTTTGCCATGGACCCGGCTTCCACCGAGTTCTATAACGCCGAAACCGGCAAGTACGAGCTGAAGGGCGAGGGTCGCGAACTGACCAGCGCCGAGATGGTGGACTACTGGGCCGCGCTGGTCGAGAAGTACCCGATCATCTCCATCGAGGACGGCATGGCCGAGGAGGACTGGGATGGTTGGAAGCAGCTGACCGACCGCATCGGCGACAAGGTGCAGCTGGTGGGCGACGACCTGTTCGTCACGAACTCCAAGCGCCTGGCGAAGGGCATCGAGCTTGGTTGCGCCAACGCCATCCTCATCAAGGTCAACCAGATCGGCAGCCTGTCCGAGACGCTGGACGCCATCGAGATGGCCAAGCAGGCGGGTTACGCATGCGTTATGAGCCATCGCTCCGGCGAAACCGAGGACACCACTATCGCCGACTTGTCCGTGGCCTTGAACACCGGCCAGATCAAGACCGGCGCTCCGTGCCGTAGCGACCGCGTTGCCAAGTACAACCAGCTGCTGCGCATCGAGGAGGAGCTCGACTCCCAGGCCCAGTACGCCGGCAAGAACGCTTTCTACAACATCAAGCGTTAATCAAGGCCTCGCCGAGCCGGATTCGGCGAACAGGGTAAAGCATGCAGGCCGCTCAGGCGCGCCGTTCTGCTGCGGTTCGCGCAGTCAGGGGTAAACCTTGGCTGCGCGCCGCAAGCGGGTCGGGCCGCCTGGGCGGCTTGTCGTTTTCCGGCATCGAACCCGCAATGCCGGCATGAAAGCCGGACGAGGTTTCCCCAGGAATCCGCTCGGCTTTCCTTGCCTGGGATGTTGCCGCTTTTTCCCCTTGTGAAAACGCGGGGCTGCTACAATGAACCCTATGTGTATTACCGCGTCAGCCAAGGAAGATGGACGATGAAACAGTACAACCCTCACGAGATCGAACCTCGTTGGCAGAAGGCTTGGGAAGATGCCGACCTGTACAAGGTCACGGAAGATCACGCCAAGCCCAAGAAGTACGTGCTCGAGATGTTCCCGTACCCGTCGGGCGACATCCATATGGGGCATGTGCGTAATTACACGATCGGCGACGTCATCGCCCGCTACTCCAAGATGCGCGGCTTCGACGTGCTGCATCCCATGGGTTGGGACGCGTTCGGCCTGCCGGCTGAGAACGCGGCCATCAAGCATCACAGCCATCCGGCGAAGTGGACCTACGCCAACATCGAGACGCAGAAGGCCAGCTTCAAGCGCATGGGCCTTTCCTACGATTGGGACCGCACCGTCGTGGCGTGCGACCCCGAGTACTACCGCTGGGGTCAGTGGATCTTCCTGCAGTTCTGGAAGCGCGGCCTGGTCGAGCGCCGCAACTCGCCGGTGAACTGGTGCCCGAAGTGTCAGACCGTGCTCGCCAACGAGCAGGTCACCGAGGGCG
>URQU01000088.1 GCA_900550055.1 uncultured Coriobacteriaceae bacterium | reverse complement strand
GTGATCCTCGGTGCAGGTCAGGCCGCTTTGCGCGGAGACGGCGCAGGCGCCCAGGATGGCGACGTCGGCGCGGAAACGGCGCACGGCGTCGAACTGCGCGAACTCCTCGCGGATGCGGTAGCCGGAACCGGGAATCTCGCCCAGGCCGCGCCAGAGGGCGGTGCACGTCTCGAACACCTCGTCGATGGCGCGCTCGATATCGGCCACGGGCACGCACTCAGTGCCGAACGTGTCGACCATGACGGACACGGGGCGAGCCATGCCGATGGCGTAAGCCACCTGCACCTCGCAGCGGTGCGCCAGACCCGCGGCCACCACGTTCTTGGCGACCCAGCGGGCGGCGTATGCCGCAGAGCGGTCGACCTTCGTGCAGTCCTTGCCGCTGAAAGCGCCGCCGCCGTGACGGCCCATGCCGCCGTAGGTGTCGACGATGATCTTACGGCCGGTCAGGCCGCAGTCGCCCATGGGGCCGCCGATGACGAATCGGCCGGTGGGGTTGATGTGGATGCCGGCGTCGGGGGCAAGCTCCACGCCCTCGCGCTCGAGCACGGGGCGGATGACGTTGGCCTCGATCTCGGCGCGCAGCTGCTCGGTGGAGACCTCCTCGGAATGCTGCGTGGACACCACGACCTTCTCAACGTTGACGGGCTTGTCATCGATGTAGCGCACCGAAACCTGGGTCTTGCCGTCGGGACGCAGGTAGGGCATGGTGCCGTCCTTGCGCACGGCGGCCAGCTGCTCGGCCATGCGCTGTGCCAGGTAGATGGGCATGGGCATGAGCGTGGACGTCTCGTCGCAGGCATAGCCGAACATCATGCCCTGGTCGCCGGCGCCGACCTTCTCGTAGGGGTCGTCGCCCGCCTGGCCGTGCTGGGCCTCGTAGCTTTCGTCGACGCCCTGGGCGATGTCGGGGCTTTGGTCGTGGATGGCGTTGAGCACGCCGCAGGTATCGCAATCGAAGCCGTACTTCGCTCGATCGTAACCGATCTCGCGCAGCACCTCGCGCGCAAGCGCGGGCACGTCGACATAGGCCTGGGTGCGGATCTCGCCGGCCACGATGATCATGCCCGTGGTGGCCATGGTCTCGCAGGCGCACCGCACCTGCGTGGGGTCGGCCGGTTGGCCGGACGGGGAAACGTAGCCCTGCCCGGCAAGCTCGATCTCCTTCTCAAGGATGGCATCAAGCACGGCGTCGGAGATCTGGTCGCACACCTTATCGGGATGACCCTCGGTGACGGACTCGGACGTGAACAGATAAGAAGAATGCGCGTTGGCCATTGATGTTCCTCCTTCATCGTTGTCGGCCGGACCACCTTGGCGCTTTTGCGCCAGGTTGGTGTCGGGATCTGCGAGCCAACCCTCTCCCCCGACTCTTGATAAACGGATATGTTCGGACGGTGCGCGCCGCCCGCGTTTATGCTAGCTGCGAACGATACCACATGGGCATCATTTTGTATGCTCTGCCCGTCGCGCTCGTGGAATCACCATATATCCGCACGCACGGTATATGGGCGTATCCGAGGTTCCCCGTCCTGCTGCATCAACGCGGCTCCTCGTTTGCTAAACTGGGCGGAAACCAACCCGATCGGGAAAAGAGGACGCATGACGCATACCGCACCCCAGCCTGCCGACCAGCCCGTTTTCAAGAACGCAGCCTATACCCAGGAGTACATCGATATCGCCGAATCGCTTGACGGCGACATCCCCGGCCGCCGCGCCGCGCGCAGTTACATGGACTCCTCCACGGCCATCGTGCACCATCGCGTGGTGTCCACCAGCTTCGTGCCGAAGCTCTATGACGCCGCATCGCGCCAGGTCATGCGCGAGGTGGTGGAAACCACGCACCGCATCCTGTGCAAGGTCATGCAGCACTACCTCGACGACGCCGAGTACCGCAAGATCTTCGACTACGACCCGCGCCTGGCCGAGCTGATCTTGGTCCCGCGCGGCTACGATGCGCTGCTTCCCTTCGCCCGCTTCGACATCTTCCTGGACGAGAACACCGGCGACGTGGCGTTTTGCGAATTCAACGGCGACGGCAGCTCGGGCATGAACGAGAACCGCGAGATCACGCATTCGGTGGAGGAAACGGCCACCTTTAAAGAGTTCGCACGCCGTCATCACGTGGAGGGCTGCGAGCTGTTCGACGCGTGGGTGCACGAGTTCGCCGCCATCTACGCCACCTACGAGCATCGCGTGGAAAATCCCCGCTTCGCCATCTGCGACTACCTGCAAAACGGCGTAGTCGACGAGTTCCACCTGTTTGCGAAGCGCTTCACCGAGGCCGGGCATCCCTGCACGGTGTGCGACGTGCGCGACCTGACCTTCGACGGCGAAGTGCTGCGCGACAAGGAAGGCCAGCCCGTCCACGCCATCTGGCGCCGCTGCGTCACCAACGACGTGCTGGAGTTCTGGGACGAGTCGCAGGCGCTCATCGAAGCCGTCAAGGCGCAGAAAGTGGCGCTCATCGGCAGCTTCGCCGGCCATATTGTGCACGATAAGCAGATTTTCGAGGCGCTGTTCAACCCTGCCACGCAGGCGTTTTTGACGCCCGAGGAGATCGCGTTCGTCGAGCGCGCCGTCCCGCAGACGCGCTATCTGAACGAGAAGGAAGTCGACCTGGACGCCATCCGCGCCGACAAGGATGCCTGGATCATCAAGCCCACCGACGCCTACGGCGCGGCCGACGTGTACGCGGGCTGCTTCCAAACGCAGGAGCAATGGGAGCGGATCATCGAGAAGTTCGCCAACGGGGCCGCCGGCGCCCCCTTCTTGGTGCAGCGCTACATCACGCCGTTCAAGACGCAGATCCTCACGCCCGACGACGACATCGCCGACATGGCCGATGACCAGGTGCAACGCGAGCCGGTGCTGTACAACAACCTGGAGGGCCTGTACTGCTACAACGGCACGTTCCAGGGCACCTTCAGCCGCTTAGGGCCCTTCCCCACCATCAGCAAGCCCATGAAGGGCATCACCTGCGCCACCATCTGGGTCGACTAGAACGCGCCCAGCCTGCCCTGCTTGCGGCCCCCAAGTCCCAAGACGCGGGGGCCGCGGCCGTTTCGCCCTTCCCCAACACCTGCGAGGCCCCTTTCACATGACCCGACTGTTAAACGGAATCGTCGCCTTCGGCAGCACGCTGCTGCTGGCCGTCACGCTCATCGGCGCCGGCTTCGCCGCCGTCGCCATCCCCGATGCGGCCACCGCAACGCTGTCGCGGGCGTTTTCCGGCTGCGACCAGCCGAACACCCCGTTCACCGCCGACGAGCTCGCCTCCATGGCCATCGCCGGCAAGCGCTACACTTTCGACGACAACGACCGCGAAAAGCTTGACGCCGCCATCGCCGAGGCCAACGCCGCCGCCGAGACGGACGGGCGCGCCACCGCGTCGACCAGGGAAAACGCTGCCCGCAGCCTGCCCGCTGACGCGATAAGCCACCTCGATGACGTCTACCGCGTGGCAAGCATGGCCAAACCCGCCTTTATGATCGTGGCCGTGCTATGCATCGCAGGCCTTGCGCACGTGGCGGTGCGCATCGGCCAGCGAGCGCTCGGTCGCACGCTTATCGCGGGCGGCGGGTTGGTGCTCACGGCGTTTTGCGCGCTGGGAGCATGGGCGGCCATCGACTTCGACGGGCTGTTCGCCGCCTTCCACAGCCTGTTCTTCCAGGCGGGAACCTGGACATTTCCCTACGACAGCCTGCTCATCACCTTGTACCCAACCGCTTTTTGGATGGGCATGGGCGGCATCTGGCTTGCAGTTACTTGCATTGCCAGCATCATCTGCATCATCGTAGGAC
>URQU01000087.1 GCA_900550055.1 uncultured Coriobacteriaceae bacterium | reverse complement strand
CGACAGCGAGAAGGCCATGGTGCGCATCGACATGTCCGAGTACATGGAGAAGTTCAGCGTGCAGCGCCTGATCGGTGCCCCTCCGGGATACGTCGGCTACGACGAGGGCGGTCAGCTTACCGAGGCGGTGCGCCGTCGCCCGTACAGCGTCATCCTGCTCGATGAGGTGGAGAAGGCCCATCCCGACGTCTTCAATATCTTGCTGCAGGTGCTCGATGACGGCCGCTTGACGGACGGTCAGGGTCGCCTGGTGTCGTTTAAGAACGCCATCATCATCATGACCAGCAATATCGGCTCCCAGGCCATTCGCGAATACGAAAGCGCAAATGCCAAGAAGGAAACCATGGGCGATGTTATGGAAAACGTCATGAAAGGCGATGTGGAAACGGCGGCGAAGAGCTTGGCGGAGCTGTCCAACAAGATCAACGATGCGCTTCGCAACACCTTCCGCCCCGAGTTCCTCAACCGTATCGACGAGGTCATCACGTTCCATGCGCTGTCCATCGCCAATATGGAGCCCATCGTCGAGCTGCAGCTCAACGATGTGCGACAGCGCCTGGCCGATCGCCGCGTTACGCTCGACGTTACGCCTGCTGCCATGGATCATCTGTCCATCGACGGCTTCGATCCGGTGTATGGCGCGCGTCCCTGCAAGCGCTTGGTGCAGCGTGAGATCGTCGATCGCATCGCGCAGAAGATCGTCGAGGGCAAGCTGCCCGATCGCAGCCATGTGCTCATCGACATCGACGAGGCAACTGACGAGTACGTGTGCCGCGTCGAGCCGCCGCTGGAGCTTGACGCCGTACCAGTTGACTAGCCAAGCGGCCGTGCGTTGCGGTTATCGCGGCGCAGCTGCAAGCGTGTAACGAAAAAGAGCGCCTGCCGAGTTCCATCTTGGCAGGCGCTCTTCGTTTATATGCGAGGTCGGCGCTTCTCGTCTTCGGCCCTTCGGCCGCATCGGCAGCGCGGGACTTAGCGTTCAACCAGGTCAAGCAATTCTTGCTTGCTATGCACGTCTAGCTTCGAGTAGATATGCTTCGTGTGACCCTTTACGGTGTTCTCGGTCAGGTACAGCGTCTCGGCGATATATGCCTTCGTGCGTCCTTTGCAAAGCAGCTGCATGATTTCAAGCTCGCGCGGCGTCAGCTTGTGCTGCTTGCCGACTTCCTCGCAACGCTCTTCGAGGCTTCGGTAATCCGCAGGCGCGCTTACCGGCTCGCCGCGCAATTCGGCAAACAGCCACTTCGTATCCTGGTCGCGCATCTCCAAGCAAAACGAGGACACCAGTATCAGCACGAACATCAATGCGACCACGATCACGGCATCGTGGTCGCCGCCTGAATACATGAAGGATGCCATCGAGCCGATGGCGAACGGCGCCGTGTAGCAGGCCCAGCCAACGCCGAAGACCAACGGAGCGGGAAGCTTTGAGTGCTGAGCTATATCTGACAAGGTCAGCCAAGCAAACAGCACGATAAGGTCCCAGGCGCTGCTTTCCACGCATCGCAACACGGTGATTTCAGGGAACGCTGTTTGGCTAAGCATATCCAGCGCCAGCACCAAAAGGGCGATGCGCCACAACTGCGAGAAATTAAACGGTTTGTTCAACTTCACCACCACGAACAGCACGATGCCCGAGATGATTATCTCCAGCAGGCGTCCAAGTAAAAAGTCAATGGGAGGTGTTAGAGCTTGGTTTCCCGAGGTCTGGCTCACCAGGAAGGCGGTTACGAAGCTGAAGGCGGCGATCGCAACAACAACCTTCCAGAGCCCTCGCAGATTGTGGGACTCGAAATGGATGACGGGCTTCTCCGTGGTTACGTTCTCGATGCTCTTTAGCGCAATCCAGCACATTGATACCGAGACGATGGGCAGCAGCATGGCGGAGACGCATTGCGCTTCGATGGGGATGAAGTGCGTGATCGCCTTAAGCGTCGACCCGCCGATATTCGCAAGCAAGAGACAAATCACGGCATGGCGCAAATCAAGCTTTGCGTAGAACGTGCCCCATTGCAGGTATAGCCAACCGAGAACGCACGCGCAAAGGACCATTGCGGCGAACTGAAGTGGAATCGAGGGGATTACGGTTAGCGTGAGCGTCAGCAACAACGAGCCAAACGCGCCGAGCGCTCCGGCAACGGTTGCGGAAACGCCGGAGCTGAAAAACGCCGGAGCTTTACGTGAAACGGCAGCGAAGACTAAAACGGCAACAGCAAGCAGGAGATAGGAAAGCGTCCAAGGTAGCTGGACGGAGGGGCTTACCCCTCCGAAAGCGTTCATGAGGAAACCCCATGCAAGCGGGCATGCTATGCCCGTCGATGCGAACGCAACCATCCTGTCGGTAAAATGCGGCTTATGTTGGGTTGATTCGGATTTCGACCCCGATTTCGCTGATGCTTCAGTTTTCATGTCGCCCCTTCTCTCGGAGGAATCGTAACACATGCGCTAAACAATAGGTTTCCGCTCTAAGAAAAGGACCATAACAACCTGACCAGCGGAAATACCGGAGGCACCCTTTTCGGGTAAGAGGAGGAATACTCAGTTTAAGTAGGTAAATAACCATCTAAGGGTGGCGCGCGGCCGGCAAAACCGGCGTACTATCCATGTTGTCGAGAGCGAAGCCCAACCTTGGTCTCACCTGAAACCCCGTTTCTGTCGAGACCGTTTCGCCAACTGCTTGCGGTTTGCGCTCGATCGACGAAAGAGATGGCATGTTGAAAATCAATAGCATACCCGCGGAAGCTCGCATCGCCGAATGACCAACCCTCCGGTCAGACGTATCCCCTTAATGCGCCGGCGATCCCCCCTCACTAAGCGCTGCTTCCGAATCTCCTCCATGGCCCGCGAGCCCCCTTCTCGCGGGCCGCTTCTGTTTTCGCGGGTGCGTTTCATCCGAGAAAAGGAAAAGCGTCCAACGGCCGACAGGCCAAGCGTGGGGAGCAATCGAGCAAAAATACGAGGATTGCCCCAGCCGAACTATCCATAAAGTGACACAAGACGACAGAGCCATGCGGTCCATGACTTCAAGGTCGACGAGGGCATCAGTGCAAGGGCGACGGTCGGAAGAAATGGGTTTAGTTAATTGGCAAGCTCGCTGGCAAATTGACGAAAATCTACCCAGCAACGTGTTGGGCTGGCTCGTGGAGAACGCGATTAACAAGTTGCTCCAATACTTGAGCAATTAGGGTCTAAGCGAATCGACTGTGAATACGGAAAGCGATTGTATGGAACGCCGACGAGTTGGCTTTCAGGTTCATATTCGTGCGGCAATCGCTCAGTTACATTTCTCGTTGGAATCCGATAGCCAGCATTTCGTAGGCCATGCATCTCTTGTATTGGCTCGCGAAAGCAAAAAACGCTCTGGCAATGTTCGGTACTCGGCTCTCTTATGTAGCGCCTGCGGATTTAGGTCGGCAAGAAAAAGCGTTTACAGCCTGACCCAGCAGCAAAGCCAAGAGCCTGAACTATATAAGAGGGGGCGAACGGAAAAGAGCTCCGGCGATTCGGTCGACCATTTCCCTCCCGCATACATTACTGCGCGGCGCGTATCCGCGGTGCCCGCTCAGAGCGATGCGGGTTCGCCGATCGAGATTTCTCAACCTACGACTCCGCCTGGGCCCCGGAGTGAGCCGTCCAAACCCCGTTTGTTGCCGTCGGGTCTCGCACCGGCCATCCCGAGCCCGCCTACCGCGCGGCGGCCACCCTTCGCGCCAAACGATTCCAGCTAATAGGTAAGGCCGCAACAAAAAAGGGATCCATGAGCCGCCCTGAACCTTTCAAACCCCATATGTGTACAGAATGTGAAGATAGCGCCCGACGCGAAATAGTTCTGGACACG
>URQU01000086.1 GCA_900550055.1 uncultured Coriobacteriaceae bacterium | reverse complement strand
AGGGGACGTAGGATTATCTGTCCGACATTCCGTCGGACAGATAATCCTACGTCCCCTAAGCGTCCGGCCCCCAAGCGTCCGACCGGCGAAAAGCGATACCGGCTATCCACGGGGAACAACGGGCAGAGGGAGGCGACGGACAAGGGCGGGCGAAGGCCACCGGACAGATTAGCCTGCGCCCCCCAAACGTCTGATGTCCGCGGCCTATCGCCCCACCGGTTAAACCCGACGCCAACTGTCCCAGCCGATGGATAGAGGGGGGGGAGCGAGCAAGAGCGAACCGGACAGATAATCCTACGTCCCCTAAGCGTCCTTGCCGCCGGCTGCGGCAGGGCCACCCATGCCGCCGGCCTTATTCGCACCGCCGACGCCCATGCCCGCGGAAGCCGTGCAGCTGGCTGTGATGGCGGTCTCGCTGCCGCCGCTCACCGTGCTGGAATCCGTGTAGCCATCGGCGTTGGCATTCGCCACCTCGCCGCCGATGACCAGGGTGTATTCGCCGCCTTCCGCAAAAGCCGGGCTGGAAGTCAGCACCATGCCGAAGCGCTTGGTCGCCGTGAACGACGCCACCACGTTGCCGCTGCCGTCGACCACGCACACACTCTGGCCGGCCTCTCCGCTTGCCGAGGTCATGGCGAAGGCCTGCGTGCCGCCGGTGAAGCTTTGCGCCATGCCCGTGGAGCCGACCATGAGCACGGTGCCGCCGCTGACGGTCGCGCTGCCGTCGTAGTCGAACGCGCTGTCGCCATCGCTGGTGGGCCCGGAGACCAGCAGCACGCCGCCCGTCACCTCGACGTTGCCGTTGCTGTCGATGGCATCGCCGGCGGAGTCGACCACCAGGTAGTCGCCATTGATCTGGATGAGACAGCTGCTATCCGCCTGGCCCACGCCGCCGCCGGCAGCAGGGTCGCCGCCCTGTTGTCCGGGATCGGCGCCGCCCGCGCCGCCGGCGTTATCGCCCGCCGGGGGCTCGGGCGCACTTCCACCCTGCTGCGCACCGACGGCGTCGGGAGCTTGCCCACCCTGCGGCGCACCTGCGGGAGCCTGGCCACCGCCCGCAGCAGCCCCGCCGCCCTTGCCGGGCGCACCGGGGGTGCCGCCATTGGGAAGCGTGCTGCTCACCGTATCGGCATCCGCGTCGTCGGACAGGTCGGCAGCGCTGGCGTTCACGCCATCGTCGCTTGCCACGATACGCGTATCGCCGCCGTTGACGTAAATCTTCTCCGCTTCATAACCCTCGTTGCAGCTGGTCACGTTCACGGTCCCGCCATCCACGGTCAGCTTCGTCTCCGCGTGGAACGCGTCGTCGCCCGCACCGGCCTCTATCGAGGCGCCCAGCAAATGCATCTCCAAATCGGAATGGAAGGCGTCGTCGTTCGCCGCCACCGTCAACGATCCGCCCGCAAGGCGGACGAGCGTCTTGCCCTGCACCGCATCGTCGCCAGCTTGGATGTCGAACGTGCCACCATCGATGTTCACGAAACCTTTCGTCGGATCGTCGTCCTTGTTCGGCTTGATGCCGTCGCCGCCAGCCTGAATGGTGAAGACGCCGCCGCGAACCTTCACGCTGTCGCGGCCGCGCAAACCATCCTCCACAGCGCTGATGTTGTACGTGCCCGATACAACGACCAGGTCGTCCTTCGAGCATACCGCGTGGCGGTACGCGCTCGTCACGTTCAGCGTCCCGGACCCGTTCAGCGTCAGGTCGCATCGGCTGAACAGCGTGGCATACGGCTCGTCGGAATCATCTTCCAGCGCATACGACGACCCGTCGGACAGGCTGTTCTCCGTCCCCGCGTCCAAGGTGACGAAGCACTTGTCCGCATTGCGCACGTAGATCGCCGGGCCGTCCTCGTTATGGATGGTCGCGCCCGCCAGCACCAGCTGCACCTTGTCGTCGTCGCCGGCGTCGACCAGCAGCTGCCCGTCGGTCAGCTCACCCGACACGATGTACGTACCCGCCGACGAGATGACCGCACCAGCGGCGCTCGCTTGAGCGCCCGCCCCCTGCACGCTTGCGGAATCGCCGGAAAGAGTGATGACGGTCGCCGACGACGCATCATAGGATGCATCAAGGTCGCGCTTGGAACAGCCCAGGTCAAGGGCGCTTTCGTCAAACGCCGCCGCAACCTCCTCGAACGACGAATACTCCACGTTGGAAGCGCTTGCCGCAGCAGCCTGTTCGGATGCGGCCGAGTTTTCCGCATCCGTCGAAACCGCCGCGCAGCCTTCCATCGCAAGCACGCCGCTCAAAGCCAGCAAGGCGATCGCCCCGCACGCCAGGCGCGTCAGCCCGCGCACATCGCTGCGCTGCGGCGCTGACGATCCACCCTCCGCTGGCGCGGCGACATCGGGGCCATGCTCATCCTGGCCGACAGCCCGGCAAAACGCCCCAGACGCCTCGACCCCGGTTTCGCGCGCCGCCCGGGCGCGTCGGTTCGCAAACCAGCCCATTTAGAGCACCTCCTTGGAGACTTGCGCGTTGCTCAAGCTGACCTTCAGGTTCCCATTCAGACAGCGAACCTCGTCCATCAGGCGTTTCTCGATCCCGGGCTGCGCCAGGCGCACCTGATACTCAAGCTGGTACAAACTGCCCATGTTCGTGGTGCAAACCTCCGTCAGCTCATGCTCGGCGGTATATCGCGCCAGCACGGCGTCGAACATCCCATCGAACTCCAGGTCCTCGGGAACCGTCACGCGGAGCACCTTCTCCGGCTGCTGCGGCCGCCCGAACGGCGACAGCACGTACACCACGTTCACCACGCCGACGATAAACGTGAACAGCACGGCCAGCGCGATGAATCCCATGCCGGTCGCCAAGCCGATGGCCATGGCGAAAAACACGCTGCCGATATCCTTCGCGCTGCCCGGGATGCTGCGGAAACGCACCAGGTTGAACACGCCCATGACGGCGATGCCCGCACCAAGATTGCCGTTGACCAGGGTGATCACCATCTGCACGATAAGCGGCAGCAACGCCAGAGTGACCACGAAGTTCTTCGAGTACTTATGACGGAACATATAGATGCAGGCCACGGCCGCACCGAGCACGATGGACGCGGCGCAGCACATCAGGAACTGCACGGTGGACACACTTGCCACCAGGGAATCGGCCGTTCCGAAGACCGAGGAGAGTGCGGAATCAAGCACAACGATTATCCTTTCGGGAGGTCAGGGTCGGGAGAGCATTGCGAACGGAACGGACGCCGGCGGCACGTTCGCACTCCTGGTAAGCGGCGCCGTACTTGCTGAACGACGACGGATATGCCTGGCATCCGCCGAGCACCTCGACCAGCCAAGACGGGTAAGCGCTGGCGGTCTTCACCTCCATGATCGTCTCGCCCAGGCCCAAAAGCGGATGGAAGGTGCTGCCCGCCCCGCGCTCGCCGGCCAGCACATCGCGATACGCGACGCCCGAGTCGAACGTGATGCGCAGCCCGTCGGCGTCGGCGCCCGGGACCGGGGCGTAAGCCGTGCGCTCGCACACGATGTACATGGAAGGCCGCAGGTTGCGATAGCGCGCCGCGAACGCATCGATCTCGCGGGCGATCTGGATGCTGTGCAGCGTGAGCGCCTCGTCCTGTTGCAGTTGGTCGGACAGCGGATTTTGCACGCAGGCGTTCTCGTAGGGCACGCGCCCCATCAGGTAGGCGTACGCCGCCGTCAACGAGCATCCCACGCGGCGCTTGTACACGATGCCGTCGTACTTCTTCTTGATCTCCACGTACACGCGCTCGCCCGAAGTCGGCGTGCCGTACCAACGCAGGCGCAGCTTCTCCTTGTACAGGGGTTTTTCCAAACTGCGCGCGATGAGATCGCGCGTCGGCGTGTCGAAATACAGGCTGGTGATGCGCGTGCGGCCGTACTCGTCGGCGGCCATGCGCCCGGCCAGCGCATCGAGCACCTCGCGATGCTGCTTCGCGTTTAAGCGGTATTTGACCTCTTTGCGTTCAAAGGTGTCGGTGAATGAAGCCATCGTTTCCTCCCAAGGGCCCACGGCCCAGGCTCGGGGAACATTTCGAGGCTAGATACTACGAAGACACCCTTAAAGTTGACTGAAACCAAGGTCGGAAGCGAGGCCGGACGCTTGGCCCCGCCGCGCCGGACGCTTGGCTGCGCCGGACGCTTGGCCGCGCCGGACGCTTGGCCGCGCCGGACACTTGGCCGCGCCGGACACTTGGCCGCGCCGGACACTTG
>URQU01000085.1 GCA_900550055.1 uncultured Coriobacteriaceae bacterium | reverse complement strand
TACGATACCGCGCAAGCGACCGCAGGCAAACGAGCCATGTCCCCTTGCGGGTTCATGCCGGAAGCAACGCACGCGAAGGCCATGACCACGCCCCAGGCTGCCACCAGGATATCCCAAGCCACCCCCACGCCTAACGGCAGGCGGTGCGCGATGCCGGACCAAAACTCCCAAAGCCATCGAAAGGCGGCTTTTGCGCCATGCGCAAAAGCCTCGGCTCTACCCCGCTCTTCGGCGTCACGCAACGTAGATGCACCAGGCGCTGAAGAAGACGCAGTCGGCTCGGCCACACCAGGCGTGACGCCGGCGTGATCTGAATCGGCGGCATGCCCAGCGTTGCCGGACCGCAAAGCGCCATCCATTCGGAGACCAGGCTGGAATCCGGGATCTTGCGCGCAACCTGTTTCGGAAGCCGAATCGCCACGCCTGATATCGCCAGCGCCCCGCGCACAACCAGTATCGGCTGCGAGAGATCCCCCTCGAAAATCGACGGGGCGCCCGACCGCGTACATGAACGCCGCCCGCATCGCTCCCACCGACCCGAACCGATCGACAGGGTCGAACGCCGTCGCCTGGGCAACCACATCGCGCACCGACTCGGGAACCCCATGGGCGCACAGGCGATTTTGAACCGTCGACGGAACGGGCGTCTCTTCGCACAATAGGTAGAACAGCAACATACCCAGCGCATACACATCGCTACGCACATCGGTTTGACCATAACCGAACTGCTCGGGCGGAGCATAGGCGCGCGTGCCGAAATGGCTGGTGTCGCACACGGCATCCTTGTCGTAGGTGCGGGCGATGCCAAGATCGATCACCAAAACCGTATCCCCTTCCACCATGAAGTTCGAGGGCTTGATATCGCGATGGATAAGCGGCGGATCGAAACGGGTATGCAACTCGGCGATGGCATCGCAGATGCCAGGGAACAGTCGTTTCGCCACGTCGAGAGACGGGCCGGCCTCGTACACCTCATCGGCAAGCGTTCGCCCGACCACGAACTCCATAACCACCGCATCCTGCTCCCCAAGCGAATAGCAGTCGACGATGCGCGGCAGGTGCAGAAACCGTTTTCCCTGACGCTGCGCCTCGAGCACGCGCCCGTACGCAGCGCCCAACCCCGATTCGGCATCGAACACCTTGCGCACGTAGGGGCCCTGCTCGGCGCCGTTTGCCCCGACGAAGAACACGCGCTCCGTGCGCTCGAGACCGCCTTCCTTCAATACCGCATCGACGCGATAGCACTCATCGCGCGCAAGGCATTCAAGATGTTGTTGCAGGGATTCGTTCATAACGATGATGGTAGCAGATGCCACGGCTTGCCGATGCCGACGAGCAGAAAACGGGACCACGGGACCTCGCGCGCAGACGCAGCGCTATTCGGTGATGGTGTCCTCGCGAAAGGCATAGAGCTGCTCGTCGGCGGTTTGCAGCGTCTCGCCGTGGGTGATGCAGAAGATGATGATGGCGTCGCGGCGGTTTTTGCAATACAGCTCGTTGCAGCCGCCCGCCTGCAGCAGGCGGTTCGTCTCGCGCAGCGACAGCTTCATGGCGAACGCCAACTGCAATAGCTTGTTGCGTGAAGGATTGCGCTGGCCGACGAAGATCTGATACCCGAACGTGGGGTTGATGCCCGCCCGGCGCACCACCTCAGGGCGCTTCATGCCGCGCTCGTCGAGCAACTGCTGAAGATAGTCGGGCAGGCTGCGGCATGCAAGCTTGTGCTTGCTGGCGAATGCGGCAGGGTCGGGCGCATCGAGCAGCTCGTTGAGCAGATCCTCGGTCATAGGTTCTTTCACGCGCCGCTTCCTTCTTCGCTTCGCCGGTTTTCGTTTCCTTGGTTCCATAGTAGCAAAGAGAAGACCCACCGGATGCGAGGCGCATCCGGCCGCATCCGGTGGGCGCAAACTTTCACTTGCCCTAGACAATGTCCCAAGAAACATCCGAACCGCGGCCGATGAAGGCGTTTTCGTATAGCACCTTCACCACGTCGCCTTCGAAGTACAGGTTGCCCGAAACCGTGCCACCGGCGGCAAGGGTGCCGGAATTGAGCTCGTTCTCGCCATCGGTGTAAAACGCTTGCGAGCGCTGGGCACCTTGGGCATCCTCGGCCTTCCAGTCGTACGGATTGAAGGACGCCTGGCTGGTGCCGTTGTTCTGATAGGTCACGGTTACCTGCGTGATCGGCTTTCCGTCATAGTTCTGAAGCCCGGTGACCACGCCGTCGACCGTAAGCACAAGGCCGTTCTTGAGCGTAATGGAGTTGCCAGCTGCCGCGGCCTGGGAATCATCAGCGGCGTCATCGGAAGCCGGGGCGGTGGTAGCAGGTTGGTCGGCTGCAGGCTGCGGCGCCACCGAAGTGCCCGAAAGCGCATCTTCGATAGCCGAGCCATATATGCTTTGCGTGCCAAGCACCACGATGAAGGCGATCACGTTCATGACCACTCCGGCGACGGACAGGCCCTTGCCCGATTTCCTGCCCTTCACGCACGCGACCGTGCCCGCAAGCGCAAGCACGAGGCCGACCACGGCAAGCACCGCCGAGAAGTTGTTGATGATGGGCAGAAACGAGGTGGCCAAGGCGATGACCCCCAAGACGAAACCGGCGATCCCCAACGCTGTTTTCGATAGCTGCGGCGTCGGCGCGACGTGCGAACTGTTGGTTTCCATGAGCATTCCCTTTCCCTAAACGATGCATTGACGTGCTAAAACGTTTCAAATGCTAGGGAAAGGGCCCTGTAATTTCATTAGCTAGCAGCTACGATTCCGAAAACTTTTTCGGCGAAAAGAAGCGGCACATACCTTCGAACATGACAAAACCCCACCGGTGACCATCGGTAACCGGTGGGGTTTCGAATCAGTTGAAGCTGCGCATACGTTCCCACGCGGCGCACGGCATCAAGCGCAGATCACGCCTCGATACCCAGCTCCAATGCGCGCAGATTGCCGGCAAGCTTATCCTTCTTGCGAGCGGGAACGACGGAGGCCACGGCGGCGCGGATGGTCTCCTCGCTGCAGAAATGCGTTTCAGCGAACAGCTTGCCCACCAAGATGACGTTGGCAAGGCCCTTCAGCCCCGCCTCCTCGGCAAGGGCCGTGGCGGGAACAGAGCAAACCGTAACGCCGGGCATATCGGGGATACGCGGCACAAGCGTGCTGTCGATGATGACCAAACCCCCGGGCTGCACGCTGTGCTCGAACTTGTCCAGCGACGGCTGGTTCATGACAACGAGCACATCGGGGTTGAGCACAAGCGGGCTGCCGATAGGGTCGTCGGAGAGGCACACGCTGCAGTTGGCGGTGCCGCCGCGCATCTCGGGACCGTAGCTGGGAAGCCAGGAAAGCTCGCGATCTTCCAGCAGACCGGCGCTTGCGATGATCTTGCCGGCGAACAGGATGCCCTGACCGCCGAAGCCGGCGAGCACGGCTTGCATGCAACGTTTCGGTTCGCTCATCGCGCACCCTCCTTCGCTTCCGCAAACTTCTCAGGATGGGCCACCGGGCAATCCGCGTTGCGCGCGGCAGCGGCCTGCGCCGCATCGGCGAAGCCGTCGGCCACCACATCGCGATAGACGCCCAGCGGATAGTACGGCAGCATGTTCTCGCGCATCCACTCGAAGCTGTCCTGCGGCGTCAGACCCCAGTTCGTGGGGCAGGTGGACACCACTTCCACCAACGAGTATCCGATGCCGTCGATTTGGTTCTGGAACGCCTTCTTGATAGCGCGCTTGGCCTGTCGCACATGCTTGGGCGTGTCCACGGTCACGCGTTCCAGATACGCCGGGCCGTCAAGGCTGCTCAGCAGCTCGCACACGCGTACCGGGTAACCGGCAGTGGAAACGTCGCGGCCGTAGGGGCTGGTCTGCGTCACCTGATTCGGCAGGCTGGTGGGGGCCATCTGCCCGCCGGTCATGCCGTAGATGGCGTTGTTGATGAAGATGATGGTGATATGCTCGCCACGCGTTGCCGCATGAACGGTTTCGGCCATGCCGATGGAAGCCAGGTCGCCGTCGCCTTGGTAGGCGAACACCACGTTGTCCGGCAAAACGCGCTTGACGCCCGTTGCAACCGCCGGCGCGCGGCCGTGCGCGGCCTCGATCATGTCGCAACCGAAGAAATCGGGCGAGGTGACGGCGCAGCCGACCGGGGCGACGCCGACGGTACGACCCTCGATATCAAGCTCGTCGATGACCTCGGACACCAAACGATGCACGATGCCGTGCGGGCAGCCCGGGCAGTAGTTCGTGACCACGGGCAGCATCGCCTTCGGACGCGAGAACACCACGCGGCCTTCGCCTTGTACCTGCTC
>URQU01000084.1 GCA_900550055.1 uncultured Coriobacteriaceae bacterium | reverse complement strand
GAACTTCTCCATGTACTCGGACATGTCGATGCGCACCATGGCCTTCTCGCTGTCGAACAGGTATTCCGCCAGCGCCTTCGCCAGCTCGGTTTTGCCGACGCCGGTAGGACCAAGGAACAGGAAGCTGCCGATGGGCTTGTTCGGGTCGGACAGGCCCGCGCGGTTGCGGCGGATGGCGCCGGCGACCGCCGAAACGGCCTCGTCCTGGCCGATGACGCGCTCATGCAGCTTGTCCTCAAGGTCGACGAGCTTCTCCATCTCGCCCTGCATCATCTTGGACACGGGGATGCCGGTCCAAGTGGACACCACCTCGGCGATTTCCTCCTGCGACACCTCCTCCTTGAGGATTGCGCCGTCCTCCTGCTTGTCGTTCAGGGCCTGTTCTGCCTGCTCAAGCTTGCGCTGCAGCTCGGGGATGCGGCCGTAGCGGATCTCGGAGGCCTTCACCAAATCGCCCTCGCGGGTTGCGCGCTCCTCTTCGGTTTGCGCGGCTTCAAGGTCGGCCTTGAGCGTCTGAACGTCCTCGATGACGTCCTTCTCGTTTTGCCACTCGGCCTTGCGCTTCGACAAGGCGTCTTGGGCGTCGGCGATTTCCTTGCGCAGATGCTCGAGGCGTTCGCGGCTGACCTCGTCCGTCTCCTTCATGAGCGCCTGCTCCTCGATCTGCATCTGGGTGAGCTTGCGTTCCGCCAGATCGACCTCTTCAGGCATGCTGTCGATCTCGATGCGCAGACGGCTGGCGGCCTCGTCCATAAGGTCGATGGCCTTGTCGGGCAGGAAGCGGTCGGAGATGTAGCGGTTCGACAGCTCGGCGCAGGCGACGATGGCGGCATCGGTGATGCGCACGCCGTGATGGATCTCGTACTTCTCCTTCAGGCCGCGAAGGATGGCGATGGTATCCTCGACCGTGGGCTCGCTGACCATGACCGTCTGAAAACGACGCTCAAGAGCGGCATCCTTTTCGATGTACTTGCGATACTCATCGAGCGTGGTTGCGCCGATAGCATGCAGCTCGCCGCGCGCCAGGGCCGGCTTGAGCATGTTGCCCGCATCCATGGAGCTATCGCCCGTGGAACCGGCGCCGACGATGGTGTGCAGCTCGTCGATGAACAGGATGATCTGGCCGTTCGACTCCTTGACCTCGCGCAGAACCGCCTTCAAGCGGTCCTCGAACTCGCCGCGGTACTTAGCGCCTGCGACCATGGCGCCCAGGTCGAGCGCGATGACGTCGTGGTCCTTCAAGCCGGACGGGACATCGCCGGCGACGATGCGCTGCGCCAGGCCTTCGACGATGGCGGTTTTGCCGACGCCGGGCTCGCCGATAAGCACGGGGTTGTTCTTCGTGCGGCGGCTGAGCACCTGGATGGTGCGGCGAATCTCCTCGGAACGGCCGATGACCGGGTCGAGCTTGCCCTCGCGCGCCTTCTGCGTAAGGTTCTGACCGTACTGGTTCAAGGCATCGAGCTCGGGCTTGCTTTGCTGATCGGTGACGCGGGTGGAACCGCGCAGGGAGCTGTACGCCTCCTCGACGGTTTTCCCCGTGATGCCGAGGCCGTTGAGCACGCGGCCGGCGTCGCCCTTGTCCTGAGCCAAGGCGATGAGCAGGTGCTCGGTGGTTGCGTAGCTGTCGCCCATGCGCTCCGCCGCCTTCACGGCGTTGTCGATGACCTTCATAAGGTTGTTGCTGGGCATAGCCATAGGCATGGTGGAGCCGCTGGCCTTCGGCATGGCGGCGATGGCGGCGTCGACGTTTTGCGACAGCTGCGCCGGATCAGCGCCGATGCGCTTGATGATGGCGGACAGATTGTTCTCCGATGCGTCCAGCATGGCCTTGAGCAAGTGAATGGGCTCGATAGTGCTGGATTGCGCATCGCCGGCAACGCCCATCGAAGCCTGGAAGGCCTCCTGAGCGGTAACGGCAAGTTTATCTAATCTCATGCGAACCTCCTTTGAATCGGTTCAACGCATTTGTCTACAAAAGCGAGCTGGGGCGACGGACGACGATCGCCGTGGGCGACTGCACAAGGGAGTTCACGCTTTCACGCGTTTCCAGCTCATGCACGCGATCGGCAAGGCGGCGGACCCGCTTGTGCAGGTCGTCGATTTCCTGATCGCGATCGACCAGACGACCTTGCAGGTCGAGGATGCGGATGACCCCGGCGAGGTTGATGCCCTCGCCGGTGAGCTCGTTGATAAGGGACAGGCGCTCGATATCCGCCTGCGAGTACATGCGGGTATTGCCGCTGGTGCGCTGAGGCGTAACCAGGCCCTTCTGCTCGTATGCTCGAAGGGTTTGAGGGTGCACGCCTGCCAGCTCGGCAGCTACGCCGATCATGTACAGGGGCCGGTTGCGATCGTTCCATTCGGGCATGCTTACCAGCTCCTCACGTCATCGGGCGACGCCTCCAAGAACGCCTCCATGGCCTTTTGCTGCTGCGGGTTCATGGACTTGGGAACCTGCACCTTGATGGTGATCTTCAGGTCGCCGTTGCCGGAACCCTTCACCTTCGGCGCCCCCTTGCCGCGAACCGACATGACCGTTTGGTCTTGGGTTCCGGCAGGCACCTTCACGCGCACCTTCGTGCCATCGGGAGCAGGCACCACGACGCTGGCGCCCAACGCGGCTTCCGCCACGTTGACGGGCACATCGATGAGCACATCGGCCCCATCGCGCTTGAAGTACGGATGATCCTGAATGCGGGTGGTGACCAGCAGGTCGCCGGCCTCACCGCCCGATTCACCAGGTGCGCCCTTGCCGCGGAAGCGCAAACGTCCACCATCGACGGCGCCCGCAGGGACCTTGACGGTAAGCGTTTCCGAATCGGCGCGACCGGGCACGCGAACGGTGACGCGCTTCTCCGTACCGGAAAACGCCTCTTCGAACGTGACGTTCAGCGTGACGTTCATGTCCTGGCCCTTGCGCGGACGCGGTTGGCGGCCCGCAAAGCCGCTAGCGCCGGCGCCGTTGAAATCCCAGTTCGAGCCGAATGCGCCTTCGCCACGACGGATGCTTTCGAGGATATCGGCCCAGCTGCCGAAGCCGCCTGCTCCGGCGCCGCCGAAGATATCCTCGACGTTCACGGAGCCACCGCCCCATCCTCGGGGAATCTGATTCTCGTTCGCGGTGCCGTATTGGTCGTACAGCTTGCGCTTCTTATCGTCTGACAGGACCTCGTAGGCTTCGTTGATCTCCTTGAACTTGGCCTCGCTGCCACCCGCATCGGGGTGGTATTTGCGCGCTAGTTTGCGGAACGCCTTCTTGATCTCGTCGGTGGTCGCCGTGCGCGGAACGCCCAGCGTTTTGTAGTAATCCGGAGTAGCCGGCATGCGCTCCACCTTCCTTTCTTAAGTAAGCACGAGGGCGGACCATACCGCCCGCCCTCGCAAAAGCTATCTATTCGTCTTCGCTCTCGGGCTTGGGCCTCTTCGGACCGCCCGTGGTGACGGTGACCATTGCGGCTCGGAGAACCTTCGTCCCCATCTTGTAGCCCTTCTGGTACACCTCATGCACCGTCTCGTCCGGCACGGACGCATCGTCAACCGTGGCGACCGCCTGGCACTCGAGCGCATCGAAAGCCTGGCCGGCAGGGTTGATGACCTGCACGCCACCGGTTTCCAGCACGTTCACAAACTTGCTGTGCACGGCCTTCACGCCGTCGATCAAGCCGGCCTCGCCGTTCTTCTCGGCATAGTCGATGGTGCGCTCGAAATCGTCGATGACGGGCAGCAGCTTCTCGACCAGCTTCTCACCGGCGCGGAGGCGCTCCTGCTCGCGCTGCTCCGCCGTACGACGACGGTACGTATCCCATTCGGCATGCAGGCGCAGGTATTTGTCCTGCCAGTCCTTCGCCTCCGCCTGGGCCTTCTCCACCAGCTCGTCGTTGGTGGGAGCCTCTTCGGCCTGGGCCTCGAGCACCTCCTCGGCCTCCGCGACCGCATCGGATGCGGCGGGTTCCGCCTCGGGGGCGGCGCCGCCCTGCTGGGCGGCGCCTTCCTGCTTGACGTCGGACGCTTCGTCCTGAATGGGAATCTGGGTGCCCTGATCCTGCGTTGCGCGCTCAGGCTCGGGCGTGCTCTGCATCGTCATGGCGCTTACTTCCCTTCCTTATCGTCGACGACCTCGTAGTCGGCCTCGATGGGGCCGTCATCGGGCTGAGCGCCTGCTGCCGCGCCGGCCGCCTGATCGGCGCCCTGCTGGCTGTACGCGACCTCGGCCAGCTTGTAACCAGCCTGCTGCAGCTTCTCGGTGGCAGCCTTGATCGCCTCGATGTCGGAGCCGGCCAGAGCCGTCTTCGCCTCGTTGATAGCCTCCTCGGCGGCGGACTTGGAATCCGCGGGCACCTTGTCGCCCAGCTCGTTCAAGGTCTGCTCGGTGGCGTTGACCAGCGCATCGCAGTTGTTGCGGGTCTCGACCTCTTCCTTGTGCTTCTTGTCCTCCTCAGCATGGGCCTCGGCGTCCTTGACCATGCGGTCGACTTCCTCATCGTTGAGAGCCGTGGAGCCGCTGATGGTGATCTGCTGCTGCTTGCCGGTGCCCAGGTCCTTAGCGGAAACGTTCACGATGCC
>URQU01000083.1 GCA_900550055.1 uncultured Coriobacteriaceae bacterium | reverse complement strand
AACTCCAGCCATGCACCGCGGCTGGGGATGACCTTTGCGTTATACAGCGTTTTGTCGGATGCCTTGTCGCGCTCGGAGCCGAAGTACACGCCCGGGGAACGCACGAGCTGGGACACCACGACGCGCTCGGTGCCGTTGATGATGAAGGTGCCGCGGTTGGTCATGAGCGGGAAGTCGCCCATGAACACCTCCTGCTCCTTGATCTCGCCCGTCTCACGGTTGATGTAACGGATCTCGACGTACAGGGGCGCCTGATAGCTGACGTCCTTTTCCTTGCACTCGTCGACGGTGTACTTCGGGTCGCCGAAGCGATGGTCGCCGAACTCGACGCACATGTCCTTCGTATTGTTCTCGATTGGAGCGATGTCCTGGAACGCCTGGTCGAGACCCTCGCTCATGAACCATTTGAAACTATCCGTTTGAATGGCGATGAGGTTGGGCACGTCCATGACGTCAGGAATCTTCGCAAACGAGCGGCGATTGCGATAAAGTACTGTCTGACCAGCATTTTTGTCTTGGGCCACGAGGCTTTTCCTCCTTCAGGTGCATCCGCAAAACTGCGAAAAAGTTGCAATTTGCTAGAATACGGCGAAATGTCAAGCCCGTCAAGGAATTTTTTCACGAGCTGTGGAAATTTGTTGGTTTTCGCCGCTTCACCTGGGGAAACGCAGATATGACTTTTCTCGTGCGGAAGGCATTCTAGCACGGCGGACGGTGCGGCGCCGGCCGGGCGCGGAAAAGCCTTATATAGCAGCATCAGGCGGCGGCCCCGAAACCGCGCGATCGCGACGATTCCGGGCACCCGCGCGCCCACGCGGCCGAGGCCGCGCCGGCAGCCCCTGACGTTGCCCCTTCCGTATCCGCGACGGCGCCCCCTCGCCTTCGTCGGCGGCCATCCGCAAGGACGCCGAGGCGCAGGGATTCCGGCGTTATCGTAGACAACCGCTACCGGGGACCCCATAGGCTGTCGACTGGGGGTACCATGGGTCCCATACCCGATTTCCGGGCATGACAAGAGAGGACCTCCTTACCATGTATATATCCGGCAACGACGCACCCGCGCAGCCGCATCAACGCCCCACGGCCCGCACCCGCGCGAGCCGCTTCGCCCGTACCGCCGCTCCGTACCTGGCGGCCTTCGCCATCCCCTTCTGCGTGCTGCTGGGCGCCTTCGCCATGCGGGGGATCTATCCCTTCGGCGACGTGTCGGTGATGCTCTACGACATGCCCGTGCAGTACGCCGAGTACTTCGGCTGGCTCATCCAGGTGCTGCACGGCCAGGGCAACCTGCTGTACAGCAACGCCGCCGGGCTGGGCGGCGGGATGTTCAGCCTGTTCACCTATTACCTGTCCAGCCCGTTCAACCTGATCGCGTTCTTCTTCACGCCTGAAACCGTGCCGCAGCTGTTCAGCGTCCTGTACCTGGTGAAGATCCCCGCGTGCGCCGTGTGCTGCCTGGTGCTTTTGCGCGGAAGGCTTCTGGCGGCGGATGCCGAAAGCTGGCACGAGGCGCGCACCGCCGCGGCAAGCGCCCCAGCCGGCCGGCAGGCGCTGCTGGTGCTGCTTGCATGCGCCTACGCGCTCACCTCGTACGTGCTGGGGTATGCGAGCAACATCATGTGGCTCGACGGCGTGATCATGGCCCCGCTGGCGGCGCTGGGCGCGTATCGCCTAGTGCAGCGCCGCGCGTGCGGCGGGCTGTTCGCCGCGTGCGCGTGCGCCATCGTGTTCAACTGGTACACGGGGTATATGGTGTGCCTGCTGTGCGTGCTGTGGTTCTTCTACGAGCTGGCGCGCAACCGCAGCCTGCGCGGACGGCGCCTGCGCCGCTGCTGGCGCTTCGCCGCCACCATGGTGCTTGCCGTAGGCGTCGGCATGGTGGTGCTCACCCCCACCGCGCTGTCGCTTCTGGGCGGCAAGGGCACGCACGCGGGGCTGGCGTCGCTCGCATGCAACACGGGCCTGGCGCGCAACCCGCTTGCGGTGGCCGACCTGTTCTGCATCGGCACCTTGCCCGGCATCACCACGCAGGCGAACCTGCCCGCCCTGACGATTTCGGCCCTGGTTCTGGTCGGCGTCGGCATGTTCCTGGCGAACGGGGCCATCGAGCGCCGCGAGCGCATCGCGGGCGCGGCATTCGCGCTCGTAATGGCCACGAGCCTGGTGTTCACGCCCGTGGCCACCATCTGGAGCGGGTTCGTGCCCGAAAGCTCCTACACCAGCCGCAACGGGTTCGCCATCCTGCTGGTCATGACGGTGCTTGCCGCCGAGGGCCTGCTGGCGCTCTCGCGGCTTGACGCACGGCAGCGGCGCGGGTGCGCGCTGCTGGGAGGCAGCGCAGCGCTCGTGAGCGTCGCCGGATCGGCCGCGTGGCTGTACATGGCGAAGGGAAGCCTGCCGCAGACACCCGAGCTGGTGGCGCTGGAATGCGGGCTGTTGGCAGCGTTCACGCTGCTGGTCGCGGGCGCCGCAGGGATGCGCGGCATTGCCGCAGGGCCGGACGGCAAGGGCGCAAGCGATACCGAAGCTGAGCAGATCGGCGACAAGACGGGCAGCGCGAGCCCGGAAGCGCGCGCAACGCGCGGCAAGGCATCCCCCAGCCCTGCCCGAACCGATAGCCTGCCGCATGGCCCGCAACCGATCTTGCGCACCGCGTTGTGCGTTGCGTTGGTTTGCGTGTTCATTGGCGAGCAGGTGTTCAGCGCGCAGGCGCAGCTTTCGCGGTGCCGCTACACGGTCAGCGGCTACACCGACACGCTCACGGAGCTGGAGAGCTTCTACAGCCAGCTTGAAGGCGCGACCGCGGGGAACGAAGCCGTCTCGGATTCAAAGGGCGATTCGGATTCCGACGAGAGCAAAGTGAACGACGTTTCCGGCGTCGGCAGCGCAACCGCAGACGACGCGGACGACGTTTCCGCCTTTGCCCGCGTGGGCAACGCCGCGCCGTATTGGGGCGGCAGCAAGGCCAATGGGCCGGACAGCATGGCACTCGTGCTGGGCGTGAGCACGTTCGACCATTACTCGTCCACGCAGGAGTACCGCATCCAGCAGCTGCTGCACGACCTGGGCTATAGCAAGGTCACCCCGTTCGGCACCTATTACATGAGCTCCAACGTCATCGCCGATGCGCTGCTCGGCGTCACCGACATCGTGGACGACCAACCCCCCGCCGCGACCGAACCCGAGGGGGCCGTGCTGCGTGGCACGTGGCGCGCGCACCGCAACAAGCTTGCGCTGCCGCTTGGCTGGGGAACCACGGGCAGCGCGCACGTCGACTGGCAGGAGGGGCGCCCCCTTGACAACCAGGACGCCATGCTCGCCGACGCAGCCGGCAACGACGCCAGCGCGCTTTCCGCCGTCGACGTGCGGGAATGCGACGGCGATCAGGATGCGCGCACGTTCACGCTGACCCCTTCGGCCGACGGCCCGGTGTACCTGTACACGCCGACGGCGTTCGTGAACGACCTGTATTACGAAGGCGGCGTCGTGTGCGAGCTGTGGGTCGACGGCTCGCTCGTGCAAACCATCGGCGGACGCGGATCGTGCAACCAGGTGTACCTGGGCTGGGGGCGCGCCGGGCAATCCATGCAGGTGTCCATCAAGCCGCTTGCCGAACAGCCTTACGAGCTGCGCTTCGAGGACGGCACCGTGACGAACGCGCAGTCCGCGTTCTGGGATGTTCCCGCAAACGAGCTGGTACAAGCCGGCACCGTGGACCTGCAAATCCTGGAAGATCAGCTGTCGCGCATCGATTCCGCCGGTTTTGCGCTCACGGCATACGAGAACGGACGGATTGCGGCCGCGTTCAACGCCGCCCAAGATGAGACGCTTGTGATCAGCCAGCCCTACGAGGATGGCTGGACCGCCACGGTCAACGGCAAGCCGGTCGAAGTGCAGGCGGCCTATGACGGGCTGATGGGCATACCGGTGCAAACCGGTGACAACGTCGTCGAGCTACGCTACCTCACGCCCGGGCTTGTCCCGGGGACGGTTGTGGGCATTGCGTCCGTTACGCTGTTCGCCATATGGCGCATAGCAGCGCGCAGGCGTAGCATGTTGCGAGATGGCGAATAATCTAGATTGGAACGAACACATGAGCGACGCCCTGTACGACCTGACGCTGGTGGTCCCCTGCTACAACGAGGCGGACAACATCCCGCTGTTCTACAAAACGGCCACCGAGTGCTTCGAGCAAGCAGACGTGGACATCGAGATCGTGTTCGTGAACGACGGCAGCCAGGACGACACCGCGCAGCTTTTGCGGCGCGTGGTGGAGTCCGCGCGTGGGAAGCATGCCGTACAGGCCATCGACTTCTCGCGCAACTTCGGCAAGGAATCGGCGCTGTACGCAGGCATGCAGGCGGCGCGCGGCAATAATATCTGCCTCATCGATGCCGACATGCAGCAAACGCCCCACGACGCGCTGCGCATGTACCGCCTGCTCATGGAGAACGCTGACGTCGACTGCGTGGCCGCATGCCAGGTCGACCGCAAGGAGGGCTTCGTGCTGAAGCTGTTCAAGCGCGCGTTCTACCGCACGTTCAACGGCATGGCCGACGACATCTCCATCCCCGCAAACGTCAGCGACTTCCGCGTGTTCCGTCGCCCCGTGCGCGATGCGCTGCTCGCGCTGCCCGAGCGCGAACGCTTCAGCAAGGGCCTGTTCGCCTGGATCGGCTTCAACACGCTTGAAATTCCCTACGAGGCCGAGCAACGTGCCGCCGGAACCAGCAAATGGTCGTTCAGGAAGCTGTTCCGCTACGCTGCCACGGGCATCTTCGGGTTCACCACCTGGCCGCTCAAGATCGCGGTATGGCTAGGCAGCCTCTGCTCCTTTGCGGCGGTGATATACCTGCTGTCGGTGCTGGCCGAGTACCTGCTGTACGGGACGAACGCCCCAGGCTACCCC
>URQU01000082.1 GCA_900550055.1 uncultured Coriobacteriaceae bacterium | reverse complement strand
ACCGACAAGAACACCTTCGCGCTGCCCATGCAGCCCTCGATCGCGTCCACAGGGAACGGCCAGAGCGTGACGGGGCGCAAAAGGCCCGCCTTGATGCCCTCTTCCCGAGCGCGGACGACGGCGCTATGCGCGATGCGCGCGGTGGCGCCGAACGACACGAGCACGATTTCGGCATCATCGCACATGAACGTCTCGGCACGCTGTTCGCGGGCCTTGACCGTCTCGTAGCGCTTGAAGCGCTCGATGTTCAGGTCCTCCAGCTCTTCTGCCGTAAGGTAGAGCGAATCCACGATGTTGTGCTTGCGCTTGCCTTGATGGCCGGTGGTTGCCCAGGGCTTTTCCGGCAGCTGCTCCACACGCTCGGGCAGCACGACGGGCTCCATCATCTGGCCGAGCATGCCGTCGGATAAGATCATGGCCGGCATGCGGTACTCATCGGCCTTCTCGAACGCCAGATATGCCAGATCGGCCATCTCCTGGACGGTGGAAGGCGCGAAGACGAGCACCTGAAAGTCGCCGTGGCCCATGGCACGGGTAGCCTGCCAGTAATCGGATTGGGAAGGCTGGATGCCGCCCAAACCCGGGCCGCCGCGCTGGACGTTGACGATGACCCCGGGAAGGTCGGAGCCCGCCATGTACGAAACGCCCTCGCCCTTGAGCGACACGCCCGGCGAGGAGGAAGACGTCATGACGCGCGCACCTGCCGAAGCGGCGCCGTAGACCATGTTGATGGCCGCGATCTCGCTTTCTGCCTGCAGATAGGTGCCGCCCTCCTTGGGCATGCGCTTGGCCATATAGGCTGCAACCTCGGTCTGGGGCGTGATGGGATAACCGAAGAAGAAGCGGCATCCAGCGCGGATGGCCGCTTCGGCCATGGCCTCGTTGCCCTTCATCAACACCTTTTCCTGAGACATCAGCGCATCACCTCGATCGCAACATCAGGGCACATAAGCGCGCACGAGCAGCAGCCCGTGCACTTGGACGCATCGATCAGCCGGGCGGGATGATAGCCCTTTGCCGTGATGCGGGAGCGGTCAAGCTCGATGATGTGCGCCGGACACGCGTCCACGCACAGGCCGCAGCCTTTGCAGAAGCCGTCATCGACCGTTATCGCTGCCATAAGCCTCCCTTTCTCGTCTGAGCCGACCAGAAGCGGCCGGCATATGGTTGTCGAACGCTCCCCCGAGCACTCGTTTCGAGCACAAGCACCACCCCGTCTCGAGTCACTGAGGAACGCACTGTGCCTTATTCCCAGGGTTTTCTCACATGCACCGAAACCAGATAGCGCACGCCTGGGACATCGACATCTTCAAGCGCGGAAGCGGGCACTGCGGTAAACGCCAGGGGCAAACCAGCGGATGCGGCAACCTCCTGTGCGAACGCAACGCCGCGGCCGAGCACTTCCCCATCGGTCAAGCCGGCCAGGTGCGTGTTGTTCACCACCGCCGTGGCGCGCAGATGGCTTGCGGCCTCGATCTCGCGAAGCACGGAAAGCGCCTCGGCGGGATCGTGGGTGAGATTGCGGCTGCGGTTCACCACGTACAGCAGGTCGTAGGCCCCCTCGACGACGCCGCGCGCGAACCTGCCGAGCGCGGTGGCGCCCACATCGTCGCCGCCCGCATCGATGAGCAGCAACCTGCCCTGCGCGGCTCGCGCCCAATCCAGAGCAGCTGAGACCTGCCCGGATATGGCGGGCACGTCGAGCGTGGTCCCTGCATATCGCGGGGCGATCACCTGCACGCCGGCATCTTCGAGAAGTCCTCGATAATCGCTGCTGCGGAAGTACGGGTTCACCACATCCAGGTCGGCAACTTGCACCTCTAAACCAGAATAACAGGCATCAAGTGCCAGGTTGATGGCCAGATTGGTCTTTCCGACCCCATAATGCCCCGTGATGACGGTGACCGGTTTTAACCGTTTTACATCGAACTCGCTCATCGCCTCACCTACACCAAGCCCTCGGGCACCTTGGTCTTCGGCTTGCCCTCCCGGCTTTCATCAGCCTCGCGAATGGCGGCGCGGCGAATCTTGCCGTTCACGGTCTTGGGAAGCGCGTCGACGAACTCCACGATACGCGGGTATTTGTACGGGGCGGTGCGCTGCTTGACCCATTGCTGCAGTTCGCGGACAAGCACATCGGACCCTTCGAAGCCCTCGGCGAGCACCACCGTTGCCTTCACCGCCTTGCCGCGCATGGGATCGGGCACGCCGGTGACGGCGCATTCGCGCACGGAATCATGCTCGAGCAGCACGCTTTCGATCTCGAAGGGGCCGATACGGTATCCCGACGATTTGATGACGTCGTCGTTGCGGCCGACGTACCAGAAGAACCCGTCCTCATCGACCCAAGCGGTATCGCCGGTGTGATACCAGCCGTTGAACACGGCAGCCTCGGTCTTTTCGGGGTCACGGTAATACTCCAGCATGATTCCCGGAGCCTTCTCGTGCACATCGATGCAGATCTCGCCGGTCTCGCCGACATCGCAGCGGCTGCCGTCGCCTCGTTGCACTTCGATATGAAACGCCGGCGAAGGACGGCCCATGGAACCGGGTTTGGGAACCGCGTGCGTGAGGTTGGCCACCGTAAGCGGCGTCTCGGTCTGCCCGAACCCCTCGAAGATGGTAAGACCCGTGTGCTCCTTCCAGAAGTCGAACAGGTCAGGGTTGAGCGCCTCGCCGGCGGTAGTGCAGTAAGTCAGCGTACTCAAATCATGGGCATCTACATCGGCCTGCATCATCATGCGGTACATGGTGGGCGGGCAGCACAACGTGGTAACCCCATATCGCGGGATAAGGTTCAAAATCTCGTCGCCATCGAAGCGATCGAAATCGTACGTGAGCACGCAGGCCTCCATAAGCCACTGGCCGTAATACTTGCCCCAAACCGCCTTGCCCCATCCGGTATCGGCAATGGTCAGATGCAGCCCATCGGGCTTGACGTTGTGCCAGTGCTTAGCCGTGACAAGGTGCGCCAAGGCATAGTAGGAATCATGCAGCACCATCTTGGGGTTGCCGGAGGTGCCGGAGGAGAAGTACATGAGCATGGGGTCGCCGACATGGGTTTCCACATGCGAGAAGCCCTCATCGGCGTTGCGCACGCCGGTGTTGAAGTCGTGCCAACCCGGGCGATGCGCGGGCACGGCGCACACGCCCTCGGGGCCGGAAAGCACCGCACCCACCGGGCCGTCGATTGCCAACCAGTTGCCATTCGCGTCCTGCTCGGTCAAACCGCCGCCCGCGCCGTTGACCAGGAACAGGTGCTCGACCGAGGGGCACTGATCGATCACGTTGTCCACCACCTGCGCGATGGTGCCGACGGAGGTGCAGATAATGGCCTTGATGGACGCGCCGTTCAAGCGATACTCCAGGTCGTGCTCTTTGAGCATGAACGTGGCCGGCACCATGACGGCGCCAAGCTTCGCGAGCGCGGTTGCCACGAACCAGAACTGATAATGACGACGCAAGATCACCATGACCATGTCGCCCTTACCCACGCCGTGGGCGGCAAGGTAGTTCGCCGTTTTATCCGACCAACGCTTCATGTCGGCGAACGTGAACAGATGCTCCTCGCCTTCAGGGTTGCACCACATCATGGCGCGGCGGTCGGGATCGTTTTGCGCGATGTCGTCCACCACGTCGTAGCCGAAGTTGAAGGTGTCGGGGCACTTCACCTTGAAATCGGTGAGCACGCCCTGCTCGTCATAGGTTTCCTCGCAGTAACGCAGATTGATATCTCTCATGATGTTGCCGAACTTCCTTGAATTATGGTGCGCGAATCTAAGCCGCGCACGATGCGGTCGATAAGAAGGTTGGTTTTTGGCAAGCAACCCTAGGCGAGCGCTTGCCTAGATAATGTCTTCCTTCGCCTTCAAAACGACAGCCAGGAATTTGCACGGTGCGCCATCGATGGCGATCATGCCGTGCCCACGACCCGAATCATAGAGCAGCATATCCCCCGGGCCGAGCTCCTCGGTGTGCTCCTCGTACTGGAAGCGCATACGGCCTTCCAAAATGTAGTCAAGCTCCTGCCCGCTGTGATACGACAAGTGGATGGGCTTATCCTGCAGCTCGGGACGGTAATCGGCCGTAACGAAGAACGGCTCGCAAAGCTTGTTGCGATAATGCGGGGCCTTATGCAGGTACTCAAGCCCGCTGCGGCGCTTCACGGCCAGGCCCTCATCGGCGCGCGTAAGGGTATAGCCCGTCAGATGCGGGGTTTCGCCGGTGAGCAGCTCGATAGGGTCGACGCCCAGGTTCGCCGCGCATTTGTACAGGAACGTGAACGAGAGCTCCTCCGCGCCCGACTCCTGCGCCTGATACTCCGCCAGGCTGCGGCCGGTGGCATCGGCCATCTCCTGCATGGTCAGGCCCATATCCTCGCGCAGCGCGCGAATCCTGTTCGCCACCTCTTGATAATTCGGCTCCATGAAAACCTGACCCCCTCTCATATATGTACGTTCAACTAAATATTATCTGCATGGTACGCACGGAATTGTTTCCAATATGTTTCATGCCGGCGAAGAAACCTTCGCCGGCATGAAACGGGTGATCTAGATTATTCCTGCGGCTTGCGGACGAAGCGCACGGCGAAGTGCGCATCCGACGACCCGGGGGCAAGACGCGTTGCAAGGCAATTGCGGCCGCACAGCTGATCGAGCGTGAAGTCAGCGCCCTCCTCGCTGTCCAAGAACGCCTTCACCACGCCGGCATTCTCCTCGCGCGTGACCGTGCACGTGGAATATGCCAGCGCACCGCCCGGGGCCACGTGACCCGCCGCGGCCTTGAGCATGCCCAGCTGGGTTTCCACGAAACCGGCCAGATCCTCCTCGCTCGTGCGCCAACGGATCTCGGGGTGGCGGCGAAGCGTGCCCATGCCCGAGCACGGAGCGTCCACGAAGATGAACGAGAACATGCGGTCGGGCATGATGTTGTCAAGCTCGAGCGCATTGCCGGTAAAGGCCTCGGTCACCACGACGCCGTACTGCTCTGCGCGCTTCTCAAGCAGGCGCGTCTTATAGGCGTGGTTGTCGATGGTGACGTACTCCTCGATCTGCGACCCGTACTTGCGGCAGGCGTTGGACTGCAGCAGGATGGTCTTCGTGGCGCGGCCGGCGCCGATCTCGAGCACGCTTGCAGGTTTCTGATCGGGCAACACGTTGGCGGCCACCATCTGCGCGGCTGCGTCGGAGACCAA
>URQU01000081.1 GCA_900550055.1 uncultured Coriobacteriaceae bacterium | reverse complement strand
TGTACATCATCGGCATGATCGGCGTGGACGGCGCGCTGTACAAGGCCATGGAGTTCACCGGCAGCGCCATCCGCACCATGTCTATGGACCAGCGTCTTTCCATCTCCAACATGGCCATCGAGGCCGGCGGCAAGGCAGGCCTTATCGAGGTCGACGACATCGCGCGCGCCTACATGGACGGCCGCACCGAGCGCCCTTATACCGAATACCACTCCGACCCCGATGCCGTGTATGCTCACGTGTACGAGATCGATGCCGCCGACATCCCGGCAACCGTGGCTTGGCCGCATCTGCCGTCCAACACGCGCCCGGCGGCCGAGTCGCGCGACGTGAAGATCGACCAGGCCGTCATCGGCAGCTGCACCAACGGCCGCTTGGAGGATATGCGCCAGGCCGCCGATGTGCTGCGCGGCCGCAAGGTGCACCCCGACGTGCGCTGCATCGTCATCCCGGCAACGCAGGCCGTGTACAAGCAGTGCATCGCCGAGGGCCTGATGGACGTGTTCCTTGATGCCAACTGCGCCGTTTCCACGCCCACGTGCGGCCCGTGCCTGGGCGGCTATATGGGCATCCTGGCGGCAGGCGAGCGCTGCGTGTCCACTTCGAACCGCAACTTCGTCGGCCGCATGGGCGACCCCACGTCCGAGGTGTATCTGGCAAGCCCGGCGGTTGCCGCGGCCAGCGCCGTGCTCGGACGCATCGGCCTGCCCGAGGACATTGCGGAATAACGGATAAGGGAAGGAACCGATCATGCATTTCAAGGGTACCGCGCATCGTTACGGCCGCGACATCGACACCGACGTCATCATCCCGGCCCGTTACCTCAACTCCTCCGACCCCGAGTGGCTGGCGGCGCACTGCCTGGAGGATTTGGACAAGGACTTCGTGAAGAAGGTGCACAAGGGCGACATCATCGTGGCCGAGGAGAACTTCGGCTGCGGCTCGTCGCGCGAGCATGCGCCCATCGCCATCAAGGCTGCGGGCGTGGACGTGGTCATCGCCAAGTCCTTTGCGCGCATCTTCTACCGCAACTCCATCAACACCGGCCTTGCCATCATGGAATGCCCCGAGGCGGTGGACGCCATCAAGCAGGGCGATGTGGTGGACGTGGACGCCGATGCCGGCGTCATCACCAACGCCACCACCGGTGAAACGTTCAAGGCCCAGCCGTTCCCGCCGTTCATTCGCGAGATCATCGAGGAAGGTGGTCTGATCAACCGCACCCGCAAGGTGCTCGGCATCGAATAGCGTTATCGCTGGCCCCTGTTCACGTCACGACAAGAGGGCGGCTTGCCATGCGCAAGCCGCCCTCTTGCATTCGGTGCGCGCGGCGCCGTGCTTGCCTAATCCCCGAACAGCCTGCTGAGCAGGCCTTTGCGGCGCGGTTTCTCTTCCCGGTACGTGCCTTCGGCGGCCGTTGCCGTTTGGACGGCGCCTTCGTTGCCGCCGATGTGCACGATCTTGTACAAAAACGGCGATTTCGCGTACTTCACCTCGATGGGCGTTGCATGCACGGTGCTCTCGGCGGACAGGTAAAGGCCCGGGTTGAGCGGCGCTTGCACGTGAATCTCCTTCTTCTCGCTGAACACCACGGCGGCGGCGCGGCCTGTCTGCCCGTTCACGGCTATGCGCACCTGCTCGCCATCGCGTCCATCCGAGGCGGGCCGATCGACGTAATAAACGGGCACGAGCATCAGCCCCGACGCGTGTTTGCGCACGCTGCGGGCCCATTGGCGCATGCTCTTCTTGCTGTAGCCGAACGCCTTCTCGGCATCGTTTCCCGCAAGCGAATACGTCAGCTTGTCGATGACGGCGCTCTTCTTCAGCAGGCCCTCGACGGCTATCACGCGGAAATCGCCTTCCTGCATGGCGGGGTCGAACGGGGCTGCCGCCGAGAAATCCCATGGTTCGAGCAGGCCCATGAGCGGTATGTCGACGAAATAGGTCTTCGGCCATGCCCAATCGAGCACCTCGAAGTACACCTGCGATTCTTTCCCCGGCATCTTGCCGGGGAAAGATGCCATCATGCGCAGGTCGGCAAGCTCTACGGGCACGTATGTGAGCGCCATTTGCTCTCCGATGGCCTTATCCACGTCGTGCCCGGCGAAGGCCTCGGGGTGCTGGTGCACAAGCGCAAGGGCGTTCGCGCGCGCCTGCTGGGCGGAGATGCGGCAGGGAAGTGCCTGCTCAGGGATGTATTCCGCTCCCGTTCCCATGGAAAGCCGCTTGCTGAACGTGCCAGGTTTGAGCAGGTCGGCAACGCCGATCTTGTTGCCGCACGAGGGGCATTCGAACACGCTTTGGGTGGATTTGCCCTCGAAGGCCGCCCCGCAAAACGGGCAGGGGACGCTCACGTGTTCGGCGTTTTGGAACTCGTCGGCGGTTGCGGGGTCTTCCCATAGCAGCCGCTCGAGCAGCGACATGTTGCGCCAGTAGGGCTTGTAGTAGTACCAGTCGGAATCCTGCGCGGGCTCAAGCTGCGAGACGTGCGTCAGCTTCAGCAGGCCGTCGACCACCTGAAGCGGCTGATGGCGGATGCCCATGGCGGGCACCGGCTCCGATCCGTCCTCGGCCCAGGGCGTGCTCGCCCCGCAATAAGCGCAATCGAAGCTGCGGGTTTGCTGGTGGGAGTACATGGGGCCGCCGCAGTTGTGGCATTTGATGGCGAAGAACCCTTCCATATGAGGCCTCCTTGAGCGTAGGGGCTGCTGCCTGCGAGTATGCCGGAGCCGCCGTGCCAACGACAAGCCCCGAGCGGCCCAAAAAGCAGCACCTCCGGCAATGGAACGGCCCATTTCGCGAAAACGCATAGGCGATGGCGGTTGCCGCTTAGTT
Organism: uncultured Coriobacteriaceae bacterium; assembly: GCA_900550055.1. Classification (GTDB taxonomy): domain Bacteria; phylum Actinomycetota; class Coriobacteriia; order Coriobacteriales; family Eggerthellaceae; genus Senegalimassilia. The sequence goes on along the minus strand of URQU01000081.1, from coordinate 2,443 downwards.
GCCAAAGCGCGCATCGGCCTGCGTGAACATATCCATAATTCCCGCGGGAACAGGCCCGTGAGAAGCCCTAGTGCGTTACTATGTGAACGTAACCGAATCACTTTTTGAAAGAGGCTCGCATCATGACGAAGCAATACGACATCTGCCTGTTGCCGGGCGATGGCATCGGCCCTGAGATCATCGCGGAGGGCGTGAAGGTCCTCAACGCCGTCGGCGCGAAGTACGACACGCGCTTCGATTGCAAGGAGTCGCTTATCGGCGGCGCCGCCATCGACGCGACGAGCGATCCGCTGCCGGCCGCCACGCTCGAGGCCGCGAAAGCCGCCGATGCCGTGCTGCTTGCTGCCGTGGGCGGTCCGAAGTGGGATACCACCGACCCCGCCGCACCGCGTCCCGAGGCGGGCCTTTTGGGCATCCGCAAGGGCTTGGGCCTGTACACCAACCTGCGCCCTGTGCAGATCTTCGATGCGCTTGCAGGCGCTTCCACGCTCAAGCCCGAGGTCATCGAGGGCGTCGACCTCATGATCGTGCGCGAGCTCACCGGCGGCTTGTACTTCGGCAAGCGCGAGCGCTTCTACGACGAGGAAGGCGCCGGCACCGATGGCGCCAAAGGCCAGCGCGCCTACGACACGCTCGAGTACCGCGAGTACGAGGTGGAGCGCATCGCCCGCCAGGCGTTCGAGGCCGCACGCAAGCGTCGCGGCAAGGTGACCAGCGTCGATAAGGCCAACGTGCTCGAGACCAGCCGCATGTGGCGCGAGATCGTGCACCGCATCGGCGAGCAGGAGTACCCCGACGTGCAGATCGAGGACCTGCTGGTGGACAACACCGCCATGCAGCTGATCAACCGCCCTGCCGACTTCGACGTGGTGGTCACCGAGAACATGTTCGGCGACATCCTCTCCGACGAGGCCGCGCAGATCACGGGTTCCCTTGGCATGCTGGCCTCCGCAAGCCTGGGCGACTCCACGGCGCTGTACGAGCCCAGCCACGGCAGCGCCCCGGATATCGCCGGCAAGGGCATTGCCAACCCGCTGGCGCAGATCCTGTCCGTCGAGATGATGCTGCGCTACAGCTTCGGCATGAACGAGGCGGCCGACGATATCCGCCGTGCGGTCACCGAGGTGCTCGACAAGGGCTGGCGCACGGGCGATCTGAAGGACGCCGCGACGCCCGCCGACAAGGTGGTCGGCTGCGCCGGCATGGGCGATCTGGTGGTTTCGCATCTGTAAGCGCTGACCGGCGGGGAAGTTCCCGCTGCAACAGGTTCACGAGGTCGCGATGCGGCCCCGTGCGGTAAACTGTTCGTGCGGATCGGCGCCATGCCGCCGCACCCCTTCGACGAAAGGAACCTCAAATGGCCGATGACTGCCTGTTCTGCAAACTCATCTCCGGGGAGATCCCCACGAACAAGGTGTACGAGGACGATATCTGCTTCGCGTTCGACGACATCGAGCCCGAGGCCCCCGTGCACACCCTGATCGTCCCGAAGAAGCACTACGACGATCTGTGCGACGGCATCCCTGCCGAGGTGCTCGGCCATATGCTGTCCGTGGTGCCGAAGGTCGCCGAGCTCAAGGGCGTGCGCGAGTCCGGCTTCCGCACGGTTATGAACACCGGCCCCGACTCCGCCGCAACGGTCAAGCACTTCCACATCCACATCCTGGGCGGCGTGAAGATGGGCCGCTTCACGTTCGAGAACTCCCAGCGCGTGGAGGGCTAGCGCCCGCACCCGCAATACATAGGCTTTGATCGCAGAGCGCCGCTTGCCGAAAAGGCAGGCGGCGCTTTCGTATCGCTTCGGACACTAGGGGACGTAGCGTTAAGTGTCCGGTTCGGAAACCCCTTTCGCTGCAGCGCATCCATCGATGACGGAAAGCCGTCGACCAGCAGGTCGGCGGCTTTCCGCATACTCTGGTAAGCTATTCGCCAGCATTTGAAAGGATGGTTCAGCGTGCAAAAGGTTGCGGGAAAAGAGGGCTTGTGGCGGCTTGAGCCGCACGAGAAGCTGTTGGGCGTGCGTTGCAAGGTTTTGCGCGACGCCATGCCCGCGCTCGCCGACGGCACGGTTTTTTCCGGGGCGTTCGGCGTGGTGGGCGGCCGCGTGATGCGGCCGAAGCCGAAAAGCGGCGGCATGTACCTGGTGCATCTGGAAGGCGATTCCCCCAGCGACCAGGTCATGCGCATCGTGGCGTACCTGGATAGGTACGGGCGCGTGTTCGCCTGCGACGAACCGCAGGTCGCGCCGCCGGCGCGCACGCCCGACATGGAGATCGCGCGATTCAGCGACGTGGCCCAGGACGCAGTGAAAACCGCCGGATACGTGTACGTGCATGACGGCGAGGGCGACGCGGCGCGCTGTGTGGCGGCCTACAAGGGAACGGCCGATCTATATAAGGTATCGGACACGTGGTATCGCTTCGGTGAGCGCAAGGCCATGACT
>URQU01000080.1 GCA_900550055.1 uncultured Coriobacteriaceae bacterium | reverse complement strand
CAGGCCGTCGGCCAGCTCGCCGATGGCGACGGACACGCCGCCCGCGCCGAAGTCGTTGCAGCGCTTGATGAGGCGCGTGGCCTCCCCGCGGCGGAACAGGCGCTGGATCTTGCGCTCCTCGGGCGGGTTGCCCTTCTGCACCTCGGCGCCGCAATGTTCCAGCGACTCCAGGTTGTGCTCCTTGGAGCTGCCCGTGGCGCCGCCGATGCCGTCACGGCCGGTGCGGCCGCCCAGCAGCACCACCACGTCGCCCGCCTCGGGCGTTTCGCGGCGCACATGGTCGGCCGGCGTTGCGGCCACAACGGCGCCGATCTCCATGCGCTTGGCCACATAGCCGGGGTGATACAGCTCGTTGACCTGGCCGGTTGCCAGGCCGATCTGGTTGCCGTAGCTGGAATAGCCGGCAGCGGCCGTGGTGACCAGCTTGCGTTGCGGCAGCTTGCCGGGCAGCGTCTCGGACACGGGCGCCAGCGGATTGGCGGCACCGGTGACGCGCATGGCCTGGTACACGTAGCTGCGGCCCGACAAGGGGTCGCGGATGGCGCCGCCCAGGCACGTTGCCGCGCCGCCGAACGGCTCGATCTCCGTGGGATGGTTGTGCGTCTCGTTCTTGAACAGGTACAGCCAGTCCTGCTCCTCGCCGTCGACGTCCACCTTGCACTTCACCGTGCAGGCGTTGATCTCCTCGGACTCGTCCAGGCCCGTGAGCACGCCCTTGGACTTGAGCCACTTCGCGCCGATGGTGCCCATGTCCATAAGGCAGACGGGCTTGGCCTGGCGACCCAGCTCGTTGCGCATGTCCATGTACTGGTCGAAGGCGGCCTGCACGCGCGGGTCGTCGATGGACACGTCGGTCATCTCGGTGCCGAACGTGGTGTGACGGCAGTGGTCGGACCAGTAGGTGTCGATCATCTTGATTTCCGTGATGGTGGGGCAACGGTTTTCGCTCTGGAAGTACTGCTGGCAAAACGCCAGATCTGCCTCGTCCATGGCCAGCTCGCGATCGGCGATGAACCGCGCCAGGCCGGCGGCATCAAGGTCGAGGAAGCCCTCGAGCACCTCGACCGGCTCGGGCTGGGGCTGCGCCATGGCAAGCGTGTCGCGCTGTTCAAGCGAAGCCTCGCGCGCCTCGATGGGGTTGATGACGTAGCGCTTGATGGCCTGGACGTCCTGATCGGACAGCGGACCGGACAGCAGGTACACCTTCGCGCTGCGAACCTCGGGGCGCTCGCCCTGGCTGATCAGCTGGATGCATTCGCTTGCCGATGCCGCGCGCTGGTCGAACTGGCCGGGCAGGAACTCCACGGCGAACACCTGAGCGCCGTCGGCCTGGGGCAGCTCGGCCGACGCCACATCGACCTGGGGCTCGCTGAACACGGTGGGAACGCACTGATCGAACAGCTCCTGCGAGATGCCTTCCACGTCGTAGCGGTTCACCAAACGCAAACCCTCGAGCGAGGCGATGCCCAGGATGCTGCGCAGCTCGTGCGCCAGCTGCTGGGCCTCAACGTCGAAGCCGGGCTTCTTCTCCACATAGATGCGGGAAACCATGGACGTCCTTCCTAGTCGTCTATGCGGATGGCTCGCCATCCGCGATCGTGCGGGGCAAGGGCGACGGCCCCGCCCCGCTTCCTTCCTAAAATGCAAGCGGGCACCGCATGGGCACCCGTTTGTTTTCCGCCTTATTGGGCCGAGACGGGCTGGCGGCCTGCTTGGCCGCGCCTACTCGTCCTTCTTCTTTTTGCCGAAGCCGAACAGGCCCTTCTTCTTGGGCTCGGGATCGGCGGGCTGCTCTGCCGCCTGCTTCTCGGCGGCGCGCTGCTGCGCCTTGGCCTTCTTCTCGGCGGCGCGCATCTCCTTGGTGGGGTGGCTGAGCACCTCATCGGCGTACTTCTGACGCAACTTGCGGCATTTGCCCATGTCGATGTACAGAGCGGCGATGATGAACACGTAAGCCAGACCCAAAGTGACGTACATGATGGGCGCAGGCATGCCGAGGCCGTTGCCGGCGAAGCTGGTTATGGTCAGGACGATGGCCAAGATCAGGCACACCCACCAGACTTTGCGCAGGCGCTTGTATTCAGGGGTGGGCGGGTTGTAGAACTGGCGGTCGCGCTCGGCGTTTTTGGCGCGTTGCTGCTTGCGCTCGGCCTTCTTCTGCTGGGGCGTCTTCTTCGTTGACTCGATGCGCACCGAGGATGCGGCCTTCGAAACCGGCTTCGCGGAAGCGGCCGATTTGCGCGTGGCACCCTTGCGGTCCTCGGATTGATAGCGCTCGTTCATGGGGTTGCGTTGTGTCATTCTCACTCCTTCGCCCGCCTGCCGGCAAGCGAACCTACTCCTGCTGCGGTCGCGTGCGGCGTCCCGCATCTCCTTCGACGCGCGGACCGGCTTGATGCCGGCGCCGGTTGCCTGGGGCCGATCCGGAACGCCGCATGCGCCCTTGCGAACCTTTACTGCTTATGCGGCCCTGCCGGGCCTGGGGCTTAGAAGTCGAACTTCCTGCCGGAGATCTTCTCGTAAGCCGCGATGTACTTCTGGCTGGTGCGCTCGATGACCTCCTGGGGAAGATGCGGCGGATTGCCCTGGCGGTCCCAGTTGGCGTTGAGCCAATCGCGCACGTACTGCTTGTCGAAGCTGGCCTGATCGCGGCCCGGCTCGTAGGCGTCGCCCGGCCAGAAGCGGCTGGAGTCGGGCGTGAGCACCTCGTCGGCCAGGATGATCTGGCCGTCGATGACGCCGAACTCGAACTTCGTGTCGGCGATGATGATGCCGTTCTCAGCGGCATGGTCGCGAGCGACGGAGTACACCTTGATGGCCAGGTCGCGCAGCTGCGTGGCGGCGTCCTCGCCGAGGATCTGCGCGCAGCGCTCGAAGCTGATGTTCTCATCGTGGTCGCCGATCTCGGCCTTCGTGGAGGGCGTGAAGATGGGCTCGGGGAGCTTGGAGGAGTTCACCAGGCCCTCGGGCAGCTCGATGCCGCACACGGTGCCCTGCTGCTGGTACTCCTTCAGACCGCTACCGGCAAGGTAGCCGCGCACGATGCACTCGACGGGGAACATCTCGGCCTTCTTCACCAGCATGAAGCGGCCGCGCAGGTAGTCGGCGTAGGGCTTGAACTGCTCGGGCAGGTCGGCCACGTCGGCGCTGATCAGATGGTTGCCGATGACGTCCTTGAGCTGCTCGAGCCAGAACAGCGAGATCTGCGTGAGCACCGCGCCCTTGTGCGGGATCTCGTCCTCCAGGATGTAATCGAACGCCGAGATGCGGTCGGTGGCCACCATCAACAGCTTGTCGCCCAGGTCGTAGATGTCGCGCACCTTGCCCTGTGCGTCCGGCTTGATATCGATTCCGCTCATGCCTGCTTATCCTTTCCCCATGAGAGTTGCGCCGGGCGCGATCGGCGCCCGGCCGGCATTTGCGCGCCGTTTGCGGCGTGACTGTAACGTTGCCATTATCGTCTATTTTCCGTTGTCGTGCGACCGTCCGAACGGTATCCCCGTTTTCTGCGCATGTTGCTGGGCGCGCTGCTGCTCCTTCTGGTGGCGCTGCGCCTCGCGCTGCTGCTGGCGCTGCTGTTGCTGCTGCTCGCGTTGCTGCTGTTGCTGCTGGCGCTGCTGCTGGCGCTGCTCGCGCTGCTCGTCGCCCTCATAGTACAGCGGCAGGTTGATGGTGAAGCAGGCGCCCACGCCCTTCTCGCCCTCCACGTCCACGTAGCCGTTGTGGCGGTCGACGATCTCCTTCACCACGGAAAGGCCGATGCCCAGGCCGCCGCTCTCGCGCGTGCGCCCGGCATCCGCGCGCCAGAAGCGGGAGAACACCATCTTCGCCTCGTCGGGCGAAAGGCCGATGCCCGTGTCGCGCACGGCGATGGCGCACATGCCCTCGTGGCTGGAAACGCTGACGGTGACGGTACCGCCCTCTGGCGTGTAGCGCACCGCGTTGGAGATGAGGTTGGCGGTTGCCTGGCGGATCATGTCCGCGTCGCCGCGCACGCGCACGCCTCGCTCCACCTCGTAGATGAGCTTGAGGCCCGAATCGGACACGTAGGCCTCATGCGTGGCGATGATGCCGCTGATCAGGTCGCCCACTTCGAGCACTTCCTTCTTCATGGGCGTGCTGCGATTCTCCAGGCGCGAGAGCTTCAGGATGGCGTCGACCAGACGGCTTAGGCGCTTGACCTCGCCGTTCACCGTTTCAAGGCGCTCCTCGTCGGCATCGAACACGCCGTCGACCATGGCCTCGACCGTTGCCTGGATGGCCATAAGCGGCGTGCGCAGCTCGTGCGCGACGTCGGTGGTCAGGCGGCGCTCGAGCTTGCGGTCGCGCTCGATGGAATCAGCCATCTCATCGAAGGTCATGCCCAGGCGCGCAATCTCGTCCTCGCCGCGGATGCCCGTGCGCGCCGACAGGTCGCCTTCTTTGATGGCGCGGGCGGTCTGCGCCATGGTGTTGACGGGGCGCACCAGGGTGCGCGCGAACAGGAAGCCGATGCACGACGCCAGCACGATGGCCAGCACCGTTGCGAACACCATGGCCTGATAGGAGTTGTTGGAGAACTGCTCGTCGGCCTGCGTGAGCAGGGTCTCGCTTCCGTACACCCAGATGCGCACGGACCCCACCGCCGCGCCGCCGTACTCGATGGGCGCGCTGGCGAACTGCTGGCTGGCGCTGATCGGAGGCGCCAACGTGCGGCCGCTGCCCGAGCTCGACGACACGCCCGCGCCCGATTCGCTTCGGGACGACCCCGTACCGTCATCGATGGTGACCGCCGAGGAATCGTACACGGCCTTGCCCGTGGTGTTGTCGACGACCGCCACGCCCACGCCGCTGTTCAGGCTTTCGGCATACTTCGCCACGGCCTCGACCTGCGGGTCGTGCAGGGTATGGGAGGTGTTGTACACCTCCTCGATGCGCGTTGCCGTGCTTTCGGCGAGCGATTCCATGTTCTCCTGCGTGTAGGTATGGAAATGCTGCTGCCACACGAACGACAGCACGCCGATGGCCACCATGGCGGTCATGGCGGCGATCAGGGCGAACGCCATGGTCATACGCGTGGTGTACGTCAGGCTGTTCCACCAGTTCACCACGCCCTGATACGGCTTGCGCCTTTTCTTTTCCTCGGAGGGGCGCTCAACCACGACCGGCCCCGTGGTGGCGGAGCCGGTCGAAGGAGCTTCTTGCGTTGTATTGGTATCGGTATCCACGTGGGCTCGCGGCCTTTCTTCCAGGAAGGAGGCGCGGCCGCGCGCTTGCGGCCGCGCGCTTGCTAGCTTACTGACCCTGCTTGGTGGGGTCCTCGAAGCGGTAGCCCACGCCGTGCACGGTGTGCAGCCACTTGGGGTTGCGCGGGTTATCGCCGATCTTGGCGCGCAGGTTCTTCACATGGGAGTCGATGGTGCGCTCGTAGCCCTCGAAGTCGTAGCCGAGCACCTTCTCCACCAGCTCCATGCGCGAGTACACACGGCCCGGATAGCGGGACAGCGTGGTGAGCAGCTTGAACTCGCTGGCCGTGAGGTCGATCTCCTTGCCGGAGACCATGACCTTGTGGCCGGACACGTCGATGGTGAGCTCGCCGAACTCGAGCACCTCGCGCTGGGGCTCGGAATCGGCATGCACGCGGCGCAGCAGCGCGCGGGCGCGGGCGACCAGCTCGCGCGGGCTGAACGGCTTGACCAGGTAGTCGTCGGCACCCAGCTCCAGGCCGATGATGCGGTCCTCGACCTCGCCCTTGGCGGTGAGCATGATAATGGGCACGTCGGAGTTGTCGCGGATGGCGCGGCAGACGCGCTCGCC
>URQU01000079.1 GCA_900550055.1 uncultured Coriobacteriaceae bacterium | reverse complement strand
CCCGTCGAGCTGGACGTTATCGCGGAGGTTGCCGCCGGAGACACCTTCGAGGGCGACATCCCCGAGGGCGCATGCGTGCGCATCATGACCGGCGCGCCGCTGCCCGCGGCCGCCGACGCCGTGGTGAAGTACGAGATCGTGCGCAACGTGGAAGGCGACGGCCGCCCCGGCAGCCGCGTCGCCTTCGAGGCGCCTGCCAAGCTGCGCGGCAACGTGCGCGAAGCGGGCGAGGAGGCGCGCGCCGGCGAGGCCGTCGTGCGCGCCGGCGAGGTCATCAACGCCGCCGGCGTGGGCTTTCTGGCCGGCTGCGGCGTGACCGAGGTTCCCACCCCGCGCCGTCCGCGTGTGGCCATCATCTCCATCGGCAGCGAGCTCGTGCCGCCCACCCAGGTTCCCGTCGCGGGCAAGATCCGCAATTCCAACGGCTATGCGCTGGCCGCGGCCGCCCGCGCCGCGGGCGCGCTTCCCACCATGCTGCCCATCGTGGAGGATTCGCTCGAGGCCTTGAAGGTCGCGGTGCTCGAAGCGGTGCGCGAGTACGACTTCGTGGTCACCAGCGGCGGCGCGTCCGATGGCGACTTCGACTTCATCAAGCCCTGCGTCGAGCAGACCGGTGAGCTACTCATGACCCGTGTGAACATGCGCCCGGGCAAAGCGCAGACGTTTGGCCTGGTCAACGGCACGCCCGTATTCGGTCTGCCGGGCAACCCGGCTGCGGCGTACTGCGGCTTCGAGATGCTCATCCGTCCGGCGCTGCGCAAGATGCAGGGGTATTCCAATCTGCAGCGCCCGCTCGTGAAGGCGCGTCTCGCGCGCGACGCGAAGAAGCGCGACCCGCGCCGCATCTACCTGCGCGCCACCATCACGAAGGACGCCGACGGAGCGTATGTCGTCGAGCCGGCGAAGAACCAGAGCTCGGGTTTGTTCGGCGTCATCCAGCGCAGCAACTGCCTGGCCGTCCTGCCCGAGGGCGGGGAAGGCCGCACGGCGGGAAGCCTGGTCGAGTGCATCCTGCTCGACGTCAACGAGGACGTGTGCCTGTAACCGGCGCCTGCCCGACTGGTTGACGGCGGGCCGTGGGCGGAAGGCCTGCGGCCCCGATGATCGGGAAGCGCCCGATCTCGACAAGCCGGGCTGCGGGCAGGGAAGGCCTGCAGCGGAGACGGCCGGCACACGCTTCGCCGGCGCTTAACCTTTATATAAGGAGGAACCAATGACCGAACACGATCACGCGTCCGCGCCCATCACGTTCGCCATCATCACCTGCTCGGATACGCGCGGCATGAAGCAGGACACCGCTGGCGCGGCGCTCGAGCAGCTCATCGCCGACAACGGTTGGGCGTGCAAAAGCCACGTGGTGGTGAAGGACGAGGTGCCGCAGATCAGCGCCGCCATCGTGGAAGCATGCGACACCATCGACGCCGACGTCGTGCTGACCTGCGGCGGCAGCGGCCTGTCGCTGCGCGATGTTACGCCCGAGGCCACGCAGGCCGTGTGCGACCGCAACGTGCCCGGCATCGCCGAGGCCATGCGCGCCCACAGCCTGGCCATCACGCCGTTCGCCATGCTCTCGCGCGCGTTGTGCATGCAGCGCGGCACGCACCTGGTGGTGAACCTTCCGGGCAGCGAGAAGGCCGCCCGCGAGAACTGGGACGGCATTGTAGCCGCGCTTCCGCACGCCGTGAAGATGATGGCCGGCGGCGGCCACTAGAGACCAGCGCGCTTCCACCGCACCATGCTTTCACCGCACTATGCTTCCATCGCGCCATTAAGGCTGGAGCTGCGGTAGCTGCCAAGATGCGCAGCAATGCATAACGCAAAGGACGCCTGCTTTAGCCTATCGTGGCTGAAGCGGGCGTTTTCTTTCGGCCGGATAGGCCTCCGTCCCCAAGTGTCTGGCCGCGGGTGAAATAGCGCTAGCTCCCATTTGCCGCAAGCTGCATGTTGAAGGCGATGCGTGCAAGGGGGCTTCCCGATCGTTGTAGCGCAAAGGACGCCTGCTTTAGCCTATCTTGGCGGAAGCAGGCGTTTTCTTTCGTGAGCTGCGAAGAGTCGTTCATTTTGGCCGCCTCTGGACAAGAGAACGATTCTTCGCGGGATTTAGCCCTCAGAAGTGCGGTTTTGAGGAGAAATGGCTCTCCATCAGCAAATAATCGTTGAAAAGGTCCACCACGTAGCGTGTAAGCGAGCAAGAATCGCCCGTTTTGGCCACAGGTGGACAAAACGGGCGATTCTTGCGTCGCAAACAAAACCCGGCCGGGCGAAATATACAGTGCGTTTTCCTCTGAGCGGATAGGCCTCTGCTCCCAAGTGCCTTGCCGCAGGCGAAATGGCGCTAGCTTCCGTTTACCGTAAGCTGCATGCTGAAGGCAATGCGTGCGAGGGGGCTTCGCGATTGTTGTAGAGCGAATACGGCAGCGGGTCCCGCAGCTCGATTTGAGCTGCGGGACCCGCTTTGCGTTGGGACCCGCGTTGTGCTGCGGTTTCGTTTCGCGTTTTGCAGCCTTTTGCGCTGTTTCGCCTGGTGAAGCGCCTTCTGCTTACTTGTCTTTCTGAGCAACCAGCAGCAGGATGCCGGAAACCATGTTCAGAAACAGCAGGGTGCAAACGCCAAGGGCCACGGTATTGGGCTTTTTGCCCTTGTAGACACCCCAGGAGCGAACGGTCATGGGAATGCCCCAGGCCAAGGGAACAAGGCCGACACCGAGCGTTGCAATGCCGCCGATTCCGATGACGACCAGGGCGACGATGTTCATGATGAACGCGATCAGGCGCAGCGTCTGGTTGCTTCCCTCCACGACGTACGTTTGCTCGGGCATGGGGGCGCCGTAAGGCGGCTGCGACGCGGCGTACGGTTGCTGCGGTGCAGCGGCGTAGGGCTGCGGCGCTGCCGGCTGCTGGGCGGCGACGTATTGCTGCGGGGTTACGGCCGGTTGCTGGGCGACCGGCGGGACCGGAGCTGCAGGCGGGGCCGGCGCGGCGGTCGCCGCGGGTGCGGCCGGCGGAACCGGCGCAGCGGGCGGCACTGGCGCGGCAGGGGCTGCGGGAGCTTCGGGGGCGGCAGGTGCCTCGGGCTGCGGTGCGGCGGCGCTCAGCGGCGTTCCGCAGTTGCCGCAGAATTTCGCATCGGCGACGTTTTCGGAAGCGCAGTTAGGGCATAGCATGGCGGTACTCCATTTCTCTTGTCCTGGGCGGGCTTTGCGAATGGATTGATTGCGAACCGCTGCCAGCCCGTAAACCACTTGTGCTTATTGTAGCTTATCCATGCTGATTTTATGGACGCATTCTTCGAAAAGCGTTGCTTAATCCCGGTAAACGTAGGGGAGTGGGGTTTGAAAACACGCGTCGCGCAAGCACGTCGTAGGGCAGTTCGTTGCGCCAGTCGGCTTTCCCTTACCAGACGTCGACATTTGAGCGGATGGTTCATGCTTCGTTCTCCGAAGGAGGGGTCTGCGTCCCCAAGCGTCGGATTCCGGACAGAAAACCCTCCGTCCCCAAGTGTCCGGCGGCGTTTTGCCCGCTTGTTTCCGGTATCTGCAGGCTTTGCGCAGAAGCGTTCCCGCATTTCCCCAGTGATATACTTGTCTCCGCTATACGGGAGACCCGTCGCGCGCGTCTGCGTCCTCGCCGACCTGCGCATTCGGGCAGAGCAAAGGTTTCAAGAGGGTGCAGAACATGGCAGACAATACTCAGCTTCCCAACGGTTTCACTGGTTTCGCGTTTCGCAAGCCGGCGGGCGGTACCAGCGCGGCGGACGCCATCCGCGAACGCGAAGCCCAGCGCGCGGCTCATGCCGGTCAGCCTGCGCCTGCGCAAACGCCTCGTCGCGGGGTGAACGGCTTCCTGACCGAGCGCGAGGCCGCATCCGACGCCGCCAACGAGGCGCGCGGCGCGTTCCAATACAACCGCGACCGCGAGGAAGCGGCGGCGTCATATTCCGCAGACGGCGAAAACGCCGAGGGTCGCGTGGAGTTCGACCCCGAGAAGCTGGCCACCATCCCCGAAAAGGACCGTCGCTGGGCCTGGCTGGAAATCGACCTGAACGCCATTCGCCATAACGCCTCCGCCGTCAAGAAGATGATCGGCTCGGGTCGCCACATGATGGCCGTCGTGAAGGCTGACGCATATGGCCACGGTACGGTGCGCGTTGCGAAGACGGCGCTGAACTCCGGCGCCGACTACTTGGGCGTCGCCACGGTCGATGAAGGCATCAAGCTGCGAGAAGGCCTGGTCAACGCCCCGATTCTCATGCTTGCCGAGCCGCCTGCCAGCGCCATCCCGCTGCTGCTCGCGTACAAGATCATGCCGGCGGTGTACTCTCCCGAGTTCGCCATCAAATATGCCGAGGCCGCAGATTCCATGGGTCTGCGTGCGCCCTATCATCTGGCCATCAACACGGGCATGAACCGCATCGGCGTGCGCTGGGACGAGGTCGTGGAATTCGCGCGACAGATATCGTTCCATCGGGCGCTCGATCTGGTGGGCACCTTCACCCACTTTGCCACGGCCGACTGCCCCGGCACCATCGACTTCGAGCGGCAGGTCAAGCGCTTCTCGGAAGCCGTGAACGCCCTGCGCGCGGCCGGCATCAACCCGGGCATCGTGCACGCGGCGAACTCCGCGGCCGCCATCCGCTACCCAGAGGTGCAGCTGGACATGGTGCGCCTCGGCATTTCGCTGTACGGATTCTACCCGTGCCCCGAGGCCTACCCGATGATCGATCTGAAGCCGGCCATGAGTGTGAAGGCCCGCATCACCGACGTGAAGACGCTGCCGGTGGGGGAGGGCGTCAGCTACGGTTTGAACTACCGCAGCCCCGGCGCCGTGAAGATCTGCACCATGCCCATCGGCTACGCCGACGGCTTCCGCCGGGGCCTTTCCGGCCGCACCGACGTGCTGTTGGCCGGCCGGCGCTTTCACCAGGTAGGCAACATCTGCATGGACCAGTCCATGTTCGAAGTGAACCTGCGCCAGCGCAACGACCTTGATCCGCAGATCGGTGATACGGTGACCATCGTGGGGGAGCAGGGCGAGGCCTCGGTCACCATCGATCAAATGGCCGAAACGCTGGGCACCATCCAGCACGAGGTGGCCATCGGTTTCGGCTGTTCTCGACTGCCAAGGTTGTACGTGTAGAAAACGATGCGCAGCGAGCGCCGGGAGGGGGTGCCGCGCGCAGTTCATTCTATGGCATACGAAAATGCCGCGACTCTCGGTGAGAAATGCCATAGAATGCTGTTTGAGCACGGCACCCCCTCCCGGCGCTCGCCCGAGGCGAGTCCCGACGAGGAACTCAAGAAAGAAGGACGCCCGATGGAGCACCCCCACATTCCGCTAGAAGACTTGCAAGTCCAGGTGGCCGCCTGCCGCCGCTGCCCCTTGTGCGACGGTCGCACGCAGACGGTGTTCGGCGTGGGCAATCCCGAAGCACGCGTCATGATCATCGGCGAGGCGCCGGGCAAGAACGAAGACCTGCAAGGCGAGCCCTTCGTGGGCGCGGCCGGCAAGTACCTCAACGAGCTTCTGGCCATTGCCGGGTTGTCTCGCGAGGACGTCTACATCGCCAATGTGCTGAAGTGCCGTCCCCCTTCCAACCGCGATCCGCGTCCCGAGGAAATTCAGGCCTGCACGCCGTTTCTGCGCGAGCAGACGCGTACCATCAACCCGGAGTACATCGTCACGCTGGGCAACTTCTCCACGAAGTTCATCCTGAAGACCGACGTGGGCATCACGCGCCTGCACGGCACGCTGCAGCGGGCGGGGCGTTTCAAGGTGTTCCCCATTTTCCACCCGGCTGCGGCCCTCTACGACAGCAAGAAGCGCGAGGCCCTGGAGAACGATTTCGCCACCTTGGGCG
>URQU01000078.1 GCA_900550055.1 uncultured Coriobacteriaceae bacterium | reverse complement strand
GCTCATGGCCATAAGCTGCGCGAGCGTGTGCCCGTTCCAGGTGATGGCGTCGGCGTCGCCGCTGTAGCGGCGGCCGCGGCAATCGGGGCAGGGCACATCAACATCGGGAAGGAACTGCACGTCAAGCGACACCTGGCCGGTTCCGTCGCAGGTGGGGCAGCGCAGCTTGCCGGTGTTGTAGGAGAACGCGCCTGCCTTCAAACCCGCGGCCTTCGCCTCCTCGGTGCGCGCGAAGGCGCGGCGCAGGTCGTCGAGCACCCCGCAATAGGTGGCGACGGTCGAGCGTACGTTCGCACCGATGGGGGTTGCATCGATAAGCTGCGCGCGGACGATGCCGGCGGGGTCGATGTCGAGCACGCTGGCGGGCAGGTTTTCGCCTGCGTTTGCGCTGTTCAGTGCGGGAATCAGCTCCTCGAGCACCAGCGTGGTCTTGCCGCTTCCCGATACGCCGGTCACCGCTGTCAACCGGTTGATGGGCAGGTCTACCGACAGCGCGTGCACGGTGTGCAGCGGGCTGGTTTCCAGGTGGATGGTGCCGCGCTCGAACAGCTGTCCATCCGGGCAGCGCGGGCGCACGTTGGACATGGGGTCGGGCGCGGACACGGAAAGGGGCGCAGCTTCGGGGGCTTCCGCCATGCAAACGCTTGCCCCCGCCGATGCGGCGGACGCATTCGGCGTCGCCGCTTCGCCCGCCGACGATTCCGCCGCGGTTTGCGTTCCCGGCTTGGCCGATGCGGTTGCTACCGCGTTCGGCGTCGCGGCAGCCACCGGCGGCGCGTCTGCGGCGCCCTTCGTTTCGACATCCGGCAAATACCGCCCGATCAGCGAGCGGTCATCGGCCCGCAACTCGCCCGGCGTGCCGCAGGCGACCACGTGCCCGCCGCCCGCTCCGGCTTCTGGGCCCATTTCCACCAGGTAGTCCGCCGCGGCCAGGATGCGCGTGTCGTGATCGACCATCACCACCGAGTTGCCGTCGGCCAACAGGTCGCGCATAACGCCGAGCAGGCCGTCGATGTTGGCGGGGTGCAGGCCGATGGAGGGCTCGTCCAACACGTAGAGCACGCCGGTGGTGCGATTGCGCACGGCGCGCGCCAGCTGCACGCGCTGGCGTTCGCCGGTGGACAGCGTGGAGCCTGCGCGATCGAGCGACAGATAGCCCAGTCCCAGCTCAAGCAGCCGCCGCGCCGTATGCTGGAACGACTCGCAGATGGAGACCGCCATGGGGCGCAGGTTCTCGGCGAGCGTTTCCGGGACGCCATCTACCCAGGTCACGGCTTCGTCGAGCGTCATCTCGCACGCCTTCGCCAGGTTTATACCGCGCACGAGCGGGCCGCGCGCCGCCGCCGACAGGCGCGTGCCCTCGCAATCCGGGCACGGCCCCTCGGTTAGGAAGCGGGCCACGCGCGCCAGGCCTTTCTCGTCCTTCGCCTTCGCCAGCGCGTTCTCCACGGTGTAGACGGCGTTGTAGTAGGTGAAGTCGAGTTCGGCGAAGTTGTCGCCTTTCTTCGCCCTGTACAGGATGTGGCGCTTTTCGGCGGGGCCGTGGAAGACGATGTCGCGTTCCTCGGGCGTGAGCTCGGAAAACGGCACGTCAAGGCGTACGCCCATCTCGCCGCACACCTGCTTCATGAGGTCCCACATCAGGCTTCCCCAGGGAAGCACGGCGCCCTCGTTGATGGTTTTGCTCTCGTCGGGGACCAGCGCGGCCTCGTTCACGCGCCGCACGGTGCCGGTGCCGCCGCAGGTGGGGCAGGCGCCGCCGCTGTTGAAGGCAAGCTCCTCGGCGCCGGGCCCGAAGAAGGTCTTTCCGCAGGTTGCGCACGTGATCGGCTGCTCGGCGGCCACCGACATGGAGGGCGGGGCGTAGGTGCCGCAGTGCGGGCACGGGTGGCTGCCCACGCGGCTGAACAGCAGGCGCAGGCTGTTCAGCAGCTCGGACATGGTGCCGAAGGTGCTGCGCACGCCGGGGACGCTCGGGCGTTGGTGCAGCGCCAGGGCGGCGGGGACGTAGCGCACCTCGTCGACGTCGGCGCGCGCGGCCTGCCCCATGCGCCGACGCGTGTACGTGGACAGCGCTTCCAGATAGCGACGCGAGCCCTCTGCGTACAAAACGCCCAGGGCAAGCGAGCTTTTCCCGCTGCCCGAGACGCCGCACACGCCCACCAGCTGACCCAACGGGATGTCGACGTTCACGTTCCGCAGGTTATGGACACGCGCCCCGCGCACCTCGATATGCGAAGGGCTGGCGGGCGTGATGCTGGTTTTGCCGGTGGGCAGGTGATTCATGGCGGGGCCTTTCAGGCGATGGCGTAAGGTTGCCTTTCATTATAAGGCGAGCCCGGCGCGCGGGGCGTGGCCGGACACTTCGGGCCGGACACTTTGGGGACGTAGCACTAACTGTCCGGAATCGCGCCGCGCAAAGGGCGCGGGAAGTGGGCTGCGAGGGTGCGTGGTTGGGAAATACGCAGCTGAGTGTTGTGTGCTGGTTCAAGCGTTGGATCTTCTGGGCGGTTTTGCAGGTAGAATTAGCATGAAAGGCTCTTAAGGCTGGGCGTTTGCCCAGGTCGGCTGCATCGTCCTTCGAAAGAGTCGGCGAAAAACCGCACAGAACTCCAAAACCATGGCAAAAATCGGCCTGATTTTCTGCAAAACCGCCCAGAACTCTACTCATGTTGCATTTCTGGCGTCATCTCTCAAGCGGGCGAGCGAGCGTTGGGGCGCTAACACTAGCTTCCCGAAGCATCGAGACATGAGGCGAAGGAGCAGAATGGGGTGCAAGCCGCCTGCTCGGACACCAGCTCGTGCTCCGCACGTCCGGACACATAGTGCTACGTCCCCGAAGTGTCTGGGGTGTGTGCTTGTTTGGTTGGCGGCGGTTGGCGCTTGTACAATGGAATCGACACCTACCGGGTCATCCAGATGAGAGGATATTCCTATGAGCAAGGTTTTGCTGGTCAACGGCAGCTCGCGGCAGGAGGGCAACACGTCGGTTGCGCTCGCCGAGGTTGCCGCCGCGCTTGAGGGGCACGGCGTTGAGACGGAAACCATGTGGCTGGGCAACAAGCCCGTCAACGACTGCATCGCCTGCGGCAAGTGCGCCGAGCTGGGCGGCAAGTGCGTCGTCGACAACGACGTGGTCAACGAGCTGATCGCCAAAGCGGCGCAGGCCGACGGCTTCGTCTTCGGCACGCCGGTGTACTACGCGCACCCCTCGGGCCGCATCCTGTGCGCGCTCGACCGCGCGTTCTACGCAGGTGGCGCGGCGTTTCGCCATAAGCCCGGCGCTGCGGTGGCCGTTGCGCGCCGTGGCGGCACCACGGCATCGTTCGACGTGCTGAACAAGTACTTCACCATCTGCGAGATGCCCGTCGTGTCGTCCACCTACTGGAACAACGTGCATGGGCGCCTGCCGGGCGAGGCCGCGCAGGATGCGGAGGGCCTGCAGACCATGCGCAACATCGGGCAGAACATGGCCTGGCTGCTCAAGTGCATCGAGGCCGGGAAGGCCGCGGGCATCGACGTTCCCGTTGCCGAGCGCGGCCAGATGACGAACTACATCCGCTAGTTCGGGCGGTTCCAGCCGTTATTTGACGCATTCGTGAAGCGCCGGCCGTGTGTCGGCGCTTCCGTGTTAAATCCGGGAGCCTCTACGTTACATTTCGGAAATCTCGGGGAAATCCGCCGCAAAATGGGCCCATATGAAAACTGCGGCGGTCGCGGTTGCGCCGCCGCTTGCGGAAACCGAACGTGCAAGGAGGCCCTTCGTGGCTAAGGTCAACCCGAATTATCAGAAACTTCCCGGCAGCTATCTGTTCTCCGAGATCGCCCGCCGTACCGCCGCGTACTCCGAGGCGCACCCCGAGGCGAAGCTCATCAAGATGGGCATCGGCGACGTTACGCGCCCGCTGGTCCCGGCCGTCATCGAGGCGATGCACGCCGCCGTCGAGGACATGGCCAAGTCCGAGACCTTCCACGGCTATGGCCCTGAGCAGGGCTATGATTTCCTGCGCGCCGCCATCGTCAAGCGCGATTTCCATGCGCTCGGCGTCGACATCGCCGACGACGAGATCTTCATCTCCGACGGCGCAAAGTCCGACTGCGGCAACATCGGCGACATCCTGGACGTCGACAACGTGGTGGCCGTGTGCGACCCGGTGTATCCCGTGTATGTGGATTCCAACGCCATGGCCGGCCGCGCAGGCGACTACGACGAAGCCGCCGAGCGCTGGACGAACATCGTGTACATGCCCACCACTGCCGAGAACGGCTTTTGCCCGGCGCTTCCCGAGGGCCGTGCGGACGTCATCTACCTGTGCAGCCCGAACAACCCCACCGGCACGGTGCTCAACGCCGAGCAGCTGAAGGTGTGGGTCGACTACGCCAACGCCAACGACGCCATCATCATGTTCGATGCCGCCTATGAGCGTTTCATCACCGAAGAGGGCGTGCCGCACTCCATCTACGAGGTGGAAGGCGCCAAGACCTGCGCCATCGAGTTCCGCTCGTTCTCCAAGACGGCGGGCTTCACCGGCGCGCGCTGCGGCTACACCGTGGTGCCCAAGGAGCTGGTCCGCGACGGCCAGAGCCTCAACGCCATGTGGAATCGCCGCCAGTGCACGAAGTTCAACGGCGCCAGCTACATCATCCAGCGCGGTGCCGCTGCGATCTACACCGAGGAAGGCGAGCGCCAGATCGAGGAGACGCTGGCGTACTACCGCAACAACGCGCGCGTGATCAAGGAGGGCCTCGAGGCCGCCGGGTTCACCGTGTACGGCGCGGTGAACAGCCCGTATATCTGGTGCAAGACGCCTGAGGGCGTGGGCAGCTGGGAGTTCTTCGACAAGCTGCTGACCGAGGCGAACATCATCACCACGCCGGGTGCGGGCTTCGGCCCCTCGGGCGAGGGCTACGTGCGCCTGACCGCTTTCGGCGACGCTGATGCCACGGTCGAGGCCATGGAGCGCATCCAGAAGCTCATGGCGAAGTAGGGGAGGCGGTCGATCGTTTGCTAGTGCTGCGATTGCGATTGCCATAGCGTACGCGGTAGCTTTGGCGTATATAGCCGCCGTTGCGTGCATAGTTGCAGCACCGGGGTTGTTGATGGCCGGCGCCGCAGGTGCAGTTGCCGCAGCGGACGCGGAGGTTGCGGCGTACTCAGCTGTCGTTGCATACGTAGTTGTCGAAAAAAGGGGGCCTGCGGCCCCCTTTTTTTCGTATGCTTGGATGCGCTCGCTGCCAAAAAGTGCGCGAGTGCGTGTTTATCTCGACGATGTACGATATGAACGAAGCATTAATTGTAATGAGCGCATGTATATTAGTATTTGCCGCGTCCCGATACCGCTGCCCGGTTGTGTTCGGGCCCTGATCGCCGTCTGCTCGCACGCACTCGCCCATTTTTTGGCAGCAAGCGCGTCGGACCCTGTCAGAAACGTGCCCGTTTGATGAACGGTGGTCGCAGATTGAAACGCGCTTGCAGGGACATGACAACCCACCAGTGCAATGTGTATCCAGCTATCTAAGGTAACCGGTGTAGGACGGTGACCGGGATGCGGAGCGCAGGGTGGGAGAGCGAAAACAGGCCTAAAACTGTGCATTTTCTGCACAGTGAGTAAATCGGTCATCATTCACCATAGTAAAAGGCCCCGGATGTGGGATATGCCACATCGATACGTTAATCGTGCGCAACGAATACCAATTGCAACGCGTTGTCTTACGGGTACTGTAAGTCGGATGTTGTGAGGCATTTCAAACGCGATCATCGCGAGGGTGCCTGCGGGGCTCTGGCATCAGCGCTTCCTGCTAGCAGCCCTTGGCAATCCTGAACGCCCTCGGCCTGCAGGGTTAGCGCTGGCGCACTCATTCTGCAGGGCTCGCGCTGGCGCACTCGGCCTGCAGGGTTCGCGCTGGCGCAGCGCCGCCTGCGGGCGCCCCGGCCTCGTTGGCGTA
>URQU01000077.1 GCA_900550055.1 uncultured Coriobacteriaceae bacterium | reverse complement strand
GTCACAACTTCATCCAGACTTCACGAAATGCTGACTTTGCTTTGTCAATCAACCCAGACCGACATCTAAATGTACGTTCAATAATATCGATAATATATCTTATGTTATCTTGGCTTCCCGCCCAACGTCACCAGCGCCAGCATGATCAGCATGAGCACGAATCCCGCCCAATCGAAGCCGGAAAACGCCGTGCCCAGGAACACGCAAGCACACACGCTGGCGCTGATCGGCTCGACGGCGCCCAACAAGCTGCCGGTGACCGAGCCCACAAACGCCACGCCGCGTAGATACAGCCCGAACGACACGAACGTCCCCAAAAATGCCAGGCCTCCGATGAGCACCAGCCAGCCAAACGCGTCCATACTCGCAACCGCTTCGGGAGCGCCCATGCCCATGGCAAGCTGAATGGCGTACGCGATTCCCGAGCACACGCACGTCACCAGCATGCCGACGCTTGTGGCCGCAAAACTGCCGAAACGGTCGAACAAGCCCGCGGCACGCGGGGTCAGCACGTAGATCGCAACGCATATGGCGTTCAAAAGGCCCCAGAACAAACCAGCCGCCGGCAGCACCAACGTGCCCAGGTCGCCCTGCGTGGCGATAAGCACCGTTGCAGCGAAGGCGCAGATCAGGCCCGCAAGTTCGTTCCCTTTCGGCAAATGACGCCCCATCACGCACGTGAACAGCATGACGAACACCGTGCTGAGCATCTGCAGCACGGTGGCGGTGCCGGCGTTGGTGAACGCGATGGTCATGGCGTACGCAAACTGGTCGACGAACAGCGCGGCGCCGAACACCAGGAAAAACAGCTTCACGCGCAGTTCGCTCTTCCATATCAGCTCGAGCATATAGCGGCGTCGCAGCACCAGCACGCCAAAGAAGAACAGCGTGGCCACGAGCGAGCGCACGGCCGTGGCGAACATGGGCGTGATGCCGTAATGCGAGAACAAATGCTGGGCGCACGCACCCGATACGCCCCACAATCCGGCACCCGCAAGCGCGCAGGCGATGCCCACCAAAAACGTACGGCGCTGCGCGGCGTTCGCCGTCTGCCCATCGGCAAGCTGCGCGTCCGTTTTCGCCATAACCCAAACCCTCCCTGATGTACACCAGCGTATGCGTTAAAATGTCGAAAGCGATTGTAAAGCAATACGTCGGCTTGCGCATTCTCGTGCATTTGCGCGCCGGCGTCGAAGCGGAGGAAGTCTTATGGCAATCAAGGAACTGGTCCACGACGAAGCGGTGCTGTCCACTCCCTGCGAGAAGGCAACGGCCGAGGATGCCCAGGTGGCGCAGGACCTGCTGGACACCATGGAGTCGCTCGACGAGGCGGCCTGCCTGCACGCCAACCAGATCGGCGTGACGCACAACCTGTTCGCCTACGTTGACGAGAAGGACGTGCAGCACGTCATGTTCAACCCCATCATCAAGCTGGGGCTGGCTGCAAGCAAGCAGGTCGAAGGCTGCTTCACCCACGAGGAGCCCGTCACGGTCACCCGCTACGACCGCATCAAGGTCTCCTATGAGGAGCTTGTGGACGGCAAGCTGGTCCCCCGCAAGGGCGACTTCCGCGGCTGGGTCGCGCAGCTGATCCAGCACATGGCCGACCACGGCAAGGGCAAGTTCATCTAAGCGCTTACGAGCCGAAGGGTACTCCCCTTCGGCTCGTTTTCTTTTGCGTGTTTTGCGCTGCATTCCCTATTGCGGCGTTCTCGATTTCGCTGCTTCAAGCTGCGAAAATGGAATCTATTCCATGGAATGCCGGAATCTCCGACGAAGATGGATTCCAATCCATTTCGCGAAGCATATCGCGTTTTGCGGGATCTGGTTCCATGTCGCGGCCGTGCGCCACAGGTTGCTTGCGGCGCTCCGCCCAACTCCTTTTGCAGATTGGAGCATCCTTATGAGCAACGAGGTTTCCCGTCGCCAGTTCCTTGCCGGCGCAACCGCCTTCGCTCTTGGCAGCGCTGTGTTCGGGTTGCCGCGTCGTGCGTTCGCCGACGATGCGCAAGCGGGCCGCGCCATCGTCATCCTGCACACCAACGACGTCCACTGCGCCGTTGGCGAAGCCGATAAAACGGGAGCGACGCCGCTGGGATATTCGGCGCTGGCAAGCTACGTTGCCGATCGTAAAGGCGTTTTCGGCAGCGGGAACGTCACGCTCGTGGATGCCGGCGACGCCGTTCAGGGCAACGTCATGGGCACGCTGACGCAGGGCCAGGCGCTCGTCGACATCATGAACGCCACGGGATACGACTACGTGATTCCCGGAAACCACGAGTTCGACTATGGGATGCCGCAGTTCAACCATCTGGTGGGAAGCGCGAACGCCACGTACCTGAGCTGCAACTTCACTGACAAGCGCCCCGAAGTGCCCACGCTTATGTTCGCTCCGTACACCATCCAGGACTATCCGCTTGCCGGCGGCGGCACTGCGAGCGTGGCGTTCGTAGGGGTTACCACGCCGGCGACGCTGACGGCGTCGTCGCCGAAATCGTTCTGGCGAAGCGACGACGACCATACATGCGTATACGGCTTTTGCGAGGACGACACCGGCGCGGCGCTTGCCGCAGCAGTGCAAAACGCCGTGGATCAGGCGCGCGCAGCGGGCGCCGATTACGTTGTGCTGCTGGCACACCTTGGCCAGGACGGGTCGCCCGACATCTGGCGCTCCGATGCATTGACGAAGCGCTGCCGTGGTATCGACGTAATCATCGACGGCCATTCGCACCAGGAATATGTGCAGGTCAAGCAAGATGCCGAGGGCAAAAACGTCATCATCACGCAAACGGGCACGCAGTTCTCCAGCGTGGGCCAGGTCGTTATCAACCCGGACAGCGGCACCATCTCCGCCAGCACACCCGCCTTCGAGGCCACGCTTTTGCGCGAGGCCCGCAAAAGCGGCGATCCCGCATACGTGCAGGAGGCGACGTTCGGGCGCGATGCCAGCGTGCAGGATGCCATCAACAAAAAGGTTGCGGATGTCGAGGCTCAAACGGGAACCGTGATCGGCAAATCCGAGGTAGACCTGTATGCGTTCGAGGGCGACGATTACACCTGGGCCGTGCGGGCGCACGAAACGAACCTTGGCGACTTCGTGTGCGACGCATACCTTTATTATGCGACGAACGCGGGCGTCATGGCCGACATCGCGTTCGTCAACGGCGGCGGCGTTCGCGCGAACCTCAACCGCGGCAACGTGACGAAGGGCGACCTCATCAACGTGAACCCCTTCAACAACCAGCTTTGCTACACCAGCGTTTCGGGGCAGGACCTGCTCGATGCGCTTGAGCTCTCGGCGAGCAGCTTACCCGAGCCCAATGGCGACTTCTTGCAAGTTTCGGAGGGGCTTGAGTTCGTCATCCGCACCGACATCGACTCGCCTGTTTTGCGCTCGGGCAGCACGTTCGTCGGCATAGACGACGCGAAGGAGCGCCGCGTGCGCCGGGCGGCGCTGCACGGCAAGGCTATCGACCCGCAGGCGGCGTATACGCTGGTGTGCCACTCGTACTACCTGGTGGAAGGCGGCGGTTCGTACAGCATGCTGTGCAAGAATCCAGTCACGCTGCTGGGCTTGGACAACGATGCGCTCATGGAATACGTGCAGCTGAACCTACGCGGCGTTATCGGGCAGCAATACGCGAACGCCACAGGTCAGGGGCGCATCGCGACACAGGTCGGGCCTGATCCTGTGCCGGACCCCGACCCCACGCCGAAGGGCGAGCCCGAGCAGCCCGAAACGCAGCCTCCGGCGAACGACGTGAGCGACCCCAAGCCCCTTGCCCCGACCGGTGATGACGGCGCCTTGAAGGCGACTTCCGCAGCCGTTGCCGCCGCGGCGGCAGTCGGAGCAGCCGCTTTCGCCACCACTCACGCGGAAACCGAAGACGAACGCGCATAGCCACAAGCTCGTCTAAATGCTTGCGGGTCGAGGGGCGCTCTCCCTTCGGCCCGCTTTCGTTTTCGCGCTTTTGCGCTCCGTCCCCTATCGCGGCGCTTGTAATGCCGTAGCGAAGCTATAGAAATGGAATCCACTCCACAAAATGCTGGAATCACCGATAAAAATGGATTGAAATCCATTTTCACGGGAAATATCGCATTTTGCGGAATCTAATCCATATTGCGACCGCCCGCCACACCTCGTTTCACCTCCTGCGCCGTGCGCCGCGGGCTGCCGGCCACCCTGTCGCAAGCACACCCCATCCCCCTAACAGCTAGGCTTAGTCGGAGTGTTGTCGATGGCGTTGACCCACCAGCGGTCGACATCGGGGGTGCCGAGCGCCGGCGAGCCTTGGCGGCGCTCCAGGTACAGATTGGTTTCCTTCCGCCCGAAACGGATGCGGAAGCGCGACGTTTTCGCCCCCTTCTGCATTTGCCCCGGCTCTCCGCGATAGAGAACCTCGTCGATGCGAAACGTGCGCCCATCAGGCCATATGACCGCCAGCGGGTCGATACGCCCCTCATCGTTCACGTGCAGCACGACGTTGACGTACATTTTGTGCACGCCTCGTCTTTCGCCGTCTTTCGTCATAAAATCCATCGCTATGGTATTATCGAACGCGCGTTCGAAAATTGCTAGCGAACAAACGATGGAGAAACGGAAAGGATTGGCGGGTGACGGATTTGCGCAAAACCTCGGGTTGCGTTATATGCATCGATTTGAAGTCGTTCTACGCCAGCGTGGAATGCGCCGATCGCAGCCTTGACCCGTTCACCACCAACCTGGTGGTGGCCGACCCCGACCGTTCCGCAAACACCATCTGCCTTGCCATCACGCCGGCCATGAAGGCCGCCGGCGTGCGCAACCGCTGCCGCGTGCGCGACATCCCGCCGGGTATCGAGTACCTGACCGCTGTCCCCCGCATGAAACGATACATGCAGGTCAGCGGCGAAATCGTGGGCAGTTACCTTGAGCTTGTCAGCCCGCAGGACCTGCAGGTGTACTCCATCGACGAATGCTTCATCAACGCCGCGCCCTACCTGCACCTCTACCGCACCGACGCGCGCACGCTCGCAAAACGCCTGATGCGGCGCGCCTTCGAGGTTTCCGGCGTCACCGCCACGGCCGGCATCGGGTCGAACATGTTCCAAGCGAAGGTGGCGCTCGACATTTGCGCGAAGCACGCCAGCGACGGCATCGGGCAACTTGACGACGAGTCGTTCAAGCGCGAGATCTGGTTTCACCGCCCGATCACCGACATCTGGGGCATCGGACCGGGCATCGCCCGCCGCCTGGCCAAGCACGGCGCGTACGACCTTGCGGGGGTTTGCGCCGTCAACCCCAAGGTGCTGCGCCGCGAGTTCGGCAAAAACGCCGAATACCTTATCGACCACGCGTGGGGCCTAGAGGCGTGCACCGTCGAGCAGGCACGCAGCTACCGCCCGCGCGGCCATTCGCTGACCAACGGGCAGGTGCTCATGCGCGATTACAGCTACCGCGAGGTGGAAACGCTGCTGCGCGAGATGGTGCTGGGCAGCGCGCTCGAGCTGGTGGAGAAAGGCCTATGCGCCCAGGTGGCAAGCGTGTACGTGGGGTATTCGGCCAGCAATTTCCCCCACCAATCGTGGGAGAAGTGCGGGCCGTTCGGCGCCGCGGCCACCGGCGCGGGCGGGTCGGCGAAGCTGCCCAAGCCCACCAACGCCGTGGACGCGCTGACCGACGCCGTGCTGGAAATCTACCGCGCCCGCGTGACGCCGGGGCTTTCCATCCGCCGCGTGAACATAGCGCTGGCGGACCTGATGCCCACCAACAAGGTGCAGCCCACACTGTTCGACGACGCCGCGAACGAGCGCAAACAAGCCGCCTTGTCGCGAGCCATGGTGGACGTACGGAAACGGTTCGGCGCGAACGCGCTGCTGAAAGCCACAAGCTTGAAGGAGGAGGCGAGCGCCATGGAGCGCAACAACCAGGTAGGCGGGCATCGTGCTTAGCCCTGATCAGGCACGTGTAGCCGCCGGCCTGCCTACGCCGGACGTGTGGCCGGGACTGTCGGCCGATGAGCGCGA
>URQU01000076.1 GCA_900550055.1 uncultured Coriobacteriaceae bacterium | reverse complement strand
CAAGGCCGAAACCGGTGACGTCGGTGCACGCGTGCACGTCGCATTCCAGCATGGCCTCGGCGGCCGCGCGGTTAAGCTCCATCATGCCGTCGATGACCGGGCGCAAGTCCTCGTCGGTGCGCAGCTTCGCCCGCAGCGCGGCGTTCATGATGCCCGTGCCAAGCGTTTTAGTGTAGTACAACGCGTCACCGGGCTGCGCCCCGCCGTTTCTCACCATGCGCTCAGGGTGCACGAGGCCGAACACGGAAAGGCCGTACTTGGGCTCGTCGTCCTCGATGGAATGGCCGCCTACCACGAACGCCCCGGCTTCACGCACTTTGTCCGCACCGCCGCGCAGCACGTCCCCCACCACTTCAGTGCCCATGCAGCTGGGGAAGGCCAGGATGTTGAGCGCGGTGACGGGCTTTCCGCCCATGGCGAACACGTCGGACAGTGCGTTGGCCGCGGCAACGGCGCCGAACTCGTACGGGTCGTCAACCACGGGGGTGAAGAAGTCGAGCGTCAGCACGGCGGCGTTGTCCTTGTCCACCTGCCAAACCGCGGCGTCGTCTGCGGTGTCGAAGCCCAGCAGCAGGTTCGAATCGGGCACGGCCGGCGCGATGTCGCGTAAAATCTTGGAGAGGTCTCCCGGACCCCATTTGGCCGCTCAACCGCCCTTGTCGGTGAGCGTGGTCAGGCGTATGCGATCGCCGTCGCACATTGCGCCGTTCGCAGGGTTGTCCGTGCTCATGCGCGGTCCTTTCTTATGGGGTCGGGTTGGTATCATTGCCAGTATAGTATAGTCGCAAGATGGTATGCATAGTTTTGCATCAAGGTCCAAGCGTGACAACGGCGGAGCCTCATGGGCCCGAAACCTCAGACAAGGAGCAACGCACATGGCGGGTATCGGCATCGATATCGGATCGACGGCTACGAAAGCCGTCGTCGCGGACCCTTCGGGCGCTATCGCGTTCAAGCTGGTTATCCCCACCGGGTTTTCCAGCGTGGAAGTTGCCGAGCAGGTGCGCCGTGCGTTTTCCTGCGAGGGCTTCGAGATGGACGAGATGCCGGTGGTCGCCACGGGGTATGGCCGTGTCGCCGTTCCATACGCGAACAAGGTGGTCACCGAGATCACCTGCCACGCTCGCGGCGCATCGGCGCTCTTCGGCGAAGACGGCACCGTCATCGACATCGGCGGGCAGGACACCAAGGCCATCGGCCTTGCGGGCGGCAAGGTGCGCAAGTTCGTCATGAACGATAAATGCTCCGCGGGAACCGGGCGCTTCTTGGAGATCATGGCCGACCGATTGGGCGTAAGCCAAGCCGAGCTCGCCCGCTTGGCGGCGGCAGGGCAGCCTACCGTCATCTCCAACATGTGCACGGTGTTCGCCGAATCCGAGGTCATCTCCTTGGTGGGCAAGGGCGAGCCGCGTGAGAACATCGCCCGCGGCGTCATTGACTCGGTCGTGGCGCGCGTGTGCACGCTGGTGGGGCAGGTCCCCGCGGCGCGATATCACCTTACGGGCGGCTTGTGCGAAAACGATTACGTCCGAACCCGCTTGGAAGCCGAGTTGGGCGCCCCGGTGGGCTCTTGCCCCAACGCGCGTTTCGCAGGGGCGTTGGGCGCGGCCGTCATCGCCGCCGAGATGGATGGCGAAGCGTAGCGTTTCGCGCGATTGTCGGCATCGTTGTTCGCCGAGGGGCTGCGCGGCTGTCGCCATGCGGTCCGGGTCAGACTTGCGCGCATTCGGCGTTCCCATCTATATGTATGACGCTCTCAGGGTGCCGGTGAAAACCGGTAACCGTTATCTCTTTCGATCGATAGGGCATAAACCATGATCTATTTGGACAACGCAGCCACCACGATGCACAAACCCCAGGTCGTCATCGATGCGGTGTGCGGCGCCATGACGTCGTTCGGCGGCCCCGGGCGCGGTTCGCACCAGGCGGCGCTTGATGCGAGCATGGCGGTGTTCGGGGCTCGACAGGCGGTTTCCGACCTGCTCGACGCCTGGGGAGCCGGCAGCGTTTCGTTCACCTTGAACGCCACCATGGCCCTCAACATCGCCATCGAAGGGTTGTTGCCAGCGGGCGGCATCGCGGTTACCACGGCCGCTTCGCACAACTCCGTGCTGCGCCCGCTCAACCGCGCGCGCGATGAGCGCGGCTGCCAAGTGCGCGTCGCCGCCATTCTGCCCGATGGCTCGCTTGACTGGGAATCCTACGAGCGGGCGCTTGTCGGCGCCAGCCTGGTCGTGGTCACGCATGCTTCCAACGTGACCGGCGATGTGTACGACATCGAGCGCATGGCCGCCTCCGCCCACAAGGCCGGCGCGCTGTTCGTTCTCGACGCGGCGCAGACGGCCGGCGCATGGGCGTTCTCGGCATCGGGCATCGGCGCCGACGTCGTGTGCTTCACCGGACATAAAAGCCTGTACGGGCCGCAGGGCACCGGCGGGCTGTGTGTGCGCCCGGGCCTTGATATCGCCCCGCTTGTGGAAGGCGGTTCGGGCGTGCACAGCTTCGACGAGCGACATCCGCGCTTCATGCCCGAGGCGCTCGAGGCCGGAACGGCCAACGCCCACGGCTTGGCGGGTCTTGCGGCGGGGTGCTGCTGGCTTGCGGAGCGCGGGGTGGCGGATGTGCAAGCGCATATCGAAGGGTTGGTGAGGCGTTTCCTTGAAGGCGTGGCCGATGTCGACGGCGTGAAGGTCCTCGGCGGCGGCTCCGGGCAGCGCTGCGGCATCGTAGCCGTCAACGTCGGCGATGCCGACTCCGGCGAGATCGCCGATAGGCTGGCGCAAGGATGGGGCGTGTGCGTCCGCCCGGGCGCGCACTGCGCCCCGCTCATGCACACGGCGCTCGGCACGCAGCAACAAGGTGTCGTGCGCTTCAGCTTCGGCGCCATGAACTTGCAGCGGGATTGCGACGACGCCTTGAATGCGTTGCGCGATATCGCCTGCTCGTAGCGCCTTCCGCGACGCTTCCGAACCCAACGCTCTCCAGATCCCGAAAGGACCTTCATGCGCATCCTCTGCATCTCCGCTCAAAAGCCCGATAGCACCGGCAGCGGCGTATACCTGGCCGAAACGGTGGCCTCCATGGTCGCCGCTGGGCATCAGGTGGCCGTCATCGCCGGCATCGACAAGGAGGACTCCCCACAGCTCGCTCCTGGCATTGAGTTCCTTCCGGTGCGTTTTTGCACCCCGGAGCTGCCGTTTCCCGTGTGCGGCATGAGCGACGTCATGCCCTACGAGGCCACGCGATACCGCGACATGACACCGGAGATGGTCCGGGCTTTTCGTAAGGCGTTCGGGCAGCGTATCCGCGAAGCCGTGCTTGATTTCAAGCCCGATGCGGTCATCTGCCATCACCTGTACCTGGCCTGCTCGGCCGCGTGCGACGTGCTTGACGACCTGGCCGGTGAAAATCGGTTACCGGCTGCGAATGGGCAGGGCGGTCGAGCGGCGAATTCGAAGAGGCGTCCGCGCCCGATCTGGGGCGTGTGCCATTCAACCGACCTTCGTCAGCTGCGTAACCACAATCTGGAGAAAGATCGCATCGTGGCTGCCGTCCGCTCCCTCAACGGGGTGATGGCGCTGCACGAGGCGCAGAAGGCCGAGATCGCCGAGCTGTTCGACCTGCCTGCCGATCGCATCCGCGTTGTGGGAACGGGTTACAATTCCCAGGAGTTTGCTCCTCGTCCAGGCTTGCGCGCCGCCCGTCCGTTGCGCGTGCTGTACGTGGGCAAGATCTGCCGCGCCAAGGGCGTGGAAAGCCTCATCCGCGCTATGGACTTGCTGCCTTTCGATTCCCAAGCCGTCGAGCTGCGCCTGGTGGGCGGCTACAGCGACCAGGAGCAATACGACCGCATCGTCGAGCTGGCCGGCCGCTGCCGTTTCCCGGTGGTGTTCGGCGGCCGCGTTTCCCAAGATGACCTGGTGCTTTCCTATAACGAAAGCCATGTGTTCGCATTACCCTCGTTTTTCGAGGGGCTGCCGCTTGTCACGGTTGAGGCGCTTGCAAGCGGGTGCCGAGCGGTGGTTACGAGCCTGCCCGGCGTTCGCCCGTGGCTTGATGCGTGCCTTCCCGATGCCTCCGTATCGTTCGTGGAGCCGCCGCGCATCGAGAGCGTCGACGTGCCCGTGCCTGAGGATCTGCCAGCCTTCGAGCAGCGCCTTTCGGATGCGCTGCTCGAACAGCTTCAAGCGGCGGCGGAGCGGCCCCTTGAGGGAACCGGGTTCGACGCAACCGCCGTGTCTTGGGATTCGCTGGCCGCCCGCATAGTGGCGCTGCTCGGCTAGAATCTGCGCGTATCGCATCGGCGGGCGGGCGACGCCGTAGGCCAGCGTTCGCCGATGGAACCCCATTGCATAAAAATCGACCGCTCGGGGTGTATTTTCGATATTCGGGGTTGTCAAACCTCGCCTGTCCGCATAAACTGCTAACAGTTCCTTTAAATGCGGTACAGAGAGACCGACAAGGTAACACCCGAATCGCTCGCTTTCACAAGAGCGGATCTGAGATGAAGCCTTTGTCAGCCGCAAGGGCATTTTTTATGCCTTGCGACATGGCGTCAAGGTTCGGGCGGGCCGAAAAACTCGGCGGCTTTCCCGAAAGACGTGTCTGTCTGTACGCACTCGACTAGAGAAAGGGTGTGTATGACTGACGCAGGGACGGTCAAGAACGTCTGCATGGACGCAGACGAGATCGAGCGCTCTCTGATGCGTATCGCGCATCAGATCCTCGAGACCAACAAGGGCGCGGACAACCTCGCGCTCGTCGGCATCGTCACGCGCGGCGATTTGCTCGCCAAGCGCCTGGCTGAGAAGATCGAGCAGATCGAGGGTACGAAGGTGCCGCTCGGCAAGCTCGACATCAGCTTCTACCGTGACGACTTCGCCACTCACTTCGCCCCCGAAGTGCATTCCACCGAAATCGACTTCGATATGGACGGCAAGGACGTCGTGCTCGTAGACGACGTGCTCTTCACCGGTCGCACCATCCGTGCCGCGCTCGATGCGCTCATGGACATCGGCCGCCCGGCTCGCGTGGAGCTGGCGGTGCTGGTGGACCGCGGGCATCGCGAGCTTCCCATCCGCGCCGATTACGTCGGCAAGAACGTGCCTTCCAACGCGCAGGAGAACGTGCGCCTGTTCCTGGAAGAAGTGGACGGCAAGTCCGAGGTCGAGATTCTGGAAATGTCCGCCGGCGCGCACATCGGCGCCGCACCGCTGGGAGGTGAATAGGGAATGGCTTTCAACCATAAGCATCTTATCGACATCACGGAGTATTCCGCCGATGACATCATGGCCATCCTGGAAACGGCCGTGAAGTTCAAAGAGGTCAACGAGCGCCGCATCAAGAAGGTGCCGACGCTGAAGGGCTTCACCGTGGTGAACATGTTCAACGAGCCCTCCACCCGCACCCGCTCCTCCTTCGAGATCGCCGAGAAGCGCCTTTCCGCCGACTCTCTGAACTTCGGCGGTTCCTCCACGGCCACGGTGAAGGGCGAGAGCCTCGTGGACACCGTGAAGACGCTGTGCTCCTACAAGATCGACTGCATCGTGGTGCGCGACCGCTGGGCCGGCGTGCCCCGCAAGATCGCGGATGTGTCCGGCGTGTCGGTCATCGACGCCGGCGACGGCAAGCACCAGCATCCCACCCAGGCGCTGCTCGATCTGTACTCCATCTGGGAGGAGAAGGGCTCCTTCGACAACCTGCACGTGGGCGTGGTGGGCGACATCTCGCACTCCCGCGTGTGCGGCTCGCTCATTCCGGCCCTGAAGATCATGGGCTGCGAGGTGACGGTCATCGCACCGCCGACGCTGCTGCCCGCGCGCCCCGACATCCTGGGCGCCGACCGCGTGACCACGAAGCTGGACGAGGCGCTGCCCGACCTCGACGTGGTGTACATGCTGCGCATCCAGCGCGAGCGCCTCGAGGGCGCGCCGTATCCGTCGCTGCGCGAGTACAACATGCTGTACGGCCTCACGAAGGACCGCGAGCACCTCATGAAGCCCGACGCCCTCATCTGCCATCCCGGCCCCATCAACCGCGGCGTCGAACTGGATAGCTACATGGCCGACCATCCGAAGCGCTCGGTCATTCTCGATCAGGTCTATGCCGGCATCCTTACCCGCATGGCCGAAATGTACCTGCTGCTCGGAGGGAGC
>URQU01000075.1 GCA_900550055.1 uncultured Coriobacteriaceae bacterium | reverse complement strand
CAGAAACACCGAGCAGATGCACATCATCATGGACAGGTAGTTCTCCATGTAGCGCTCCAGACGCTTCTCGGGCACGCCGCCGGGGAGCTGCACGGCGCCGATCATGATGCGCGTGACGCGCAGCTGCTGGTCGATGCGGCTCATCATGACCGACTCGTTGACGCTTTGATCGTCGCGGCCGATAAAGTAGCGATACATGTCGACGTCAAGGTAGTAGATGGTCTTGACGTGCGGCAGCGGCACGTACACGAAGATGTTGTCCACGTAGAACGTGTGCTTGGGCAGCTGAAGGCCCATGCCGCGCAGCAGCTCAGTGCGGTAGATGACCGAGTGCATGAGCAGGTATTGGCTGGGGTTGAAATGCCCGACCTCGGACCAGCCGAACTCGCGCCCCTCTGGGAACACGTTGCGATAGTGCATGATGGTACGCGTGCTCTCGTGCACCTTCTCGTACACGTAATTGGCGATGACCAGGTCGGTCGGAGCAGTGCGCCCCACCTGGCTGCGCACATACGCCATCACATCTTCCATGGCACGGCGATCAAGCCAGTCATCGGAGTCGACCACCTTGAAGTACAGACCCGATGCGTTCGCCAAACCGGTGTTCACCGCTTGCCCATGACCGCCGTTCTCCTGATGAACGGCCTTGATGATGCCCGGATGGAGCTGCTCCCAGCGGTCGGCCTTCTCGGCGGTGTCGTCTTTGACCGACCCGTCGTCGACGATGATGATCTCGATGTCGTCGACGCCCTTATCGCCCCCGCACGCAAGGATGGACTCGATGCACTTGTCCATGTATGCCGCGGAGTTATAGCACGGGATGGCGAAGGTGATGCTTTTCATGCCTGTCCTTTCCTGAGAGCAACAGCGGGAATGAGATCGTCGGCGCCGCCGTTCAAATGGTTCGCTCGCCATTTTACCGGTAGAGAGGCGCACGGCCGTCCCCTGCGGGTACATTATGGATAAAATCCAAGTGAACCGCTTGGGCGCCGCATAAACCAAGCCCTGCTTGCGGCAGCGGGCGTCTAGCATATCGCGAAGAAAGGGTACGAACATGAGCTCGTTTTTGGACACCATGCTTGCACGCGCCAAAGCCGACAAGCAGACCATCGTCTTACCCGAGGGCGATGACCCTCGCACGCTCGAAGCAGCCGAGTCCATCCTCGCGCAAGATGTTGCCAACCTGATCATCTTGGGCAACGTGGAGGCGATCAAGGAATCGGGGCGCAAACTCGACGGCGCCACGCTGATCGACCCGCAAGACTCCGACTTGCACGACGAGTTCGCAAACACCCTGTACGAACTGCGCAAGCATAAGGGCATGACCCTGGAAAAGGCCGCTGAGCAGGTGCGCGATGAGCTGTTCTTCGGCGTGCTCATGGTGAAGACCGGGCGTGCCGACGGCATGGTATCCGGCGCCTGCCACTCCACCGGCGACGTCCTTCGCCCCAGCCTGCAAATCCTCAAAACCGCCCCGGGCGTGAAGCTGGTCAGCAGCTTCTTCATCATGGTGGTGCCTAACTGCGAATACGGCCAGAACGGCACCTTCCTGTTCAGCGACTGCGGCCTGGAGATCCAGCCCGACGCCGAGAAGCTCGCGCATATCGCCGTCAACTCCGCCCAGTCCTGGAAAACCCTCATCGGCACCGAGCCGGTGGTGGCGATGCTTTCCCATTCCACCTACGGCTCCGCCAAAAACGACGATGCGAACAAGGTGGTCGAGGCTGCCGCCATCGCCCGCGAGCTGGCGCCCGAGCTTGCGCTCGACGGCGAGCTGCAGGCCGATGCCGCTATGGTGCCGTCCGTGGGCGCCTCGAAGGCCCCCGACAGCAAGGTGGCCGGCAAGGCGAATTGCCTGATCTTCCCCGACCTTGACGCGGGCAACATCGGCTACAAGCTCGTGCAGCGCCTGGCGCATGCCGAGGCGTTCGGCCCGGTCACCCAGGGCATCGCGGCACCGGTCAACGACCTGTCCCGCGGCTGCACCGCGCATGACATCGAGGGCGTCATCGCCATCACCTGCGTTCAGGCCCAGGCGAAGAAGGCCGCTGACGCCCAGTAACCCGAACCGAAGCGAAGCCCCTCGAGCGATCAGAGCCTAGCGTCGAAACCGAAGGCCCCGCTTCCCGAACCGATCACGACGTTCGAGAAGCGGGGCCTTCTTGCCGAATCCGCAGATAGCCAGGCCGCCGAGAGGCTCGCGCAAACCCGCATGCCTCAAAGGCGCTGACGGCCGCATCGGCGCTTCCATCCGTATAAGGGCGAACGCTCACGGCGCGCGAGATTCTGGGCGATGGCAGCTGCTATCCTAAAACGGCCAGCGAAGTCGATGCCCAGCGTACGCAACCCGCTACCTAAGCTCAAAAGAAAAGCCCTCTGACAAGGGCTTTTCAGCATCGCATATCATGCAACGCCTTGCTGTTGCGCAGACAAAGCGCTTTACGGCTGGATGCCGACCATCTGGTCGTGCACGATCTCATAGGTGTCGCGCGCGATCATGTACTCCTCATTGGTGGGGATGATGATGATCTGCACTTCGGAGTCGTCGGTGGAGATGATGCGCTCGAAGCCGCGATGGCGATTCTTCTCCTCGTCAAGCACGATGCCCAAAGGCTGCAAACCGGAGAAGATCATGCGGCGCATCTTATCGCAGTTCTCGCCGACGCCGGCGGTCAGCACGATGGCGTCCACGCCGCCCATGACGGCGATGTACTGGCCGATGTATTTCTTCACCGAGTTGGAGAACATGTCATATGCGAGCATTGCGCGCTCGTTGCCCTCTTCCGAGGCCGTGCGCACGCTGCGCAGGTCGTTGGACACGCCGGAGATGCCGAGCAAGCCGGACTGCTTGTTCATGAGGTTATTCATTTCCTCGGCAGTCAGGTTCTCATGCTCCATGACGAACGGCACGATAGCCGGATCGATGGCGCCGCAGCGGGTGCCCATCATCAAGCCGTCAAGCGGGGTGAGGCCCATGGAGGTGTCCACGGCCACGCCATGGTCGATGGCCGAAGCCGAGCAGCCGTTGCCCAGGTGCAGCGTGATCAGCTTCAGGTCCTCAATAGGCTCGTCGAGCACCGCGGCAGCGCGCTCGGAAATATAGCGATGCGAAGTGCCATGAGCGCCGTACTTGCGGATGGCGTACTTCTCGTAGAGCTCGTAAGGCAGCGGATACATGTAAGCCTTCGGCGGCAACGTCGTGAAGAACGACGTGTCGAACACGGCCACCATGGGAACGCCTGGCATATGATTCATGCAGGCACGGATGCCCATGAGCGCGGCACCGTTATGCAAGGGCGCCAACTCGGCAAGCTCGTCGATCTTCGCGATGACATCGTCGTCGATGAGAACGGAACGATCGAAATACTTGCCGCCCTGCACGATGCGATGACCGACCGCGTCGATCTCGGACAGAGAAGAGATAGCGGCGCCCTCGCCCGAGACCAGGGAATCAAGCACGAGCGCGATAGCGTCATCGTGGTCAGCCATCTTC
This sequence comes from uncultured Coriobacteriaceae bacterium, assembly GCA_900550055.1. GTDB lineage: Bacteria > Actinomycetota > Coriobacteriia > Coriobacteriales > Eggerthellaceae > Senegalimassilia. The sequence continues at coordinate 3,209 of URQU01000075.1, read as the reverse complement.
GCGTCGATGACCACTTCGTTATCATCAAGACCGTGCTTGTGGAACGCCTCGGCCGAACCGACGCGCTCGCAAATGCCCTTGGCCATGAGCGTATGCGTTTCAACATTGATAAGCTGGTACTTCAGCGAAGATGAACCCGCATTGATAACCAAAACGTTCAACGGCCTGCCTCCTTACCAAAAGATTTCGAGCCACTATTGTAGTTGCAATACAGCCCACCCGGGACCGAGAGGAACGCCCGCGCGGCACTCTGTCGGCAAGCGGCGTTACGAAAGCGTGGTGTCGCGCTGCTCGTCCGACACCTCCGGCTCAAGCTGGCCCATGAGCACATCGACCTTCTGCTGAGCCGTTGCCAAGCGACCTTGAAGCGCACGAAGAAGGGCAACGCCCCGCTCGTAGCTGGCAAGGCTGTCCTCAAGCTCGAGCGTGTTGGACTCGAGCACGCCGACGATGCCGTCGAGTTCGGCCATGGCCTCGCGAAAGGTCAGGTCCTCGACCGGTTTCAAACCCTCATTGCCCATTTCATGATTCCTTCCCTGTAAAGCCATCATCAGCACGTCGGACGCCCGACACATCGCATTCGATCACGCCGTCCGACACCGTCACATCTAGCTTCTGCCCTGCCTGAGCCTGTTCGACCGACTTCACCACGCCTCCGCCGCTATCACGGGCGATGGAGTAACCCCTGCCAAGAACCGCCAGCGGCGATAGCGCGTCAAGCTGCGCTGCCGAAAGACCCGCTTGCCGGCGGAACGGCTCGAGCAGCTGACGGCCCGTCGCGCGCAAACGCCGCTGCTCGTTGTCGAGCACCGAACGCTCCCGCTCGCAAGCCTGGGGCATCGCGCGCAACAGCCGCTCCCGCGCCCGTTGCGTTTGCGACGCCGGCATGGCGACGACCTGCGAAAGCGCGCGCGTCAGGCGTTCGCGCTGCCGCTGCACGGCCGCCGCGTCAGAAGTCAAGGCATTGGGAAGCGCCGCACCTAGACGCTCGCGCAACCGGTCGACCTGCGCACGGTCGCGGTCCAGGCTGGCAGGCAACGCCCTTGCCAGCCTGTCAGCATACAGGTCGACCCCCTGCGCCGAAGCCGCCAGCAATGCGTTCGAATCGCAGAAAACCGGACGGCCCGCCATGCGCCCCACCTGCGCCGAGCAGCTCTCGAGCGCGCGCTGAACGCATGTATCCAGGCTACCGCGACGCGCACGGAACAGCGCATCAAGGCTCTCGCGAGCCGGGCTTACCGCCTCGGCGGCGGCCGTAGGCGTTGAGGCGCGCACGTCGGCGACCATGTCGGCGATGGATGTGTCGGGTTCATGCCCGATGCCGGTGACCACCGGCATCGGGCATTTGACGATCATGCGGGCAAGAAACTCGTCGTTGAACGGCATGAGGTCCTCGTACGACCCGCCGCCGCGCACCACGAGCACCACTTCAGCGCCGGCGTGAACGACAGCGCGCATGCCTTCGACGATGCCGGCAGGAGCCTGCGGGCCCTCCACGGCCACGCCCGAGAACAGCACCCGCGCCACGGGGAAACGACGGCGCAAGGTGCGCAGCACATCATGCACCGCATCGCCGCGCGGGCTTGTGACCAGGCCGATGGTAAGGGGGTACGCAGGCAAGGGCAGCTTTCGCGCAGGGTCCGCAAGGCCCTCGGCGGAAAGCTTCCGCGCAAGGTTGGCCACCTGCAAGCGCAGCTGGCCCTCTCCCACCGGCGCGAGCGAGAACACGTCGAAGTTCATGCGCCCCTTCGCCGCGTACAGGGTGAACCTGCCCGTCAGTTCCACCAGCTGCCCGACGGCCACCTGCACGCCTGCGGCGCGGAAGCGGTTGTTCCACATCATGCAGGGAAGGCTTGCCGACTTATCCTTGACCGTGAAATACACGGCCTTGTACCCGGGTTTGTTCGACAGCTCGGAAATTTCGCCGACCAGGCGTACCGTCACCCCCTCGAGCGCCCCTTTCGCCAGCTGCATGGCAGCGGATACCGACATAGCACGCGAACCCGACGCATCAGATGCCGCACCTTCGTTTCGCGAGGAGATGTTCGAGCCCGCCGTCTTACGCGCGCCGAAAGCAGCAGCGCACGCACGCGCCGCCTCTTCGGCGTTTCGTGCTGGCGCACCGGAACCCCCCGAGCTAGCAAAAGCGCCGCGGGATCCCCCCGCGGCGCCGTTATGTGATCGACCGTAGACCACGTTGCTACTCGTCACGGGACTGCAGCAGCCACAGCAGCTGCAGGATAGACGTCAAGGCAGCGGCAACGTAGGTGAGCGCGCAAGCGCGCAGCACGGAATACGCACCGCCCTGCTCGGCCTGCGAGATGCCCTGGGTCTTGAGATACGCAAGGCCGCGACGCGATGCATCGAACTCGACCGGCAGCGTGACCAGCTGGAACAGCACCACCACGGCGTACATGACGATGGCAAGGGTGGTAAGGCCCGACAGCTGCATGAAGATGCCGAACATCAGCAGGAACACCCAGGCGTTGGAGGCGAAGTTCACCGCCGGCACGAGCGCGCCGCGGATCTTCATGGGAGCATATCCCTGCGCGAACTGGATGGCGTGCCCCGCCTCATGGCATGCCGTGGCAATGGCCGTGATGGAGGTGCCGCCGAACGCATCGGGGTCCAAGGTAATGGAATTGTTACGCGGGTCGAAGTGATCCTGCTGCGGGCCGCCGCGATAAACCTGCACGCCGTGGACGCCGTTGGCCGCAAGCATCATCTCGGCCATCTGGGCGCCGGTGACGCGCGTGGATGCAGGTACGTGCAAATACTTGTTGATCTGGCGGTTCACGTACCACGACGCTCCCATGCCGATGACCATGGTGACGACGATCAGGCTCAAATAGCTCATGCTCATGTGGGTTATGCAACTCCTATCGAAAGCATACGGCGCAGACCCTGCGCCGCTGGGCGCGTTCAGGAAGACGCGCGCTTGGTTTAACGAATGGACAGTATACCGAAGCGAAACGCCCTGCCGCCGGCTTCACGAATGTTCCCGCGAAACGTTCGCAATCCGTTACCGGAGACGAACCACCCCCGCGCGGCCATGCAGGCCGATCGCCCTATCCCGCAAGGGACCGCCTATTCTTCGCCATCCAAACGCGTGACCTTGAGGTCGTGGCCATGCAGGGACAGCACGAGCTTGCCCTCGAGCAGCTCGATGAGCTCCTCTCCCACCAGCGCCCGACGCCATCCGCGCAGCA
>URQU01000074.1 GCA_900550055.1 uncultured Coriobacteriaceae bacterium | reverse complement strand
TACCGCCCCGCAGCGCATTCGATATCGAACGGGCAGGTGCTGATGCGCGACTATTCCTTCAGTGAAGCACGCACCGTACTGCGGGAAATGGCAGATGCCAGCTGCTTGGACTTGTGCTCGAAGGGACTTTCGTGCGGGAACATATCCGTGCACGTTGGCTACACGCAGCCCCACCTTACCGAAAGCGGCAGATGGGGCATGGGAAGCGGCGGTTCAACCAAGCTTTCCGAACGAACCGATTCGTCGCATCGCATAGTGAAGGTTGCGCTGGAATTGTTCGACAAGCACACGCTGAATAGCGAACCTATCCGCAGGCTAACAGTGGCACTGGGCGCCCTCCAACCCACCAAGTACGACCAACCCAGTCTTTTCAGCTCGGAAGACGATGGCAAAGAAGCCGACCTGGCCAAAGCATCCATTGCCGTGCGCGACCGCTTTGGCAAGAACGCATTGTTGCGCGGAACCAGTTTGAAGCAGGGCGCAACCATGCGCGAACGCAACAACCAAATAGGAGGCCACCGTGCTTAGCGAAGACGATTTCCTAGAAGACGTTGCCTTCGACGAGGCAGAAAGACGCCGCTGCATACTGCGCGACATTGCAATGCGAACTAAGGAAAACGGCATCCACTTCGCCGCCAACAGCCCCAAACGAGCCACCCAGTTCATGCCCTTCGCAGCGCTAAAAGGCTACGAAGAGGTAATCGCCGAAGTCGAGAACGGCAAGAGCTGATCGGAGTATGCCGCTCGTAGGTTTGCGGTGACGCTCTTCGCGTTTGCCGTTCGACCGGTTTGCACGTCGTTCAATCCGCAATCGACGATATCATATAGGCGGGCGCGGGTCGCTTTTCGAAGCAAGCTCTCGTATACTTCCGGAGACATGGATACAATCGCCTCTCGCCCGTCTTTCATAACGAAAACAGGCTCCTGAACAGCCAGAACCGTTTCGACGAATGCAGCTGCCATTCGTCATCTCCTCAACGGAAGCGCAAATCGACACAAGCACCCTCCTTACGTGTGTAACTACAAGATTCAGCGAATGCAGCTGCCATTACGTAAAGACAACTGATGTAAGGTCGCGAACGGCATCAAGCGTTTCCTGAAACGTGATATTGGTTGCATACGAATGTTTAGACACGTATGTTTGCCATTGATGCTCGAGGCCATCATCGCCGTACATTGAATCAATCAGTTCTTCGCGATGCTTGATGGCTCCCCAGCTATTCTTCTCATGAGTTAGGGTAAAACCTCGCACTGTCATGTCTAAATCTTTCGTAGTGCGTCGATCCACGCCGATGAGCGACTCAATAAGCATGCCGCCTTTCACGATGATGCAATCTCTCCAAGAAGATCTTGAAATTCGGTCAATTAATCGCTCAAGCATATAATTCTGCAGCATCAATTGAGGCGACACGTGTGCTGCCTTCGCCTTGTTATTGATAAGCGCTTTGAGTTGCATCGCATTTCTCGTGTTCATAGCAGCACCTCTGTGTACTTCCTTACCTTGGGGGCGACCCCGAGCGCCTTGGCGTGCGATTGCAGTTTTGGCAGGTTCTTTTCTTGCGATGACAAATACGAGCGGAATGCCGGCGAAAGCAGTTGAAGGTCGGGCGACGACGTGCCGCGCAACATATCGCATAAGGTACGTTCGGCGTTATAGGCACGCACGATGTTGCCATACGGCGTGCCCAGCTCAATGCAACCGAGTTCGTGTAGCTCGGCGGGCGATGACTTCGTGATGATACCTGACTTCTTCGCAGAAGACGGATTATAGCCCCTGGGAAAAGTCATCGTGAGCGATTCGGGGGCGGAGTCAGACAAGCCGAGCAAGTAAAGCGCCGTGTCGTGAGAGAAGATGCCGCGGGCGAAGCGATGCTGGGCTCTCACGTACTCGTCTTCCCAGGTTTCGGGCGTGCAATAGAGACCGCGCGCCGTCTTGACAAGCTCGCCGCGGTCTACTGCATCGGCGAGTTCGCGATTCTGGATGCCCCTTGCTTTGGCTTCCGAAGCGGTCACGTATCCCCCATTCGCCGCTGCTATCTCAACAAGCGCGTCCGTGGTCCCCTCCTTGATTTTCTATGCTACAAGCTAATTAATATTGTAGCATAGAAAATCATCACCTACCCAACCTGTAGCCTTGTGCCTTCGATAGTTATGCCGGTGGTTTGTAGCAGGCGGGCGTTGTTCGAGCATTCGAACCGGGCCCCTACGCAATTAGATACCGAACATTGCGCCGATGCCGTCGAGCACCCGCGTCATGGTTTCCGTATCCATTGATAACCCTGTTTTCTTGGTGCGACGTTTGGGGCTGTTCAAGTCGATAGTGTGTATTTGCTCCAAGCATACACACCCATGTACGGCATTATCGCTTGCTATCTCCACATGTAGAGGATGCCCGTTAACCGTTGATGTAATGGGGCACACTACGGTAAGGCTTGAGAGAACATTATTGAAATATCCAACAGATACCACTAAAGCAGGCCGCATTTTCTTCGGCTCGTGTCCAAGGGTGGGGTCGAAATCAACTTCGATGATGTCGCCTTGTTCGTATAAGGTCATTCGGCCACCTCGGCTCCGACATCGCTGCCGCCCCATTCTTTACCGACTTTAGGGCCTTCCCAGCCTGCGGCAAACTCTTCCATAGTCATTCGTTTGCTCCGTGAGTAAGCTTGCTGCGGTGCTTCAAACGAAAATGTGAGAGATCGAGAAGATTCGTTGACGGTTACCTTCGCAACGCTGCCGACGTCGATTCCAAGCTGATTGCACAGTTCGCTTGGAACCCGCAAGGCCTTGCTGTTCCCCCATTTGCCGAGCACTGCGTCCATAGGGCTACCTCCCAAAAATGGATATCCGTGTATATCCATTATAGAAACCAACTGCATCGGTTACAACCTCGCTTCCATGTCCTATGCAAACGGATAGATTCCCAGAAACTAGACGAAAAAACAAATGCAAAGGAAACTCCGTGATTGCGAGGATCTTACGGGCTTTAGGTACGTTCCGGAGACAAACGTAGCAATGGGCATCGGCGTATACTGAATTGATGCGCCCGTACTGGCTCGGTGGATACAACTAGTATACTATATTGGAACGTATGTTCGCTAGTAGCAATACAGATTATTTTAGCTGTGTCCGTTATCCTGCTTGCAGTTGCACGTCCTCACCTTGCAAGCCGGTGGTTTTTAGCAGGTGGGCGTTGGTGGTTAGGAGGATGGCTTCTATGCCGGGGGTTTGCTCGGCGAAGGTTAGGGCTTCGTCGGCGCCCATGACGATGAGTGCGGTGGTGTAGCCATCGGCATCGATCGACTTGTCGGCTACGACGGTTGCTGACAGCACATCCGTTTCCGCTGGTTTGCCTGTTCGGGGATCCAGGATGTGGTGGAGCACGCGACCGTTGCGCACGAAGGCGCGCTCGTAGACGCCGCTGGTCACCACCGACTTCCCGCGTACGGGAACGCTGGCGAACGATGCGGCTTGCAAGCTACCGCCCGAGGGGACGGGTGCGCGCAGGCCTACGTTCCATGCGCTGCCATCGGGCTTGCCGCCCAAGCATGCCACGTTGCCGCCCAGATTGATCACGCCGCTGGTTGCGCCGCGGCGTTTCAGCAGGTCAATCACCTTATCTGCGATATATCCCTTCGCCATGCCGCCCAAATCGACCGTTGCCTGTAAATCGGCGATGCGCGCCTGCGTCCCTCCGACCTGCACGTTGCGCCAATCGACGTGCGCGAGCGCTTCGGCAATGGCGGCACCGTCGGGCACAACGCCACGCTTGAAATCCCATAGGCGGCACACGCCTCCCATGGTGATGTCGAACAGCCCGCCTGTGCGCTCGCAATATCCCAGAGCAGCACGCAAAACGGTGGCAAGCTCGTTGCCCACATCTACCCACTCGCCCGCTGCGGCGTTGAGCGCGGACAGGCGGCTTTCCGGATTGAAGCGACTCAGCAACAGCTCATATCGCGCGCAAAGCACCTCGATCTCGCGCAACGCTGCCGCATCAACGTCGGCCGACACGGCACACAGGGTATCGAACGCCCGAAACGTCACGGAACCAAGCTCGCGCATGCCGCGCCTCCTCCCAAAACCACGATCCGCAAATCAGCAATCACCCGCCGCGCATAGTTGGGTGCCAGCCAAACAAACCCTACAGTTGTGCGGGCTGCGGTGGTTGCGCAAGTAGGTCAAATCTCGCACGTTGATCGCGGGGCGGGTTTGCATAAGCAGTGCAAATCCGCCCCGCGACCAACCAGACCAACCTCGCAACGCCGAAAAGGGGCTTTTGCGCTCCCGCAAAAGCCCCCGCACTTCCCTACTTCGTGAACTTGCCCGCTGCCAGCAGCAGCGCCACGTTCACCACGCAGTCGACCGCCAGCAGGCCGCCCACGGCCGCCATGTTCGGGCTGGCCGTATTGATGGCCGCGAACGTGAGCACCGTCAGCACCATGATCACCGCGCCGCACGCAGCCGCCGCGCCCACCAGGTTCCAGCTCGCACGTCCGCCCGCACGCGAGATGCACGCGCACATGACCTGCGACGACGCGCCCAGAAGCGTGCCCAAAAACGCCGTGAAGCACACCGCCGCCAGCACGAGCATGCCAGCACCCGGCAGCTTGCTGCTCATGGAGCCAACCTGCACGCCGCTCAAAATGCCGCTGGCAACCACCAACAGGCACACCAGCGACACCGCCGCAGCGGCCCAGCCCCACAGAAACGCCGCCGCCGGCTTGCCGGCACCCTGGACGCCCTTCGCGAACAGCGCCGCCTGCAGCACCGCGCCGGCCGCCGACACCATCAGCGTGAGCGCTGCCGCGAACAGGAACGCCACGAACGCCGAGCCGGTCAAGATCGAGCAGATCACGTCGAGCATGGGCACGCCCGACGCCGAGATGTAGTCGTACGCCAGCCATCCGGCGGCGTCCATCACCGCAAGCCCGATGCGGGCAAGCAGCGCCGCCACCAGCGCGATGGCGAACAAGATGGCGTACGGTCGCGCCATCGTGCGCATGGAATCCTTCATTTCCGTCACGCCCCTTCCCTACTTCGTGCCTTGCAATTCGTGCTCCACGGCCGAGGTGCCGCACAGGTACCCGCCGCAAAACGCCAGCCCCACGTCGCCCATGAGCGAGCCCAGGATCGGGTCGCCGATGTAGCTGTTCTCGCCGCACGCGCCGCCGGCGGTGTGCCAGCCCGCGTACAAACCGGGGATGACCAGGCCGTTCGTGCCCACAACCTGCATCTGGTCGTTGATCAGCAGGCCGGCCTTCGTGCCGTACAGGTTGCCGCCGATGCGGCAGCCGTAGAACGGTGGCTTCACGATGGCGTGCAGCCACTCGGGCGGCATGGGGTACATGAAGTCGTCCTCGCCGCGCTCGCAGCACTCGTTCCACTTCGCCACCGCCTCGGTGAGCACGCCGGCCGCGAAGCCCAAGTCGGCCTCCAGCTCCTCAAGCGTGTCGCGGCGCTTGAGCACGTCGGCGTCGATGGCGTCCTGCACGCCGTGGTGCCAGTCGCGGTAATGCTCGGGCACCTTGTCGATCTGCTCCAGGTCGGGCGTGATGAGCTTGCGGCAATGCTCCTGCGCGAACCCCGCAAGGTGATCTTCGTAATCGGCGTCGAAGATGATGTAGCTGCGATGCCCCGGAGGCGTCATCTGGATGGTGGCCAGGTCGCCCAGGGCGTAGATGGCGTTCGCACCGTCCTCGGCAACGCGGCTGTCCATATAGCGAAGGCGGTTGCCGCAACGGTCGATGGTCAGCCACGGCTGGCGCGAAAGCTGCGTCATGCCGTCGTACAGGAAACGCGCCCACTGGCCGCCTTCGGCCTGCCAATCAACGCCGCCGTCGAAGCTGGCCGAGCTGTTGAACCCTGACACGTCGGCGCCCGCGCCCAGGCCCATGCGGAAGCACTCGCCCGTCTCACCGCCCACCAGGTAACTTGACGCGCAGCCCATAGCCGCCGTGGGGATGTACTTCTCCAGCAGCGCCTTGTTGTTGCAGAACCCGCCGGCCGTCAGGATGACGGCGCCCTTGGCGTGGATGTACACCTCGTGGTCGAAATCCTCGCGCGCCACCAGGCCCACGATGCGCCCCGAATCGTCGCGCACCAGCGCCGTTGCCGGGCACTGGAACTTGTAGCGCACCCCGTTTCTCTGTCCGAAGGCGAACATGGCGTCGGTGGCGTCCTTCATCTTCAGCACGTGGTGGTCGAGCGTGGCGTTCTTCGGCGCCACGTACACCGGCACCTCGCCCAAACGCCAGCGCACGCCGCAGTCGGCCATCCAGTCCAGGCTTTTGCCGCCTTCGCTTGCGATCTTGTAGATGAGCTTCGGGTCGGCCGCGTAATGGTACTCGTCCATGGCCCAATCGGTCAGCGCCTGCGCGTCGAAGGGATAGCTGGGGAAGGCGAAGTGCTTCTTGTTCTGGCCGGAATACCCGCCCAGGATGCCGCACATGCCCGCGGACTGCGCGTTGCCGCCGTGCAAACCCAGCGCCTCCACGCAGATGACGTCGGCGCCCAGCTCGGCCGCGCGCGCGGCCGCGTTCAGCCCGCCGCCGCCCGCGCCCACCACGCACACGTCGCACTCGTAGTCCCACGTCTCGGGGACCGCGCGCGGGGCGATGGGCGTGGCGTCGTTTGCCGGGAACGCTGCGGCGTTGTGCTCGCGGTACGTACCGTCCGAGCCGCTTGCGTTGGTGGCGGCGCTATCGGGCACGCCGACGTTCTTCGAGCCGTCGGCCGCCCAATCGCCGATGACGCCCTGCTCCACAGCCAGCGCAGCCGCGGGCATGGCCGCCGTCGCCGCCGTGGTGCCCACTACGGCGCAGGCGGCGCCGAGGAAGCCGCGGCGCGTGATGCCCAGGGCTTCGCGCAGTTCTTCTGCGGTCTCCAGGTCGGTGCGTTCGACGCCGTCGGAGCGAACCCAGGCGGCCATTTCGTCGAGCTGGTCGTCGGAGTAGGCGGCCAGTGGCAGGCCCTTGGCAATCGCGGGACGCGGGCCGCGGTTCTTCTCGGAGGCGCGTTCCTTGCGCTTGATTTCCAGCAGCATGCCGGTCGTGTCTTCGTCGGCTTTCTTGCGGCGTTTGGATTCTTCGTCGAGGCCGTCGTCCAGCATGGGCGGGCGCGGCTTGGCGGGCGCAGACGGGGTATCGTCGCCAGACTCGGAGGCGGGTTCCGTCGCAGGTGCCTGAGCGTCCT
>URQU01000073.1 GCA_900550055.1 uncultured Coriobacteriaceae bacterium | reverse complement strand
TTCACGACATTGAAAGGCGTATCGGCTCCGTCTCTTCGACGAAGCAGATCACGCGTACCATGGAAATGGTTGCTGCTGCGAAGATCCGCCTTGCCGGCGAACGCGTGGCGGCGGCTACGCCGTATGCCGAGTCCATGGTCGAAATGTTGGCCAACGTTGCCAAGCGTGTAGGTGGCTCCGAGAATGCGCTGTTGCGCAAGCATGACGAGGTCAAGAACGTGCTGATCGTCGTCGTCGTGTCGGACCGCGGTCTGGCCGGCGGCTTCAACAGCAACGTGCTGCGCCAAGTCGATCGTTTGATGAAGAGCAAGCAGGCGGCCGGCGCTGAAGTCAGCGTGGTTGCCTGCGGCAAGAAGGCTATCGGCTATTACACGTACCGTCGTGTCGAGCCGGTTCTCGCCTTTGCGGGCCAGTCTGCCGACCCCACGGTAGAGGCTGCAGACGAGATCGCCGCATATGCGGTCGATGCTTACGCCAATGGATCGATCGACGAGGTCATCGTGGTGTACAACCACGCTAAGAATTCGGCAGAGCAGCAGCTTCGCGAGGAGTTGCTGCTCCCCGTCGACACGTCGGCCATCAAAGCTGCAAAGGCTGAGAGCGCCGATGAGTCCGCGGGCGAGAAGCTTGAGGGCGATGTGATCTTCGAGCCGAGCCCTGAAGCTGTTCTTGACCAGCTGCTGCCGGCGTATGTTCGCACTACGCTGTATCATGCGCTGATCGACTCGGCAGCTGCTGAGCAGGGCGCACGCCGCAACGCCATGATGTCGGCAACGGACAATGCCACCGAGATGGTTAACACGTTGACCAGATTGTATAACCGCGTACGCCAGGGCGCTATCACGACCGAGATTTCGGAAATCGTCGGTGGCGCTGCTGCTTTGGAGGATTAAATGGCTGAACATTTGTTTACTAAGGAGGAGGTCGAGGCCAGCAAAGGCGCCACGGGTCGCATCGTGCGTATCGTCGGTCCTGTTGTTGACGTCGAATTCCCCCCCGATCAGCTGCCGGCGATTTACAACGCGCTGACGGTTGACGCTAAGACCGAGGCGGGCGACCTTCACGTCGTCCTCGAGGTCGAAACCCACCTGCCGGGCAACATCGTCCGTTCCGTCGCCATGACCTCTACCGACGGTTTGATTCGTGGCCTGGACGTCCTGGACACGGGCCATCCCATCATGATGCCCGTCGGCCAGGAGACCCTGGGCCGCATTTGGAACGTCATGGGCGAGCCCGTCGACGAGAAGCCCATGCCCGAGGTTACCGGCTACATGCCCATCCATCGTCCTGCTCCCGAGTATGACGAGCTGGTCACGAAGACCGAGATCTTCGAGACGGGCATCAAGGCCATCGACCTGATCGAGCCGTTTGTCAAGGGCGGTAAGACCGGCCTGTTCGGCGGCGCCGGCGTTGGCAAGACCGTTATCATCCAGGAGCTCATCAACAACCTGGCTCAGGAGCACGGCGGCACTTCCGTGTTCACCGGCGTTGGTGAGCGTACTCGTGAGGGTACCGACCTGTACCTGGAGATGAGCGATTCCGGCGTTATCAACAAGACCTGCTTGGTTTACGGCCAGATGAACGAGCCTCCGGGAGCTCGTCTGCGCGTCGGCCTGGCTGGTCTGACCGAGGCTGAGTACTTCCGTGATCAGGGTCAGGACGTTCTGCTGTTCGTGGACAACATCTTCCGCTTCACGCAGGCCGGTTCCGAGGTGTCCGCACTGCTCGGCCGTATGCCGTCCGCCGTTGGTTACCAGCCCACGCTGGCTACCGAGATGGGCGACCTGCAGGAGCGCATTACGTCCACGTCCACGGGTTCCATCACGTCCGTGCAGGCAGTTTACGTGCCCGCCGACGACTTGACCGACCCCGCTCCGGCCACGACGTTCACGCACCTGGACGCGAAGACGGTTCTGTCCCGTTCCATCGCCGAGCTGGGCATTTACCCGGCCGTCGACCCGCTGGAGTCCACCTCCCGCGCTCTGGATCCCGCAATCGTGGGCGAGGAGCACTACCGTGTGGCCACCGGCATCCAGGAGCTGCTGCAGAACTACAAGGACCTGCAGGACATCATCGCCATTCTTGGTATGGACGAGCTGTCCGAGGAGCAGAAGCTCACGGTTTCCCGTGCGCGTAAGGCTCAGCAGTTCTTCGGCCAGTGCTTCCACGTGGCAACGCAGTTCACCGGCTTGCCCGGCAAGTACGTCAAGATGGAGGATACCGTTCGCTCCTTCGCCGCTATCCTTGATGGCGAGTGCGACGAGATCCCCGAGCAGTGCTTCCGTCTGAAGGGCGGCATTGACGACGTCTACGCTGCTTACGAGGAAATGAAGAAGGAAGAAGCGTAGTATGGCTAGCTTCAAGTGCGACATCGTCACGCCTGCCGAGAAGCTTGCAGCTTGCGAGGTTGAAATGGTCGTCGTTCCGGGCGTCGAGGGCGAGATGGGCTTTCTGGCCGGTCACGCTCCGTTGGTGTCCGTGCTGGCTGATGGCGAGATTCGCCTGACGCCTGCAGGGGGCGGCGCCGTGCAGCGCTACGAAGTTAAGGGCGGCTACGTGCAGGTTACCGACGACAAGGTGATTATCCTTGCCGATAGCGCGACGCCTGTTGCTGCATAGCCTGGGTGTTGGCTTGAACATCTGAACCCGCGGCCGCTGGTGCGACTGCTGGCAACGCGACGGTCGTATCCATCGGCTGTTCACCTGAAACGGCTCCCGCCGAATGGCGGGGGCCGTTTTGCGTATGGCCGTATGAAACCCCGCGCGAAATCCATCGTTTGTTCGAACACGCGTGCGCTAAAGGCTGCTATGATGGGGAACCGGAAAACCCTGCTTCGGTCAATCGGCGCCAAGCCTGACCGAAGCGCAGCACATCAGCTTGTGAGAAGATTCGAGGCGCATCTATGGCGTTCGTTCATTTGCATAACCATACGGAATATTCGTTGCTTGACGGCCTGACTCACATCAAGGATATGGTCCGTCGCGCGGCAGAACTAGACATGCCCGCTGTAGCCATCAGCGATCACGGCGTTATGTCCGGCGTTCCCGAGCTTTGCGATGCTTGTGCCGCCGTTGAGAAGGAAACCGGCAAGAAGGTCAAGCCGATTTACGGTTGCGAAGTGTATTTCACCACCGATGAGGAGCTTCGCAAGGATGTGAAGCCCAGGCTGTACCACTTGCTGCTGCTCGCCAAAACCAACGAGGGCTATCACAATCTGTTGAACCTGGTCAGCGAATCTCATGTTGACAACTTCTACTACAAGCCGCGTACCACGTTCAGCATGTTGCAAAAGTATGGCAAGGGCATTATCGGCTCGTCTGCGTGCATCGCGGGCATCATTCCGAAGCTGCTTGACAATCGTCAGTTCGATGAGGCGGTGGAGTGGGCAAATAAGTTCGCGAGCTGCTTCGAACCGGGCGATTTCTATATCGAGCTGCAAAACCAAGGCATCCGCACCGACGGCGGGCTTACGCAAACGGAGCTGAATCATCAGCTAACCGAGGTTGCGCATCGAGCGGGCTTGAAAACCATTGCGACGAACGACTTTCATTACCTGCTGCAGGAAGATGCGAAGGCGCAGGATATCATGCTGTGCATCGGCACGGGCTCGGCGGTCAACGATACGAATCGCATGAAGTTCGAGAACGACCAGTTCTATATGAAAACGGAAGAGGAGATGCGCGAGGCGCTTCGCGATTTCCCCGAGGCATGTGATACCACGGTGGAGGTTGCCGAGAAGTGCAACGTCATCCTTGAGCGCGATTCCATTCTGCCGAGGTTCCCGCTTCCCGAGGGCGAGACGGACGAGAGCTGGTTCCGTCATCAGGTGCTCGAAGGCATGAAGAAGCGCTACGGCGATCCTATTCCCAAAGAGCCGCTCGACCGTGCCGAATACGAGATGAGCGTTATCATCCAGCAGGGCTTCCCTGCGTACTTCCTGATCGTGCAGGAATACTTGGACTGGGCGCGTAGCCAGGGCATCGGTGTTGGACCGGGCCGTGGTTCCGCTGCTGGTTCGATCGTTGCATACGCCATGGGCATCACCGACTTGGAGCCGCTTTCCAACGGCTTGCTGTTCGAGCGATTTCTTTCCCCGGAACGCGTGGAGATGCCTGATATCGACTGCGACTTCGAGGATGAGCGTCGCCAAGAGGTCATCGAGCACATCCGCGAGGTGTACGGCGCCGATCACGTTACGGGCGTTATCACGTTCGGCAAGCTGCAGGCGAAAAACGCTGTGCGCGACGCGGCGCGCGTGCTCGATTATCCCTACAGCGTAGGCGATAAGATCTGCAAGATGATCGGCGATGAGCTGGGCATCACCATCCAGAAGGCGCTGGACACCAACCCTGATTTAAAGAAGGCCTACGACACCGAAGAGGATGTAAAGGCGGTCGTAGACGCGGCGCAGTCCATCGAGGGTCATGTGCGCGGCGAGGGTGTGCATGCGTGCGCAACCATCATCTGCCGAGATCCTATGGCCGACCACGTGCCGGTCAAACGCGATACCAAGGGCGGCGGCATCATCACGCAATACGATGGCCATTACACGCCGGACCTGGGCCTATTGAAGATGGACTTCCTTGGCTTGCGTACGTTGGGCGTGCTTTCGCGCGCTTGCCGCAACGTGGAGATGACCACGGGTCGCAAGATCATCCCCGAGGAGATTCCCACCGACGATGAGGCGGCATTCGCGCTCATGCGTTCGGGCAACATGGACGGCCTGTTCCAGGTTGAGGGCGGCTTGTATGTAAGCTTGTTCGCGCGCCTGCCACCGAAGAGGTTCAGCGACATCGTGGCTTCGATCGCTCTGAACCGTCCGGGCCCGTTGGAGTCCGGTATGGTCGACGACTACGTTAAGGTAGCAAGCGGTAAAACGCCCGTGCACTACTACGACGAACGTCTGCGCCCGGTGCTTGAGGAAACCTATGGCACCATGGTGTACCAAGAGCAGATCATGCAGGTGTCCATGGTCATGAGCGGCTTTTCCGCCGGTAAGGCAGACAAGCTGCGCAAGGCAATGGGCAAGAAGAAGCTCGACATCATGCGCATGCTGCAGGAGGACTGGAACAACGGCGCGGTCGAGAACGGGTACTCGCTTGAAATCGCGAAGAAGATTTGGGATGACGCGGAGAAGTTCGCAAAGTACGCGTTCAACAAATCGCATTCGGCTGCGTACTCGATCCTGGTTATGCGCACCGCCTATCTGAAGGCGCATTACCCGAACGAGTACATGGCTGCAGTGCTGTCCAGTTACATGGGCAACACTGACCGCTTGATCCGTTATATCTCCAGCTGCAATCACAACGGCACGCCCGTGCTGCCGCCGGATATCAACTCGTCGAACGCCGAGTTCACGCCAGTTGAGAACGGCATCCGCTTCGGCCTGGTCGGCGTGCGCGGCGTCGGTCGCAACGTGGCGGACGAGATTATCGAGGAGCGAGAAAAGAACGGCCCGTTCACCAGCTTGCACGACTTCGTGAACCGCGTCGATGCGAAGTGCTACAACCGAAAGACGCTCGAAGCGCTCATCAAGGGCGGTGCATTCGATTCGACGGGGTACACGCGCAAGCAGCTCATGTACTTCATTGAGGAGACGCCGCTTTTGGAAGGCGCTGCGAAGCGCCAGAAGGACCGAGATCGTGGTCAGGTGAGCATGTTCGACCTGTTCGCGGATGATGCGGATTCTGGTTTCCAGGAAGACGTGCCTGCTCCTGACGGAGTGGAGTGGCCGAAGCGCCAGCTGCTGACGTACGAGAAGGAGATCATGAAGATCTACGTCTCGGACCATCCGCTCACGCCGTACGAGAACTACATCTCGCGCATCACGAAGTGGCAGTTGGGCGATCTGGCCGAGCGTACGAAGGAGATCAAGTCCGCGGTGTTCGTGGGCATGGTGTCCAATGTTGTGACGAAGCTGACGAAGCGCGGCACGAAGATGGCCACGTTCGACCTGGAAGACACTACGGGCCACGTGGAGTGCATCTGCTTCAAGTACGAGGAGAACGCCGAGGCCATCCAAGAGGATGCCATCGTCAAGATCAAGGGCAAGTTCGAGCATTCCGATCGCGGTAACCAGATCATGGTGTTCGAGACGGAAACGCTTGAGCTGAGCGAAGAGGATGCGAAGCCTCGTCAGCTGCGCCTGAGCGTGCCTATGTCGGACTTCGATCAATCGAAGTCCATGCGCTTGAACCGCATCCTGAAATCGTACCCGGGGCGTGATGGCGTGGTGCTGTTCGTGAAGCAAAGCGACGGGCACAAGTTCCGGGCGGAGCTGCCGGTCACGGTGGATGCGGAAAGCCCCATCATGCGCAGCGAGTTGACGGATTTATTCGGCTATAACGTGCTTACGGCATAACGGTTGCGCTGCTTGGTATTGGATATCCCATGGGACCCGGATGTGAATCCGGGTCCCGTTTCTTTTGGCGGGCGTTGTCGCGTATCATGGACCGCATGGATAAAACGATTGAACATATCGAGAAAACGTTGCAAGCGGAAGCTGCGATGATGCAAACGGAAGCCGCGGGGATGCAGGCGGAAGGCGCAACGGCGTATGCCGATGCGGCACGGGCGAGCGATGCTGTGGGCTTCGAACGCGAGGATGCCGAGCGCACCTTGTCGTTGACGGTGTCCTACAATGGCGGCCCGTTCTGCGGATTCGCCCGTCAGCCCGGCAAGCTTACCGTGCAGGGAGAGCTTGAACAGGCGCTGTCCCTGGTGATGCGCCGACCGGTGGAGGTGGTGTGCTCGGGCCGCACGGACGCGGGCGTGCATGCGCTTGGCCAGGTGGTCAGCTTCAACGTATCCGCCGATGAGCTGGAAAGACGCAGCCTGTACAGCCTGCGTCGAAGCTTGAATGCGTTGACGCATGAGGATATCACGGTGCGCAAGGTCGAGCAACGCGAGCCGGGTTTCAGCGCTCGATTCGATGCGCAATGGCGCGAATACCACTACCATATCTGCCTGGATGATACGCCACCGCTGTTCATGCGCGATTTCAGCTGGTTCGTGCATGCCGACCTGGATATGAACGCCATGCAGCAGGCTGCCCGTTATCTAGAAGGGGAGCACGATTTCAAGAGCTTTTGCATGGCCGCAAGCGCCGTGGGCAAGCCCACGTGCCGCAACGTGCATGAGATCTCGCTTTCGCGCGAGACCATCATGGGCGAGGAGGTGCTGACCATCAAGGTGGTGGGTAACGCGTTCCTGCATTCCATGGTGCGCACCATTGTGGGCACGCTGGTCATGGTGGGCCGCGGTCTGCGCAAGCCCGAATGGGTGAGCGAGGTGCTTGAGGCCCGCGACCGAACCGCGGCGGGGGAGAATGCCCCAGCGGCCGGTCTGGTGTTTTGGAAGGTGCAGTACTGATGG
>URQU01000072.1 GCA_900550055.1 uncultured Coriobacteriaceae bacterium | reverse complement strand
TGTGCGCGTTCGTGTTCCTGGCGGTCACCGTGGGGCTGTCTCCTGTGTGGTTCCTTATGGGCATGGTGGTGTTGTGCCTGGTGGGAACCATGGTTGCGCTGCTTATCCTGGCGCATAAAAAGCCCGATTTGCTTATGCGCCTTTTGCGGCCCGCCGAACGCGTGAGCCGTAAGGTGGTCGCGCGTGTGCGCAAAAAGCCGCTCGAGCCGTGGGCCGAGCGCATCGCGCAGGCGTTTTCCGAGGCCGCCGGCATGATCGGCCACAGCCCCAAACCCACGCTGCAGGCGTACGGATGCTCGCTGATCGCCAGCTTGTGCGAGCTTTCGTGCTTCGCGCTGGTGGGCATCGGGTTCGGCGTCGACACGGCGCCGGCGCTGGTGTGCGGTTATGTGGTGGCAACGCTGTTCGCCATGATCTCGGTCACGCCGCAGGGCGTCGGCGTGGTCGAGGCGGCCGTCGTGGTGGCGTTCACCAGCTTCGGCGAGTCGGCGGCGGCCGGTACGGCAATCGGCCTGGTGTATCGTGGCATCGTGTTCTGGATGCCGTTCATCATCGGTGCCGTGCTCATCAACACCACGAAGGCGTTCAAGGGCGATGTGAAGCAGGCGGCGTACGATCAGGATATGGGAGCCGTTGCCGGTACGGCTGCTACGGCGGCGCGCTTGGAGGAAGAAGCTCGCGCCGACGCGGCGCGGTTCAAGCGTGCGGCGGCTTTGCGTTCGCGTATGGCGGGTTCTGCCGGTGCGCATGCGACGCGTGGTGGGCAGCCAGTTGCGGGTACGGTGCCGCCGGAAGCTGGCGGGGTCGCAGCGGGCGGTGCCGCTGGGACGGGCGGCACAGCGATGGCGAACGCCGCTGCCCAGACGGTGCCTTTTGCGCAGGGCGATACGCCTGCGCTGGTCGCCGACACGGTTCCCTTTGTGGAGGGTGAAACGCCCGTGCCTTCCGCCGATACGGTGCCTTTTGCGGAGGGGATTGCGGCTTCACCTGCTGCTCAAACGGTGCCGTTCGCCGAGGCCGGTGCGCCTGCGGAAGCGGAGCGAACCGAGCCTTCTGTCCGGATTGCGGACACGCAGGCGCAGCCTATCGTGCCTTTTGAGCCGGCGACTACCGCGAAGGCGCCGCGTGCGGCGGACACGCCTGATGATTTGCCCGGCGAAGAGGGTTCTTCGTAACCGTATACTTATTCACAAACCAAGTTCAGGTTGGGGCCGCGCTTGTGTGCGGCCCCGTTTCGTTATCAGGAGGAAGCTTATGACGTTGCTCGACACCTTGGGCATCACCACCATCAGCGTTGAGAAGAACCGCGTGGAAATGCGTATGCCCGTGCGTCCGGAAATATACCAGCCGCATGGGTTTTTGCACGGCGGCGCCACCATCGCGCTGCTGGAATCGTGCGCATCGCGCGCGGCCGAGGAGCTGACGGACTTCGACAAGGAGCTTATTTTCGGCCTGGAAACCACCATTCGCCACAAGAAGGCGCGCAAAGACGGCGTCATCACCGGCGTCGCCGAGCTTGAGCGCGAGGAGCCCTCGTACGGCGGACGCAAGCAGTTCTGGCACGTCATCGCAACCGACGAGCTTGGCGACACCATCTCGGAGGGCACGTTCATCACGAAGATCGTGACGAAGGAGCATTTCGCCGAGAAGCAGCGCAAGCTGGCTGCAGAGCACAAAGCGTAAAGCGCTAACCGCCTGCCGCTGGGGCTGAACGTGCGTCGCGTTTTGCGGTGCGGCGGCAGGCATTCCATCGCGTTCGCATGCGGCGCCGATGCGCTTGTGCGTGCGCGCAAAACGAAGGAGGCGGCAATGACGGCACCCGAAGGACCCATGAAGGACTATGTCCGCATCAGCCTGCGTATGCTGTACGAGCGCAATCGCGCGTTCATCAACGATATGAACCCCGAGGTTATCGAGCCGGGCTTCACGCGAAGCACGGTAACGGTGCCCGAGAACGCCACGAACACCGGCGGCGGCACGTTCGGCGGCTTCCTTATGGCCGTCATCGACGTAGTGGGTTCCACCATCACCTGGTCGTACGGCAAGCACGCCGTCACCCAGTGCGCCAACGTGAACTTCGTTCGCGGCGTCGCCATCGGGGAGAAGCTGGTGCTTGAGGCCAGCAATGTGCATTTCGGGCGCTCTTCGTGCGTTGCCGAAGTGGTGGTGAAAAACGAAGCCGGAAAAGTGTGCTTGACGGCAACGTGCACCATGCACAACGTCGCCGACATCAAGCCCGACGACCCCATCGTAAAGGAAGCCTTGGAGCTGTTCGGGGAATAGCGCCGCGATTGCCCTGCGCCGCAGGTTGAGCTACCCGGGTTTTGGTCAGCTTGGCATTGTTGTCGAAGACGCTGCTTGTCCTTTGGGCAGGCAGCGTTTTTTGCATAGCAGCTCGGATCGATGGCGTTCCCCACGTAGCTTCGGCCGGACACTTTGGGGACGTAGCGTTATCTGTCCGAGTTTTGCCCGGGTGGGCTTGAGCCTGAACGGCCTATGATTCTTCCTGATGATGTTGCTCCTCAAATGTGGCAAAACTGCAATGGGGGTTTCGTTTTTCAGGAATGCTTCAGCTCTCGCGGTTACCATGTTCGAAAACGAACGCAAGCCGTACGCTTTTGCGTGCGCGCAAATCTAGGAAGAACGTGGTGATGGGAGAACCTATCGACATTTATGCTGAGAAGCACGCGTCCTCGCAAGGACACCATGCGCGCGTGACGTTTCCGCGTCATGTTCGCTCTCGTGGCGAAGGTCGGCACAACGCTGACGCTTCCCGTGTTGCGCATAATGGCGTGTTTATCAGGGGCGGTGGCGCGGTGATCGGCGGTAGCAGCTGGTTTGCGCGCAGGCGTTTGCTCGCGATTGCGGCTGTTGCGCTAGCTGTCGTTGTGCTCGTCGGTGTCTTGGCGACCTATGGGCACGTCGGCGCAAACGGCGGCGGCGATCAGGGGGCTGCGCAGGAAGCCTTGGAATCGCAAGCGCTTGAAACGGCGTACGCTGCCGACGGCTCGGCGGAGACGCAGCAGTCCCCGGATGCCGAGCCTGCTGATTTCGTTGCTCCCGGTATGCGCCCTGACGATGCCAAGGGGTTCTCCCGCAATCGCCGCGACGCCCTGGGCGCGATGGGTCAGGAGACCATGGGCGGTTTCGGCCGCGCAAATGTGACGCAAATGGCAGGCTTCACCGGTTTGAGCGGAACAAGCGCGAACGTGCCCGAGCTGCTCCAGTACCCCAGCATGCCGGCGGGGTGCGAGGTGTATTCGCTTGCCGCGGTTCTGCAAGCCATGGGTCACGATGCCGACCCCGATTCCATCGTGGCGAACCAGCTGCCCTTCGACGTGGAAGGTGGCGATTACGCTTCGGCGTATTGGGGCGATCCCTATTGGGCGGGCGAGGGCATGCCGCCTGCCATCCTGGCGGCAGGCGACGCCTACCTGGAGGAAGAAGGCGCAAGCGAACGTTTCTCTAATCTCACCGGCGCCGATTTCGACGAGCTTGCCAGCAAGGCGTCGTCTGGAACCCCGGTGCTCGTGTGGACCACGCTCGACTTCGAGGACCCGTGCTTCGACGAGCCCCTTGAGGCGAATTCCTTCTATGACCTGGAGCATTGCGTGGTGCTATTGGGCGTGGAGGGCCACCGGGCGTGCATCATGGACCCCACGCAGGGCTACGTGACCGTCAACTACAGCTGGTTCAAGTACCTTTACGAGCAATGCGGCTCCATGGCGCTGGCGATCGCGTAAACGGTTCGCGGTCGCGTTCCGCACCTCGGGTGCCGCGCGATTTCGGACACTTAACGCTACGTCCCCAAAGTGTCCGGACAGATCGGGGACGTAGCATTAAGTGTCCGGGCGCTCGGTTTACGTGCTTGGGCAAGTTTGCTCCGCTTCTTTTCGCCGCCTTATGCTCCACGCCCGCACTGCGTCTTCTGGGTGATTTCGGACACATAACGCTACGTCCCCTAAGTGTCCCCAAAGTGTCCGGGTTTGCGCGTTTGTCGGTGGCGGTGTAGACGCCGATTACGATGACGGCCGCCACCACCAGCATCGCCAGCAGCGCTGCGTACGACACCAGGTAGGTGCCGAACGCCTCGGTCAAAAAGCCCGGCAGGAAGGTGAAGATGAACCCGCCCAGCGCGTAGCACACCTGGAAGTTCTTGATGGTACGCGTTTCCTTGCCGTGCGGCGCTAGCTCGATCGACCATACCGAAATGCCCACGGTGCCAAGCGACATGCCGATGCCGAACATGAGCACACCGAGCCCGGCAAGCCCGGTGTTGCCCATATCCGACAGGCACAGCACCGCCGTGCCCGCGATATACAGGGCGAAGAAGACCGCTGATCCGCGTTTGGTGCCGAAGCGGTCGAACGCCATGCCGCTGACAAGCTTCGCCACCGTCAGGCACGCGCCGTTGACGGCCACGAGCGTGGCGGCGTGCTCGGCGGAGAAGCCTTCGGAGGTGAACAGCACGGCCAGGTAGTTGCCGCCGCCGACCGACACGCAGCCGATGATGATCATGGCCAGAAACAGAAGCGGCATGGTGCGCGGGGAAAGATCGCGGTTGACGTGGCGTTTCCTTACGCGTTCAAGCTGCTGGGCGCTCTTCTCTTGCTCGCGTTTCACCGCCTTCGGGCTTCCCTCGTAGGGGGTAAGGCCCATGTCGCGCGGGTCGTTTCGCAGCAGGGCGAACACGGCCACGCCGATGACCAGGGCTAACGCCGCTTCTGCTCTGAATGCGGTTTGCAGGTCGAAGGCGCTGATGAGCGCCACCGCCGCATTTGGGATGACGATGGCCGCCACGCCCGAGCCCACCGCGGCGACGCCGGCCACAGTGGCCACGTTCGCCCGGAACCATCGGTTGATCAGCATGGTCGAGGCGATCATGCCGCCGAAGCCGTAGCCCAGGCCCGTCAGCGCCGAGGCGCCGCACAGCATGCCGAAGTTGCTATCGGCAAGCGAGTACAGCGCGAATCCGGCGCTGACGCACAGCGTTGCCAAAAACGCGCCGATGCGGCAATCGACCAGGTCATAGTAGCGTCCAACCACGAGCATGGCCAGAAGCGACACGAACGTGCGCACCGACACGATGATCGACCCGCCCGAATGCCCGACGCCCGGCAGATCGACCAGGTAGGGCTGGTATACGGAAAACGACGTGGAGGGCAGGCCCACGTTCGTGAACAATATCAGGAAGCAGCATACGGCCACCACGGCCTCGTAATGCTGCTTGATCTTGGCGAATAACATGCGTTGGAACCACCTTTGGGACGGTATTGCCGTACTGCGCTTAGCGCGTACGGTTATCTAGCATAGCGGCGTCATGTTTCAATCGGCGAAAAGCTGACGGAATCGCGATAATGCGGCGAAAAGCGCGCGGGTTTGCGCTTGCCGGGATGATGCTGGTGGTGGGGGTTTGCGGAAGCTTGAAGCTTCCGCAAAAGCCGGGGAAGCAAGTCGGTCCCGTTGCAACCATATTTCAGGTGGGGCAAAACCGGGCCGCGAGCTTCCGTCCGCGTTATACCGTAGGTTTGCCCTTCGTCTTCGCGCTTGCCAGGAGGTTTGCCCGTTGCGCTCGAAGGTAACGTGATACCCTTGCATCTTATGATTAGGACGGAAAAGATATCGCTTCGGTCGGCTGTGCGCGTGATTCAGGCTTTTGCGGCGCGCGAGACCGTGCTGGTCGTTGCTGTTGCGGCGGCCTTGGCGTCGTGCGCCCTTGTGCCGCCCGATGCCGGGTATGCCGCCTACGTTGATTGGCATACGCTGGCGCTGCTGTTCTGCCTGATGGCGGTGGTGGCGGGATTCCGCTCGCTTGGCGTATTGGACGCCGTGGGGGCGTGGTTGGTCGCACGTGCTCGGACGCAGCGCGCTGTTGCCGGCGTGCTGGTCGGGCTTGCGTTCTTCGCCAGCATGGCGGTGACCAACGACGTCGCGCTCATCACGTTCGTGCCGCTGGCTTTGGTGGTTTTGCGCCGCGCGGGCATGGAGGGGCGCATGTGCCTGGTGGCCACGCTCATGACCATCGCGGCGAACCTGGGCAGCATGTTCACGCCCGTGGGCAATCCGCAAAACCTGTACCTGTTCACGGCCTCGGGCATGGGTGTTGGGGAGTTTCTCCAGCTCATGGGGCCGTATACCGCTGCGTCAGGAGCGATGCTGACGCTCGCGTGCGTGCTGTGCTTTCGAGGCGGCGAAGCGCGCGGCGCGGGTGGTGTTGGCCGATTTGCATCATCGGGTGGTTTTGCGTCCGATGACGCCGCCGATAATCCAGCGATGCAGGTTCCGCCTGTGTGCTGGACGGCCCCGGAAGGTTCCGCGCCTGATTGCATGCCCGCCCGCTCAGCGAACGGGGCTTCGCCGGCGTCCTCGTCGATTGAATCCGCTTTTCCCGGGTGTTTTTCCGCCCGCTCGCGTAAGCGGTTGGCGGTGTACGGCGTGTTGTTCGCGTGCTGCTTGGCTGCGGTTTTGGGCGTGCTGGATGTTCGCGTTTTGCTGGCGTTGGTGCTGGTAGGCGTTTCGCTTTCAGATGCAAGCTTATTGCGGCGCGTCGACTGGGGGCTGTTGGCCACTTTTGCGGCCCTGTTCGTGTTCGTGGGGAACATGGGCCGCGTTCCGGTGCTCCACGAGGCGCTTTCCGCGGCGGTGGGCGGCAACGCGCTGCTTGCTGCGGTAGGGGGCAGCCAGGTTATCAGCAACGTGCCGGTGGCGGTGCTGCTTTCGGGGTTCACCGATCAGTGGCAGGCGCTGATCGTGGGCACGAATTTGGGAGGTTTGGGCACGCTTATCGCGTCCATGGCAAGCCTCATCACATTCAAGGCGGTCATGGTGGGCCGCCCCGGCATCCGCGGGCGCTATCTGCTTGTGTTCACCGCGTGGAACATTGCGTTCTTGGCGGTGCTGCTCGCGCTTGCCGTGGTTTTGGGAGCGCTCTGATCGCCCTCAAAACCACGGTGCAGGAAAGTACCTTTGCATTGCGCAAACCGCGGCGTTTTCCCTCTATAGATAGCTTCCCGTCAGGCTGGCAGGATTTTGGGCGATTTGCGTTGGGGTCCCGTGCGCCACCACGCGTCCGCCCGCTTGGCCGCCGCCCGGACCCATGTCCACCACGTAGTCGGCGTTGCGGATGAAGTCCAGGTCGTGCTCGATCACCACCACCGTGGCGCCTTGCTCGACCAGGTGCTGGAACACGTTCAGCAGCGTGCGCACGTCGTGCGGGTGCAGGCCGATGGTGGGTTCGTCGAACACGAACAGCGCCCCGTCCTGGGCTTTGCCCATTTCGCTGGCCAGCTTCAGGCGCTGCGCCTCACCACCGGAGAGCGCCGGCGTTGCCTCGCCGAGCGTGAGGTACCCAAGCCCCAGGTCATGGAGCGTTTGCAGCATGGCGTGCGCCTTCTTCAGGTTGGCGCACGCATCAAGGGCTTCGTCGATGCTCAT
>URQU01000071.1 GCA_900550055.1 uncultured Coriobacteriaceae bacterium | reverse complement strand
TCTCCGGACCGGCGGGCTTGCCGTCCTCGCCGTTGTAGACGAAGTACTCGCCCATTGCGGCACCAGCCATCGGGGCGATGTACTGCAGCGGAGCGGAATCGGAAGCGGAAGCGTTGACGATGATGGTGTAATCCATCGCGCCGTGCTTCTCCAGGGTCTCCTGCACATTTGCCACCGTGGAGGCCTTCTGGCCCACGGCAACGTAGATGCAGACCATGTCCTTGCCCTTCTGGTTCAGAATGGCATCGACGGCAATGGCGGTCTTACCGGTCTGACGGTCGCCGATGATCAGCTCGCGCTGACCACGACCGATCGGGATCATGGAGTCGACGGCCAGGATGCCGGTCTGCATAGGCTCGTGAACGGGCTTACGATGAATAACGCCCGGAGCCTTGAACTCGACCGGGCGGGTGCCCTCGGCCTTGATCTCGCCCTTACCGTCAAGCGGCATGCCCAGCGGGTTCACGACACGGCCGAGCAGAGCCTTGCCGGACGGAACCTCGACCAGACGACCGGTGGTCTTAACCGCGTCGTTTTCCTTGATTGCTGCGACATCGCCCAGCAAAACGGCGCCCACTTCATCCTCTTCGAGGTTCTGTGCCATACCGTAGACAACCCGGCCGGTAGAGCTGGTGAACTCCAAAAGTTCGCCTGCCATCGCATTTTTCAGGCCATCAACGCGAGCGATACCGTCGCCCACCTGGATAACAGAACCCGTCTCGCGGGATTCCACACTGGTGTTCAGCGCATCAAGCTGCTTACGCAGCGCCGCGTCAATAGACTGTGCGGTGATTTCAGTCACTAGCATTCACCTCCATCTGTGGAATGTTTCAGCACGTTGCGAGCGGCCTCAAGCTGCGACGTCATGCTGGCGTCGATTCGCTTGCCGTTGGCGCTCATCAAAATGCCGCCGATCAGGGACTTGTCGATGCTTTCACGCAAAACGACCTTGGTGCCCAAGTCGGCTTCGGCTTTCTTCGTAATAACCTCGCGCAGGTGATCGTCGAGCGGCACAACGGTGGTTACGTCGACCACGGTGACGTTCAACTTGCGTTCGACCTGCTCTCCGTAGCTCTCCCATACGCGCGAGAGCAACGCGAAGTCCCCACGCTCGGCCATGACAGCCAAGACATCGATAAGGACCGGATGTGCCTGCGCGAACACGTTACGCGCAAGGCTGTTCCTCTGCTCGGGCGTATAAGAGCTGTCTTGCAAAGAGCTAGAGAGATCCATGTTCGAACGCATAATGCGGATAATGCGCTCGGCTTGGTCGCGAACCTCCAGCACCGCATCCTGACCGCCCGCCGCCAAAGCGGCATCTAGCAGGACGGACGCATAGGTAGCAACCTTTTCCTTTTGAACATGGCGGTTAGTTGGCATTGAAACTGCCCGCCTCGTTCACGTAGCGCTCGATGATCTTGCGATGCTCGTCATCGTTGAGATCCTCGCCGATCAGGCGGGAAGCCACGGCAACGGACAGGTCGGCCACCGAACCCTGCAGCTCGGCGATAGCAGCCTTCTTGTCAGCCTCGATGGCAGCATGAGCCTTCTCGATCATGCCGGCAGCCTCAGCCTGGGCCTTGGCGGTGATGTCAGCCTTAACGGCCTCACCCGTCTTCTTGGCGTCAGCGATGATCTGCGCGGACTGCGCCTTGGTTTCCTCCAGCTGGCGCTTGTACTCGGCGAGCACGCGTTCGCTTTCAACACGAGCCTTCTCGGACTGCTCGAGAGCGTCCTTGATGGTGGTCTCGCGCTTGACAAGCATGCCCTCGAACAGCGGCCAACCGAATTTCGCCAGGATGATCCACAAGATGATGAACGCAACGAGCATGGGGATGAACTCATCCATCTGCGGCAGGATAGCCGCAACGCCGCTGCCTTCATCGGCAAATGCCTGAGCAGGAAGCATAGCGCTTGCCGCGCCGAATGCGACGGCGGCGCTGCCGCAACCACGGAGCACTTTGTTCTTAACGTTCAACTCGCTTGCCTCCTTTCCTTAGCCTATAGGTCTTGCTTGAGTCGAAAACCTGTTAGCCAATGAAGAAGAGGACCAGGCCCAGCAGTGCCAGAGCCTCGGACATAGCAGCGCCGATGAAGAAGTAGCCCATCAGGGTGCCCTTCATCTCAGGCTGGCGTGCAGCGGACACGCACAGGCCGTACGTTGCAACGCCGATGCCGATGCCGGGGCCGATGGCGGCGAGGCCATAGCCGACGACCTTCAGCGCAGCGAGCGTGATTTCCATAATTACCTCCTTCGTTGAACCCGGAGCCTTCTCCGCGCTCATGCCAATATGCCCAAGCTGATCTATTTATGTCAGCTGTGGTGCCAAACAGAACAGGTGGCGGCTTGCGCCGCCGGTCCGCACATCAGTGGGGATGAACCGCCATGCCGATGTAGGAAGCGGACAGAATGGTGAACACGTACGCCTGAAGGAACGCCACCAGGCACTCCATCGCATACATGAGGACCAGCAAAACGAACCATGCGACAGCAGGCAGCGCGGTAACGAAGTCCATGCTGAAAACAGCCTGCTGCAGGAACACGGTGGTTGCCAAAGAGAACACGGCCAGAACCATATGGCCTGCCAACATGTTGCCGTAAAGACGAACGGCCAGCGTCAGAACGCGGATAACCATGGAGAAGAACTCCAGGAACCAGATGATCGGAACCATAGGAGCGGGAACGCCGGAGGGTACCAGACTCTTGATGTAGCCGAACACGCCCAGCGTCTTCAGACCATAGAAGTTGAAGTACACGAACGAGATGGCAGCCAGCGCCCACGTGATGGAGATGGTGCCCGTGGTGGCCTTCGCGCCCGGGATCAGACCCACAACGTTAGCGATGAGGATGAAGAAGAACAGCGTGCACAAAAACGGGATGTGCTTCTTGAAACCCTCGCCGATAACGTCCTGGCCGATGCTCGTGTTCACGAAATCGTAGCCATACTCGACGGTGTTCAGGAACTTGTTCTTCGGGACCAGCTGAAGCTTGCGGCCTCCGATCAGAACAACCATCAGCACCAACGCCAAAATGAAGAACATGTACAGCGTGTACTGGCTGATGTCCCAACCACCGATAGAGAATACGGTGTGGGAATCGAAAGTTTCGGAGAGGTGCCGTGCCTCTTCGACGAACTTGTTGAGCGCCTCGCCCATCTCAGATCATCCCAGCCTTTCCAATTAACGAAACCAACATTACCGTGCCACGTTTTTACGCCACACGTAGACTGCGGTACAAACGATAAGCGAAACGATTTCGGCCATGCCGAAGGAAAACACCGACGGACGCGCGACGAGCGCGCATACGATCAACGCCACCGCAACGACAACAAGAGACACGAACGTGCCGCCTAGGCCGTAAAGCGCCGCATTGGCGATCGATACCGAAGGATGCTTCCGAGCCAAACGCAGAGCCGCGAACAACGGCAGAAAGCCGACAAAGCCGGTTATGGCACCGATAAGGATGGCAGCAACCATTACCTGCGTTTCACCCAAACCTTTCGTTAATCAAGATTCCCGCATAAAAAACCAGAGCTAATGATAACGTAGAACCACTCAAGCCCCCTCTAAACTCCGCAATCGCCACAAAACGTTGGCAAACGGCGTAATTTTATTCGATTTCGCTTACTATTTACCCTGTTCTACTTTTTCACTTATTAACAAAATCGTGATAGTGTTCGGTTTTTATGCATTTGCATTATTTTGCATAGCGTCATCGTAAACGCGCAGCTTGATGCCTGCCTCGCGCAGCATGGACATAGCCAATTCATCCGGGTAAGGGTTTGAGTAGATGATTTCCTCGATATCGGCATTGATGAGCATCTTCGCGCATACCACGCATGGCTGGGTGGTTATGTAGATCGAGGCGCCCGTGATATTGATTCCGTAACGCGCCGCCTGGATGATCGCATTCTGCTCTGCATGCAGCCCTCGACAAATCTCATGGCGCTGACCGCTGGGCACGCTCAATTGCTGTCGCAGACAACCTGTTTCCGCACAATGCGCCAACCCTGTAGGCACACCGTTATAGCCCGTGGCAAGGATCCTGCGATCTTTGACGATGATCGCGCCCACGGCGCGGCGAAGGCACGTGGTGCGCGTAGCGACCTCGTTGGCAAGCGTCATGAAATACTCGTCCCAACTCGGACGACGATCAGTGCTTCCAGGCATCGGCCTTCTCCCCTTCCATGCACGAACGGCCGAGCAAGGACACCTTGCCCGGCCGCCGGTTTATACCATTTGGTGATTGCTAGTACTCCAAGCCCGGATACAGCGGGTGCTTCTCCAGCATGGCGTCGATCTTCTTCTTGATATCAGCCAGCTTCGCTTCGTCTGCAGCGTTGAACACGGTTGCAGCGATGCACTCGCCCACCTCGTAGAAGTCCTCCTTGGTGAACCCACGGCTGGTGGCGGCGGCGCTGCCCACGCGGATACCGCTGGCAACGAACGGGCTGCGCTGTTCGTTGGGGATGGTGTTCTTGTTCACCGTGAGGCCAACGCTCTCCAGAAGCTTCTCGGCATCCTTGCCGGTGACGTCGGCAGGAGTCAGGTCGACCAAGCACAAATGGTTGTCCGTTCCGCCGGACACCAGGCGAAGGCCACCGTCGGTCATGCCCTGGCCCATTGCAGCAGCGTTCTCCACCACATGGTCGATGTACTCCTTGAAAGACGGCTGCAACGCTTCGCCAAAGGCAACGGCCTTACCGGCGATAACGTGCATAAGCGGACCGCCCTGGCTGCCCGGGAACACAGCGGAGTTGATCTTCTTGAACAGATCCTCGTTGTTCGTGAGAATGAAGCCACCGCGCGGGCCACGAAGGGTCTTATGGCTGGTGGACGTCACGATATCGGCATAGGGGACCGGAGAAGGATGAGCGCCCGTAGCAACCAGGCCGGCGATATGGGCCATGTCGATCATAAGGTAAGCACCGACCTCATGGGCGATTTCTGCCATGCGCTCGAAGTCGATGATACGCGGGTAGGCAGAGGCACCGCCGACGATCAGCTTAGGCTGATGCTCTTTCGCCAGCTTCTCCATCTCGTCGTAATCGATGGTCTCGGTTTCGGGATCAACGCCATAAGAAACGACGTTGTACAGCTTGCCGGAGAAGTTCGCCGGGCTGCCATGGGTCAGGTGGCCGCCGTTATCCAGGCTCATGCCCATAACCGTATCACCCGGCTTCACCGTGGCGAAATATGCAGCGAGGTTGGCATTTGCGCCGGAGTGCGGCTGGACGTTCGCAAACTTTGCACCATACAGCTTGCAAGCGCGCTCGCGTGCAAGGTTCTCAACGATATCGACCTTCTCGCAACCACCGTAGTAGCGCTTGCCCGGCAAACCTTCGGCGTACTTGTTCGTGAGAACACTGCCCATGGCCTCCATCACAGCTTGAGACGTGAAGTTCTCCGATGCGATCAGCTCGACGGAGGAACGCTGACGAGACAGCTCTTGCCCGAGCGCACTTGCCACTTCCGGATCGGTTTGCTTCACATGATCGATTGCCATGAGGACACCCTTCCTTTTGAATAATCGTTACAAGCGTACTCTAGCACATACCGCAGGAACCCACAGGGTATGCACATCCTCGCAATCATCCGGTAACGAAACGGCCTTAAACGGAAAACGGCCGGCGAATAGCCGACCGTTTGCGTTAAACAAAATCGCGGATTACCTTGTTATTTCTCAAGTGCCATGATCTTCTCGACACGGCCCGCATGGCGTCCTCCGCCGAACTCAGTGGAAAGGAACGCCCTCAAAATCTCCTTGTTAGCGGACAGGTCGACGAAACGACCCGAAAGAGTGATGACGTTTGCGTCATTGTGCTCGCGGCACAACGCAGCGAAGGCGGGGGATACGATATTTGCCGCACGGATTCCGTCAACCTTGTTTGCGGCGATAGCCATACCAATGCCGGTGCCGCACACCAAAACCCCGCGTTCAGCCTCGCCGTTGACAACGTCATGCGCAACAGCCTCCGCGTAATCCGGATAATCAACGCGGTCGTCGCAATCCGGCCCACGATCGATGACGGTATGACCAAGCTCCTTCAAATATGCAGCCAGCAACTGCTTCTGATCAAAACCTGCATGGTCGCTTGCAATGCTGATGTTCATGTATGTACGCCTTCCACTGATAGATGCCTGCAAAGCTGATGGTACACCCGCATCTCTTGGCACGCCCTCTCAAAAGCATTACCCACGCAATCCTTATGATTGGAATGTTAGGTCCTGAAAAGGAATTCCGCCTTCCCGAACCAACGTCAAGCCACCGCCTGTACAGTCGATGACCGTAGAGGCGACCCCGCTGTGCGACGATTCAACGGGGTCTCGCAAGGCACACCCCACATTTGCAAGCAACTCCTCGTCGAGCGACTCGAATCTTGACACGGCGGCTCTACCGCTGATGTTGGCAGACGTCGTGGCAAGCGGGCTTCCTGTCCGACGAATCAAGGCAAGCGTCGTCTCGTTTGCAGGCATGCGTAACCCAATTGACCCCGACTCCGATGCATAAGATGCCGGTACCGCATCTGAAGCCTCAACGATAAGAGTAAGGGCGCCCGGCCAAAACCGCCGAGCAAGTGCGCAGGCAGCTGGAGGTAGATTCTTGCCATACCGTTGCAGGTCATCAATCGACCCGACAAGCCAAGCGATAGGCTTACCCGCATCCCTCCGCTTAACATCAAAGAGAATTGCGGGGCCAGCAGCTGCATGAACCGCAATTCCCACGCCATACACGGTATCGGTCGGGAATATGCAAGCTCGACCGTCGACCAAAGCTAACGCAACATCCTCCAAGGTATCCGATACCACAGCCATCTAAACCCCCGATATCTACAAAGCATCCAAAAATGGATGCCAATTATGCATCATCCAGAAGTGTATCACCGGAAATGCCAGGCATAGAACCGACCGCAAAACCAACTGCAGCATGGACCGGGCAGAAGCTAAACGCGATACTAGGCCCACGCGAAATGCTTATCTTCCGTAATCTCCTCAAACCAAGCCAAAAGCACACCCTCGCTATCAGATACGCAGCCACCGAGCGTTCACGCAAACCGGATAAGGCACGCGCAAACAAACAAGCCCGGGCAACCGTCCCTTAAACTCAAAGGTACCGCAACAGAACGGGCGAAAAACCACGAATGCCGGTACCAAACGTGCAAGCGTACGCTGTACATGACCGGCAAGGAAACGGAATTCGATAACGGAGAGGGCCTGCAAGGGCCTCTCAAGCATGCCAAATTCAAAAAGCCCCGCCTATACCAGAGCTGACTTCACAGAGCGCATACAGCGCGAAAGCAACTTAAATGCATCGAAAACCCCGCAAGCGAACGATGCCCTATCAAATCCGTAGCCTCGCATGTTCCGCAACTCCTTGCATAATGTCACGTAAGTCGCGACACCGATACGGCTGTCCAGACATCCTCGAAGCTGAAAATAGAGCACTCGCAAAGATCTCCGCGGTCCGTTCGGCTCATTCCCCCCAAAGCGCGCAAAGGCCCGCAGGGGGGCGGTCCCCCCCGCGGGCCTTCTCGGCGCGCGCGTGCGCGCGGCGCCCCGCGCGCACGCCC
>URQU01000070.1 GCA_900550055.1 uncultured Coriobacteriaceae bacterium | reverse complement strand
AGAAGCCGGTTGCCGGTTTACACCGGTAACCGGCTTCTTTTGCGCTTCCCTTCGCGGAAAGCTGTGCCGTCTTGGGAAGTCTTGGGCATACGAAAGGGGATGCATCGAAATCGCCTTCGATGCATCCCCCGTTGCTCGTTGCGCTCGCTTAGATCTCGCGCTCGACGACTTCGGCGATGGCCTTCGCATGCTGCTCGGCAGCCTGCTCGTCCATGGCCTCCACCATCACGCGCACAACCGGCTCGGTGCCGCTCGGACGCAGCAGGACGCGACCGTCCTCACCGAGTGCCGCTTCGGCAGCTGCCACGGCATCGGCGATAGCCTGGTTGCCGTCAGCCGCGTGCTTATCCTTCACGCGCACGTTGATAAGCGTTTGCGGGAAGCGGGTCATGGCTTTCGCCGCTTCGCCAGCGGACTTGCCGGCGCGCTTGCAAGCGGCCAGGAACTGCAGCGCCGTGACCAAGCCGTCGCCCGTGGAGTTGTGCTCCAGGAAGATGGTGTGGCCGGACTGCTCGCCGCCGATAACGTAACCGCCTTCGCGCATGGCCTCGAGCACGTAGCGGTCGCCCACTTTCGTTTGGATGAGGTTGATGCCCGCATCGCGCAGCGCATGCGTCAGGCCCAGGTTCGCCATGACGGTGGACACGGCGGTGTCGCCGGCCAGCAGGCCGCGCTGCTTCAGGTCGATGGCGCACACGGCTTCCACCATGTCGCCGTCGATCTCGTTGCCCTCGGAGTCCATGAGCATGACGCGGTCGGCGTCGCCATCGTGCGCGATGCCCACATCGGCGCTGCACTCGGCGACCAGGGCGCGCAGAGGCTCCAGGTGTGTGGAGCCGCACTGGACGTTGATGTCCGTGCCGCAGTAATCGTCGTTGATGACGGTGACGTCGGCACCCAGACGACGCAGCGCCTCGGCGCTGGTCATGCAGGATGCGCCGTGGCCCGTATCAAGCGCCACCTTCAGGCCCTTGAAGTCGATACCCTGCTTCTCCACGCTTTGCACCGCGTGCTGAATGTACAGCTCGCAAGCGTCCTCGACGGGCACCGCCACGCCCACCTCGTCGCCATTGGGCAGTTCGTCGGCTGCAGCGCCGCCGCGCGCCATGAAAGCCTCGATCTCGTCCTCAACGGAGTCGGGCAGCTTGAAGCCCTGGCCGTCGAAGATCTTGATGCCGTTGTACTCCGGCGGGTTGTGCGAGGCGGAGATGACGATGCCGCCGTCGCAATGCAGCTCGCGGGTGAGCAGGGCGATAGCCGGCGTGGGGATGATGCCCGCCAGCAGCGCCGTGCCGCCCATGGACATGATGCCGGCAGCAACGGCCGACTCCAGCATATCGCCCGACAGGCGCGTATCCTTGCCTATCAAGATGGTGCGGCCCTTGAAGGCCACAGCAGCCTGACCCAGCTGGAAGGCCATCTGGCACGTAAGCTCCTTGTTCGCAACACCGCGAACCCCATCAGTACCGAAAAGACGTGCCATATTACTTACCCCTTTTCACATGCTCATCGAAAAGACGGATAGCGCCTTGGGGGCGCTCCTCGTCGGTCATGCGGTTGTTCAGCTCGGCAGCGAACTCGTCGATGCCGATGCCATAACGTTCAAGCACGACGAGAAGATGATACACCACGTCAGCGGCCTCATAGCGCAGATGGTCGCAGGCCGCGTCGGCCTTGGCGGCGAACGCATCGGCCATGCCCGCGTGCGAGCCCTCGTGGCCGGCAAGGCCCGCCAACATCATCTTTGCCGCTTCAACGTCCTTGGCGGCCAAAGCCACCTCGTTCGCTTCCTCGACCACCTTCTTCAGCGGCGAGTCGGCATTGCCCGTGAGCAGGCGGAACGTGTAGCTGCCCTCCCCTGCCTCGCGGCGAGCGTGGATGGTTCCCGCCAGCGCCTCGAGCGTGGCGCCGATCTGCGATGCAGGAGCCTGCTCCCCCTCGGGGATGTAAGTTTTATCGCTCATGAAAAGCCTTTCAAGCATTAGCGGGCACAGACGTTGCCGCCCATCTGCCCACCGTAACGAAAAAAGGGGCGCGCCGATGCGCGCCCCTTTCAGCTGGCGTTATTCCTCGCCGTTAGCCTGAGCCTCGTTGGACTCCTCCTCGTCCTTACGGCTGGTCAGGCCGAAGCCCAACGCACCGTTGCCCAGAAGCTCGTCGAGCTCCTCGAGGTTGCGGTGATAGCTGCGCGGCGGCAGCGCCTCGCCCAGCATATCCTCGCCTTCGGTGTTGAAGGTGGCCGGCTCGTCGCCGCCGATGAGGATGGTGTCATCCGGGCTGAACACCATGTCGAGCAGCTGGCTCATGTCATCGGAGGATGCGCTCAGGTCGTCCTCGATCACATGCAGCAGGTTGTGCTGCTCGAGGCCTTCCTTGAGCTCCTCGATGGCCTTCGCGCCGATGCCCTCGATGCGCAGCAGGTCGTCCTCGGTGTGGCCCACCAGGTCGGCCACGGTCTCGATGCCCGCCTCGCTGAACTTGTTCGCCCAGCGCTGCGACA
This sequence comes from uncultured Coriobacteriaceae bacterium, assembly GCA_900550055.1. Lineage (GTDB taxonomy): Bacteria > Actinomycetota > Coriobacteriia > Coriobacteriales > Eggerthellaceae > Senegalimassilia. Next base: position 5,349 of record URQU01000070.1, on the reverse strand, counting down.
CGCCCAGATCGTCGTAGATGTACAGGCGCGCGTCCTCGTCGGACAGCTGCGGGCCGCGATGACCCAGGGACAGGCCGCTGTAGTAGCTGCCGTAGTTGCCGCCCATGTTGAGGTAGCCCTCGCCGTCCAGCGACCAATCCTGGGGCTGGGGCAGCAGGTCCTCGATCTGGCGCAGGTCGTCCGGAGCGTAATCAGGCAGCATATCGCCCTCGACCGGAGCGGTGGGCTTGCCCTTGTAGGTCAGGCCGACGTCGCGGTAGCGCTTCAGACCCGTGCCAGCCGGGATCGGCTTGCCGATGATGACGTTCTCCTTCAGACCCACCAGGTGGTCGACCTTGCCCTCGATGGCGGCGTCGGTGAGCACCTTCGTGGTCTCCTGGAACGATGCGGCGGACAGGAACGAATCGGTTGCCAGGGAGGCCTTCGTGATGCCCAGCAGCAGCGGCTGGCCCACCGGCGGGTTCTTGCCCTCGGCGATGAGCTCGTTGGCAACGTTCTCGAACTCGAAGCGGTTGACCTGGCGGCCCGGCAGGAAGTCGGAGTCGCCGGCGTCGAGCACGGCCACCTTGCGCAGCATCTGGCGCGCGATGACCTCGATGTGCTTGTCGTTGATGTCAACGCCCTGGGACACGTACACGTCCTGGACCTGGGCCACGATGTAGCGCAGCGTGGTGTTCGGGTCGGTCAGGCGCAGCAGGTCGTGCGGGTTCACGGAGCCCTTGGTCAGCTGCTGGCCGATGCGGACCTGGCAACCGTCCTCCACACCCGGGAGCATGGTGGCGCGGGCCGACACCACGTACTCGCGGAAGTTGCCCTCCTGGTCGTGGATGGTCAGCGTCTTCGTGTTCTTGTCGGAGCTGATCTGCAGCGTGCCGGAGATCTCCGCCAGCACTGCCTGGCCCTTAGGCTTGCGGCCCTCGAACAGCTCCTGGACGCGCGGCAGGCCGTGCGTGATGTCCTCGCCTGCGACGCCGCCGGCGTGGAACGTACGCATGGTCAGCTGGGTGCCGGGCTCGCCGATGGACTGGGCGGCGATGATGCCGACGGCGGTGCCGATGTTGACCGGACGGCCCGTGGCAAGGTCCCAACCGTAGCACTTCTGGCACACGCCATGCTCGGCATGGCAGGTCATGACCGTGCGGATGGTGACTTCCTCGACGCCCGCGGCCTCCATGGCGGCAAGCTGATCGATGGAGGTGATGTAGTTGTCGCCCTCCATGACCACGGAGCCGTCGGTGCCCTTGACGTCCTCGAGCAGGCAGCGGCCGATCAGGTTCTCGTCCAGCTCGCCCTTCTCGTTGTGCAGCGGGTACGGAACGCCCACGTTCGTGCCGCAGTCGATCTCGTGCACGATGACGTCCTGCGCGACGTCGACCAGACGACGGGTCAGGTAACCAGAGTCGGCGGTACGCAGAGCGGTGTCGGCCATACCCTTACGAGTGCCGTGCGTGGAGACGAAGTACTCCAACACCGACAGGCCCTCGCGGAAGTTCGACTTAACCGGAATGTCGATGGTGCCGCCCTTGGTGTCTGCCATCAGGCCGCGCATGCCGGCCAGCTGGCGGATCTGCTTGATGTTACCTCGAGCACCGGAGTCGGCCATCATGAAGATGGGGTTGAAGCTGTCGAAGTTGGCGGCCATGGCCTCGCCGACCTCTTCGTTGGCATCCGTCCAGATGTCGACGACCTGCTTGTGACGCTCCTCGGGGCTCATCAGGCCCATCTCGTAGTCCTCGTCGATGGCTGCGACCTTATCGTCGGCAGCGGCCAGGATGTCGGCCTTCGTCGGCGGCACGGTAGCGTCGTAGACGGACACGGTAATACCGGCGCGGGTTGCGTAGTGGTAACCCGTGGCCTTCAAACCGTCCAGGATCTCCGGCACGTCGGCCAGGGGGTAGCGGTTTGTGACGTCCTCGACCAGACGACCGATCTCCTTCTTGTTCATCTGGTAGTTCAAGAAGGGGTAGTCCTCCGGGAAGGAGTCGTTGAAGATGATGCGGCCGATGGTGGTGTGGATGCGCTGACCGGCCTTCATGTCCTCATACTTGCCGAACGCGTTGGCCACGCGGGTGTCCTCGCTCAGGCGCACCTCGATCTTGGCCTGCAGGTCCACGTCGGCGCGAGCGTCATAGGCGTTGCGGGCATCGGCGAAGTCGATGAACGCGCGGCCCTCGCCCGGGAAGCCGTCGCGGGCTGCCGTCAGGTAGTAGGAGCCGATGATCATGTCCTGGGTGGGCACGGTCAGCGGGCGGCCATGAGCCGGGGATTTGATGTTGTTCGCGGACAGCATGAGCACGCGGGCCTCGGCCTGAGCCTCGGCGCCGAGCGGCACATGCACGGCCATCTGGTCGCCGTCGAAGTCGGCGTTGAATGCGGTGCAGGCCAGCGGATGCAGCTTGATGGCCTTGCCCTCGACGAGAACCGGCTCGAAGGCCTGGATGCCCAGACGGTGCAGGGTTGGTGCGCGGTTGAGCAGGACCGGATGGTCCACGATGACCTCTTCCAGCACGTCCCACACGTAGCTGGCGCAACGATCCACGGCGCGCTTGGCGGCCTTGATGTTGGCAGCGTACTCGAGCTCGACCAGGCGCTTCATGACGAAGGGCTTGAACAGCTCCAGGGCCATCTGCTGAGGCAGGCCGCACTGGTGCAGCTTCAGCGACGGGCCGACGACGATAACGGAACGGCCGGAGTAGTCGACGCGCTTGCCGAGCAGGTTCTGGCGGAAGCGGCCCTGCTTGCCCTTGAGCATGTCGGACAGCGACTTCAGCGGACGGTTGCCCGGGCCCGTGACGGGACGGCCGCGACGGCCGTTGTCGAACAAGCTGTCGACAGCCTCCTGCAGCATGCGCTTCTCGTTGTTCACGATGATCTCGGGGGCACCGAGGTCGAGCAGGCGCTTCAGGCGGTTATTGCGGTTGATGACGCGACGATACAGATCGTTCAGGTCGGACGTGGCGAAGCGGCCGCCGTCGAGCTGCACCATGGGGCGCAGGTCGGGCGGGATGACCGGGACGACGTCCAGGATCATATCGGACGGCTTGTTGGTGGACTTCAGGAACGCGTCGACCACCTTCAGGCGCTTGATGGCCTTGGCGCGCTTCTGGCCCTTGCCGTTGGCGATGACGTCGCGCAGCTCCTCGGCCGTTGCCTCGAGGTCCATGGCGTCCAGCAGGTCGCGCACGGACTCGGCGCCCATGCCGCCCGTGAAGTAGTCACGGTAGTTGGCGCGCATCTCACGGTACAGGGACTCGTCGGGGACCAGCTGCTTCGGCTCGATCTTCATGAACAGGTCGAAGGCGTCCTGACGCAGGGCCTTGCGCTCGTTGAACTCCTCATAGATGTCGGCGATCTCCTCTTCCACCTCTTCAGGCGTGAGGCGCTCGTCCTCGTCGATGTCGTCGACGAAGTCGTCGTCCTCGGGAACGTAGTCCACCGACAGCTTACGGGTCTGCTCGATCAGGCGATCGCGCTCGACGTCCAGCTCTTCCAGATCGGCGGCCAGCTCATCGCGCAGATCCTCGACGTCCTCGTCGCGCGCCTCCTTGTCAACGGAGGTGATGATGGAGCTTGCGAAGTACAGGACCTTCTCCAGCTCCTTCGGCGGGATGTCGAGCAGGTAGCCCAGACGGGACGGGGAGCCCTTGAAGTACCAGATATGGCTGACGGGGGCCGCCAGCTCGATGTGGCCCATGCGCTCGCGGCGAACCTTGCTGCGCGTCACCTCGACGCCGCAGCGCTCGCACACGATGCCCTTGAAGCGCACGCGCTTGTACTTGCCGCAGGCGCACTCCCAGTCCTTGGTGGGACCGAAGATCTTCTCGCAGAACAGGCCGTCCTTCTCCGGCTTGAGCGTGCGGTAGTTGATGGTCTCGGGCTTCTTCACCTCGCCACGCGACCAGCTGCGGATATCCTCGGCGGAAGCCAGGGAGATGCGCAGGGCGTCGAAATTGTTAACGTCGAATTCCGTCGTCATTTATCGCTCGTCCTCCTTGCCGATCAGGTCGTTGTCGTCTTCTTCTTGCTTGGTATCAGCCATCAGCTCGCCCAGCTCTGCGGCGATGTCGTCGAGAGCGCCGGCTTCGTCGGCCTCGGTCTTGCGCGCATCGTCGGCGATGGCGTCGTACAGGGCCGTATCGGCGTTGTCGCGCTTCACGTCGTCCAGATCGGGGTCATGGGTGACGTCGATGGTCTGATGGTCGTGTCCCTCGAGCTCGACGTTGAGGCACAGCGACTTCATTTCCTTCACCAGAACCTTGAAGGACTCGGGCACCTCGGGAGCCGGCGTGTTCTCGCCCTTGACGATGGCCTCGTAGGACTTCACGCGGCCCGACGTGTCGTCGGACTTCACGGTCAGGATCTCCTGCAGCACGTTGGACGCGCCATACGCGTACAGGGCCCACACCTCCATCTCGCCGAAGCGCTGGCCGCCGAACTGCGCCTTGCCGCCCAGGGGCTGCTGCGTGATCAGGCTGTAAGGGCCGGTCGAGCGGGCGTGGATCTTGTCGTCGACCATGTGGCCCAGCTTCAGGATGTAGGTCTGGCCGACGGTGATGGGCTCGCGGAACTTCTCGCCCGTGCGGCCGTCGTAGAGCCATGCCTTGCCGGTACGGGACAGCTGCGGGACGAACTCGTCGCGCGCCAGGTCGCCGTACTTCTTATGGTTCCAGTTGATGAGGTTGCGGTTGGCGGCTTCGATGGCGTCGGAGATCTCCTCCTCGGTGGCGCCGTCGAATACCGGGGTTGCCACGAACTGCGGGCCCTCGACGGGCTCGTCGGAGTTCGGGTCGTCGTTCCAGCCCCACTTCGCGGCCCAGCCCAGGTGGTTCTCAAGCAGCTGGCCGACGTTCATACGGGACGGAACGCCCAGGGGGTTCAGCATGACGTCGATGGGCGTGCCATCGGCCAGGTACGGCATGTCCTCGACCGGCAGCACGCGGGAGATGACGCCCTTGTTGCCGTGACGGCCGGAGAGCTTGTCGCCCTGCTGGACCTTACGCTTCTGAGCCACGTAGATGCGGACGAGCTCGTTGACGCCCGGCGCCAGCTCATCGCCGGCGGCGCGGCTGAAGCGGTGAATGTCGATGACGCGGCCGCCGGAGCCGTGCGGCACCTTCAGGGAGGTGTCGCGGACCTCGCGGGCCTTCTCGCCGAAGATGGCGCGCAGCAGGCGCTCCTCGGCGGTCAGCTCGGTCTCGCCCTTCGGGGTGACCTTGCCCACCAGGACATCGCCCGGGAACACCTCGGCGCCCACGCGGATGATGCCGTCGGCGTCCAGGTCGCCGATCATGTCGTCGGAGATGTTCGGGATCTCGCGGGTGATCTCCTCCGGGCCCAGCTTCGTGTCAC
>URQU01000069.1 GCA_900550055.1 uncultured Coriobacteriaceae bacterium | reverse complement strand
GTCGCTTGCGCGGTATCGTATGTGTGCGTGTGGCTGGTCATGGACTGGCCGATCCCGTTGCTCGTCGACACTCGTCCGATCGAGAAGCTGTTCCCGTTGTTTGAACGGCCTTCGCTTAAGCAACGGGTGATCGCGGCGGCGGGCATGGCTGGTGGCGCCTTCGCCGTGCTCACGCTGATAGGTATCCTGTTTCTGCGTGAATCCTAGTATTTGCTACTGCTATCCAACCATTTTTTGGAAATAACGCACCGTTTATCGAATGGGACCGCATCAGATTACGGTTCGGGTACAATATATGATGAAATTACGTGGAGATGGATGGGCCCTGGTGGGCCCCGCGGCCTTCAAAGCCGTTGTGAGGCGCGCAGAACGTCTCGGGTGTGTTCGATTCGCACGCGTCTCCGCCAAATAGGACGAAAAAAAGGAGCCTTCCATGGCTCCTTTTTATATGTGTCGTTGTTGCTCGCGCAGCATTGCCGGCAATGGGGACGGTCCGTTATCCGTTCGCACTGAAAGCGACGACGCCTCCCTTCCATACAGAGCGGAAGGGAGGCGTCCCGCGTATGACCACCGTGCGTTCGAACGGTGGTCGCATTCGGCGGTGGCGTCTGAATCGGTTTGTTGCAAGCCTGCTCGGGTGTTTTCGGCTAGCGTGCCAACTCGCGTGCATCGCCGACGCGGCGGGTGACGCCCGTATCGTCGAAGTGCTCGAGCACGGGGATGGCGTGCTTGCGGCTCAGGCCCATGGCGTCTTTGAGGTCGGCAGCGGAAGCGGGTCCGTTGGCCAATGCGGCTCGCACGGACTGTTCGAGGGCGGCAAGCGCGGCGGCGTCGAAGTAGAACTCCTCGCTGGCTTTGATGGCCCGGCCCTGCTTCTCCAGCAGCCCGAGCGCCTTGTAACCCTGCTTCGGTGCCAGATCTGCTTGCTTGAGCAGGTCGGTAACCGTAGGCGGTTTCGGGCCCGCCGCAGCTAGCAGCTCGGCCAGCTTCTCAGCGTTGCCTTCCTCCAGCTTCCGGGCGCCGGCGCCGGCTTGCGGGTGGCTTATCATGCCCCCATCGGCCACGGCTTTGCCTTCCGCGCATGCGCGTGCAAGCACCGCATCGAATGCGTCGGGCGCGCAGCGGGACATGCAGGTTTGGCGCAGCGCCTCTTTCGACATGCCGGTTGCGTCGGGGTTTTCGCTATGGAAGCGAAGCAGCGCGTTCTCGATCGCCCCCGAAAGCTTCTGCAGCATGCGCTTGGTTGCGAACCGGTTGCTCGCGCCCGCGGTTCCGGCCAGCTTCTCGGCGGTGCCGCGCTCGGCGAGCGCTTCAAGCTCATCTGCGGTTTGCGCAAGGGAAAGCCCGGTTGCATGGGCGATATCGGCGGGCGTGGCGGGGAACTCTGCTGCATCGAAGGCGGTTTGCACCGCCTTCGCGCCATCGCCCGTGCGCAGCGCGTCGAGCAGCGCACGGTCCGCTTGGGTTACCGTGGTGGTGCGCTTCGGGTGGGCGCGCAGCACCACGCCGCCGCCGATCACGTGCACGGGGGAGTATGAGCGGATGACGAATCGGTCACCGTATGCAACCGGTAGGTCGCACTCCGTGCGAATCTGCGCTGCGGCCGTTTGACCTTGGGAGATGCTTTTCGCACCATCCATGAGCAGCACTCGCCCGATGCATTCCGTTGTGCCGTGGGCAACATGCACGCGGCAGCCGGTTTCCAGCGGCTTGTCCTGGTCGGGCAGACCCAGGTAGGTGATGTCGGCGTCGAAGTGGTCGGTGGGGGTGACGGCGTCGGGGGTGCAGATGAAGCTTCCCGGCCGCACGTCGTCGGTGGTCACGGCGTTCAGGTTCAGCGCGGTGCGGTGTCCTGACGAGGCCTGCTCGACCGCCTGCCCATGCACCTGGATGCCGCGGATGCGCGTGCGCAGGCCCGATGGCAGCACCTCCACCTCGTCGCCGACATGCGCGATGCCGCTCCAGAGCGTGCCCGTGACAACGGTCCCCGCTCCTTTGATGGTGAAGCTGCGGTCCACAGGCAGGCGCATCGCCTCCTGCTCGGCGCGACCGGCGGTGCCGAGGGCGGCAACCTGTATGGCTTCCCGCAGCTTGTCCAGGCCCTGTCCGGTTCGGGCGGAAACGGGAACGATCGCGGCCTGCGCATATGGCGTGGCGGCCAGGCGCGTGCGCACCTCGTCCTCCATGAACAGCGCCCATTCATCGTCCACCAGGTCGCATTTCGTCAACGCCACCACGCAGGTCGGCACGGCCAGAAGCTGCAGGACCGCCAGATGCTCCTCGGTTTGCGGCATGATGCCGTCATCGGCGGCGATGCACAGAAGCGCCACGTCGATGCCGGTGGAGCCCGCGATCATCTGGCGCACGAAGCGCTCGTGGCCCGGCACGTCGACCACGCCCATGGCGCCTCCGTCGGGCAGCTCAAGCTGGGCAAAGCCGAGCTCGATAGTGATGCCGCGCTGCTTCTCCTCGCTTAACCTGTCAGGGTCGGTGCCGGTGAGCGCCTGGACCAAGGTGGATTTACCGTGGTCGATGTGGCCGGCGGTCCCGAGCACCAGGTCTCGTTTCGATTCGGTTGCCATTGCGCGCTACGACTCCTCTCGCCCTTCGATGGCCGCGAAATAGCTGGCCACGGCGCTAACGATCTCGGGAATATCCTCTTCGGTGATGGTGCGCGCATCGAACAGCACGCATTCGCGCTTGATGCGCCCGATCACGGGCACGTCGCGGTTGCGCTGAAGGTGTTCCTCGCAGCCTTGCGCGTTGCCGGCTGTGAAACGCATGCGCACGCAGAACGTGGGGATGTCGCACATGGGAAGCGAACCGCCGCCGGCGCGCCCTGTCTCCTCCACGATCTCCAGGTGCGCCTGCTCGGGCGTAACGCGTTCGGCCAGGGCCACCATCAACGCCTCGGCGCGTTCGCGCACCGTTTCGGCATCCTCGGTGAGCATGCGCAGGGTGGGGATGCGGCGAAGCGCGTCCTCGGGGTCCAGATACAGGCGCAGCGTGGCTTCCAAAGCGGCCAGCGTCATCTTGTCCAGGCGCAGCGCACGGGCCAGCGGATGCTTTTTCAGGCGGTCGATATAGTCCTTGCGGCCTACCACGATGCCTGCCTGAGGGCCGCCGAGCAGTTTGTCGCCCGAGAAGCTGACCAGGTCGCATCCTTCGGCAAGCGATTCGCGCACCGTGGGCTCGGCGTATTCGCCGAACACATCAAGGTGCATGAAGGCGCCCGAGCCCTGGTCCTCGTAGACGAGCAGCTCGGGGCGGTCTTCGCCCGCGGCGGCGCGTCGGGCGTTCTCCGCGTCGGCGATGCGGCGAAGGTCGGTCTTCGAGACGCTTTCGGTGAAGCCGATCATGCGGTAGTTGGAGGGGTGCACCTTGAGCAGCATGGCCGTGTCCGGCGTGATGGCGCGCTCGTAGTCGAAGGCGTGCGTCTTGTTCGTGGCGCCCACCTCAACCATGCGGGCGTTCGACTGCGCCATGATATCGGGCACGCGGAAGCTGCCGCCGATCTCGACGAGTTCGCCTCGGCTGACGATGGCCTCGTTGCCGGCGGCGAACTCGGCGAGCACCATCATGACGGCCGCCGCGTTGTTGTTCACGGCGATGGCGGCCTCGGCGCCGGTAAGCGCGCAGATGAGATGCTCCACATGGTTGTGGCGGCTGCCGCGCGCCATGTTCTCGATGCTGTATTCGAGCGTGGAGTAGCCGCGCGCGGCCTCCACCACGGCCTGCACGGCGGGCTCTGCCAGCACGCTGCGGCCGAGGTTGGTGTGGATGACCACGCCGGTGGCGTTGATGACGCGCCTGAGGCTCGGGCGCAGCGTGGCCAGCGCGCCGTTGACGGCATCGGTCAAGATTGCCTCGACGTCGACCGCATCCACTGCTCCCGCCAAGATGAGCTGGCGCTGCCCGTCTACCGCCGCACGGGCGCGGTCGACGAGCATGGAACGGGGGACGATGGTCTCGAGCGCCTTCATGGGGGCGGCTTGCATCAGCTCTTCGACCTGGGGCAATGCGCGTAAAAGGTCGGTGCGTGGTTCGGGCATGGGTCCTCTTTCCCTATTGCGTGCAACGCCGCCCTGCATGCAGGGCGGCGCGGGTTTTCCGTAGCTCAATATAGCAGGCAAGCCCCCAACGCCTCGGGGCAAGGCGGCGAGTGCGCCAAATGTCCGGCAAATGCTATCGTAGGCGGGTCAATTCGCGCCGTTCGCGCCAATGAGGACGATTCACGCGCGTAGCCATGCAAGAATTACCGTGTTTTTCCTAAAGACGAAACAACGCGAACAGGGGGAGGTTTCCATGGCAATGGATCAATCGGATGTGAAGGCGCTACGACCTGATGCGCTCGGCCCCGCCGAGATCGAGGCGAAGGCCGAGACGCTGGCAGTGGGCAAGGCCGGCATGGCTGGTGCGAAGTGCTTCGTGCTGGCGATGCTCGCCGGCGCGTTCATCGCGTTCGGCGCATCGTATTTCCTGGTGTTCCTAGGCGACTCGGCCGTGCCGTTCGCCGCTCAGCGCATGGTCGGCGGCATCTGCTTCAGCTTGGGCCTGGTGCTCGTGCTGTGCTGCGGAGCCGAGCTGTTCACTGGCAACATGCTCATGGTGACGGGCCTGGCCTCGAAGAAGATCAAGCTTGGCGGCTTGGTGCGCAACTGGGTGATCGTGTGGCTTGGCAACCTGGTCGGCTCCCTTATCGTGGTGGCGCTCATCTATTGGTGCTGCGTCGGCGCGATGAACGGCGGCGCCGTGGGCGACGCCATGGTGTCGGTGGCCGTGGGCAAGGTCACCCCCGATTGGCTCGTGCTCATGGCCAAGGGCATCATGTGCAACGTCATGGTGTGCCTGGCGGTGTGGATCGGCTTCTCCGCGCGCACCGTGGTGGACAAGGTCCTTGGCATCATGCTCCCCATCAGCTTCTTCGTGGCTGCCGGCTTCGAGCACTGCGTGGCGAACATGTTCTTCCTGCCTACGGGCCTGCTCATGAAGTCCGCCGGGTTCGGCGCAGCGGTCGCCAACGCCGGCGCGCTCGATGTGACGGCCATCCTGTACAACCTGTCCGCCGCCACGGTGGGCAACATCATCGGAGGCGTCCTGGTCGGCCTGGCCTATTGGTTCGTGTACGCTAGGAACAAGGCGAAGTAGCGTTGCGGTTGCGTGTTTCAGCCTTATCGGTTTTTGCGAACGGCACTTGCGGATTGCAGGTGCCGTTTTCGTTTTGTACGGCGGCGCGGTTGGGCGGCGGTGCTATAGTCGAACGAAAGACGCGTCGTTTTCTGCCATCGGGCGCGCTTGATTCTGCACCCGCAAGCATGCTTGCGTTCTATGCGCATGCCCTTTTGCGCGCATCATCACAGACGAGAAACGAATAGAGGCTTTCATGTTCGACCCCGCAAACGAGCCGGCGGTGCCTATCGACCTGCCCGGTATCTACGACACCTTCGACGAGGCGCGCCGCGCCAGCTTCGTCAACGCCATGAATTATAAGCAGGAAGGCGGCAAGCTGTGCGGCTACCTGTGCTCGTACAGCCCGCTTGAGCTGGTGGACGCCTCGGGCGCGGGCGCGGTGGGCCTGTGCGGCATGAACAACGAGACCATCCCCGATGCCGAGTCGGTGCTGCCGAAAAACCTCTGCCCGCTCATCAAAGGCACCTACGGCTTCGCGCTCACCGACAAATGCCCCTTCACCTACTTCAGCGACATGATCTTGGGCGAGACCACCTGCGATGGCAAGAAGAAGATGTACGAGCTGCTCGCCGACATCAAGCCCGTGCACGTCATGCAGCTGCCCCAGGCCCGCAACCGCGCCTACGCCGGCGATATCTGGTACGAGGAATGCAAGCTGCTGAAAGAGGAGCTTGAGCAGCGTTTCGACGTGGAGATCACCGAGGAGGCTCTGCGCGAGGCGGTGCGCAAGCGCAACCGTGTCCGTCGCGCCATGATGGACCTGTACAACCTGCAGCAAAACGAGCCCCCTGCAATGAGCGGCGTCGAGCTTATGGCAACCTTGCTGCGCGCCACCTTCAGCTTCGACGTTGATTCCTATGCGCAAACCCTTGAGGACCTGGCGGAGAAACGCCGCAGCGCCTACGAGGCGGGGGAGCGTCCGGTGCTCGCCGGCGCCAAGCGCATCATGATCACGGGCTGCCCTACGGGCGGCGTCATCCAGAAGGTGGGCATGACCGCCGAGCGCGCCGGCGGCGTGATCGTGTGCATCGACGATTGCTCGGGCGAACGCACGCAGGGCATGCTCGTCGACGAGGACGCGCCCGACATCCTGCGCGCCATCTCCGACCGCTACCTGCAGATTAATTGCTCGGTCATGTCGCCCAACGATGGCCGCATCGAGCATATGATGGACATGGTGGAGAAATACAAGGTCGACGGCGTGGTCGAGGTGGTGCTGCAGGCGTGCCACACCTTCAACATCGAGGCGGTGCGCGTGCAGCGCGCCTGCGAGCAGGCCGGCGTGCCCTACATGAAGCTTGAAACCGATTACTCCACCAACGATGCCGGCCAGGTGGAAACCCGCCTGGGCGCGTTCATCGAGATGCTGTAGCGGGAAGATTCGCGCAAGCGCGGCGGCAAGCGCCGCGGAAAGGAGATGCTTATGGAGAAGCTCGATTGCAAGGGGCAGGCGTGCCCGCTGCCCGTGGTGAACGCGAAGAAGGCCCTTGTCGGCATGGGCGAGGGCGCCCTTGAGGTGCTGGTTGACAACAAGACGGCCATGCACAACCTGGAGAACCTGGGCAAGTCGCTCAAAATCGAAACCGCCTCCGAGGAGCGCGGCGATGCCGAGTTCGCGGTGGTCTTCACCAAGGGTGCGCAGATCGCCGATGCGGTATGCGAGGAGTGCCAGCCGCTCGTGCCGGCAGGCAGCAAGGTGGTCGTGCTTTCCGGCGAGTTCATGGGTTCGGGCGACGATGAGCTGGGAGCCACGCTCATGAAGGCGTTCGTGTTCGCGCTCACCCAGCAAGACGAGCTGCCGGCGGCCATCCTGGCCTATAACGGCGGCGTGCATCTGACCGTCGAGGGCAGTCCCGTGCTCGATGATCTGAAAAAGCTCGCCGAAGCAGGCGTTGAGATCTTCAGCTGCGGAACGTGTCTCAACCATTTCGGCATCGCCGACAAGCTTGCGGTGGGCGAGGTGACGAACATGTACGTCATCGTCCAAAAGCAGCTTGAGGCCGGCGTCGTCGTGCGTCCTTAGCTTTGGCGGTATGTGCGATGCAGCGATGCAAAACGCCGCATGCGGTGGTGACCTTCCATAGCACGGCCGATGCGATGGCCGTGCAGGCTGCCGCGGCAGGAGGCGTCCTGCCGGGGCGCGTCATCCCGGTGCCTTCCGAGATCTCGGCGGGGTGCGGCCTTGCCTGGAGCGTTCCCGTCGAGCAGCGCGAAGAGCTCGAGCAAGCGCTTGAGCGGCGGGGGCTTGCCTATGAGGCCATCACCGAAGTGGAACTGTACTAAAACGCAAGGGGAGCCGTCGCTTGACGGCTCCCCTTTGTCTTGCGCTTTGCCTGGTGCGCGGTCGAGTGCGGTGCCGGTTCGCGGGCACGCTGAAGATCGTCGGCCTTCGCGCTTACCAGTTCACGAAGATCTTGCCTGCTGGACCGGCTTCGAACGCCCCGATACGGGAGGGCTTGCGCCCTTGGCGCCGCTCGCACTCCGCCTCGAAACGGCTTGCATTCTCGGGCGGGATGGCCACGAGCAGGCCGCCGGAGGTTTGCGGGTCGCACAGCACGCCCATGCGGTCGTCGAACTCGAAGTCGTCGATGCCGCCCTGTTCCACGAACGCGCTTGCCCAGTCGACGATGCCGAACGTCTTGCCGGGGCGGCAGTAGTCGCACGAAAGCTCGTACACGCCGTCGAACAGCGGCAAGGCCTCCCAGTCCAGGCGCGCTGCGCACCCCGACGCTTCGAGCATCTCATGCAGATGTCCGGCAAGGC
>URQU01000068.1 GCA_900550055.1 uncultured Coriobacteriaceae bacterium | reverse complement strand
GATATGTTCGCACAGGCATACTTCGAGTACGACTCGAAGAAGTCCTTCGGCGTGACCAAGTCGCATCTGCGCCTTTCGAAGAAGCCCATCCGCAGCACCTACTACGTGAAGCGCGCGAACTTCGTGGCCTGCCATAACCAAAGCTACGTGCGTCAGTACGACATGGTGCAGGAAGTGAAGCCCGGCGGCACCTTCCTGCTGAACACCAGCTGGACGCCCGAGGAGCTTGACGCCAACCTGCCCGGCAAGATGAAGCGCTACATCGCGCAAAACGGCATCCGCCTGTTCACCGTGGACGCGGTGGAGGTGGCGCAGCGCGTGGGCCTGGGCAGCCACATCAACACCGTGCTGCAGGCGGCGTTCTTCCAGATCGCGGGCCTGATGCCCGTTGAGCAGGCGCTCGACTACATGAAGGACGCGGCCCGCAAGTCCTATGCGCGCAAGGGCGACGCCGTGGTGGCCAAGAACGTGGCGGCCATCGACGAAGGCGCGCAGAAGTGCGTGGAAGTCGCTGTGCCCGCCAGCTGGGCGGACGCCCCGCTCGACGAGCCGGTGGTCGAGAACATCCTGCGCCCCGTCAACGCGCAGAAGGGCGACAGCCTGCCCGTCAGCGCCTTCGCCGGCTACGAGGACGGCGTCATCGACATGGGCCTGACCGCCTACGAGAAGCGCGGCATCGCCGTGAAGACGCCCGCGTGGAACGCCGAAACGTGCATCCAGTGCAACCGCTGCGCCTTCGTGTGCCCCCACGCCGCCATCCGCCCCTACCTGCTTGACCAGGACGAAGCGCAAAACGCGCCCGAAGGGTTCACGACGGTGGCGCTCAAGGGCGGCAAAAACCTGCCCGAGGGCACGCGCTACGCCATCCAGGTCAGCCAGTTCGATTGCACCAGCTGCGGCAGCTGCGCCGACGTGTGCCCGGCAGGCGCGCTGGACATGCAGCCGGCCAAGCTCACCGAACAGGCCCGCAAGCTGTGGGACTTCGGCCTGACCCTCTCCGACAAGGACGGCGCGTTCGACCCCTATACCGTGAAGGGCTCGCAGTTCAAGCAGCCGCTGCTGGAGTTCTCCGCCGCCTGCGCCGGCTGCGGCGAGACACCCTACGCCAAGCTGCTCACCCAGCTGTTCGGCGACCGCGTGTACTGGGCAAACGCCACGGGCTGCTCGCAGGCCTGGGGCGCGCCCTACCCCGGCATCCCCTACACGGTGAACAAGCGCGGCTTCGGCCCCGCCTGGACCAACAGCCTGTTCGAGAACAACGCCGAGCTTTCGCTGGGCCTGTTCCTGGGTTCCGTGCAGCAGCGCGCGGTGGAGAAGGCGCGCGTGGAGAAGCTTTTCCGCGCCCTGACGCATGGCTTGGAGAAGCCGAAGGCCGATGCGGGCGACACGCCCGATGCCTCCGTCATGAGCGCCATGAAGGCCGCCTGCGAGGACTACCTTGCCGCGTTCGACGATTTCGACGCGTCGCGCAAGGCCGCAGATGCCCTGGTGGCATGCGCGCAGGCGTCCATGGGCAAGCTGACCAACAGCGCACAAGAAGTGTGCGACGAGGTGCTCAAGTTCAAGGACCAGCTGGCGAAGAAGACGTTCTGGATGTTCGGCGGCGACGGCTGGGCCTACGACATCGGCTTCGGCGGCCTGGACCACGTGGTGGCCAGCGGCGCCAACGTGAACGTGCTGGTGGTGGACACCGAGGTGTACTCCAACACCGGCGGCCAAAGCTCCAAGGCAACGCCGGCGGGCGCCGTGGCGCAGTTCGCGGCCAGCGGCAAGAAGACCGGCAAGAAGGACCTGGGCGCCATCCTCATGAGCTACGGCAACGTCTATGTGGCGCAGGTGGCCATGGGCGCCAACTACAACCAGCTGGTCAAGGTGCTGAAGGAAGCCGAGGAGTACGAAGGCCCGTCCGTGATCATCGCCTACGCGCCTTGCACCTCGCACGGCCTGAAGTGCGGCATGCACGACGTCCAAGGCGAGATGAAGCGAGCGGTGGAAAGCGGTTACTGGTCGCTGTACCATTACGACCCGCGCAAGGAGAACCCCATGACGCTTGACTCCAAGGAGCCCACCATGGACTACCTGGACTTCGTCGCCGGCGAGAACCGCTTCGCCTCGCTGACCAAGAGCTTCCCCGAAGAGGCAGAAAGGCTGTTCGAGCAGAGTAAGGAAGACGCCCAACGCCGCTTCGACCACTACCGCCGCATGGCGCAGGAGCAGTAGCCAACCGCCAAGGCGATAGCAATGCAGAAAGGCCCGCGATCGCTCGGGAAACCGAGCAGGCTCGCGGGCCTTTTCGCGTCTGCACTAGCAGATGGCTGCGCCTACTGCCCCGCAGTCAAGGGCGGCGATGCATCAAGCCCGTCCATATACCGGGACCCTTAGGTTTATGCATGCTGCAAAAAATAGGCGGCCCGTAGCCGGGCCGCCTATAGCGGATTGCAGGTTTAAATGCCAGGTAAAGCTATCGCCGGTTTCGACGCCAAAGGGCCCATGCGATACCGACCGCTGCGATCACCGCTACGGCTACCAGCGCACCCAAGGCAATGGAATCGCCTGTTTGCGTCAGCTGCGAGAAGATGCTCTTCCAAGCCGCTTCAGGGCGTGCGGGAATGGCATCCAGCTCACCCGAATCGTCTTCGGCGGTGATCTCCCAGCGTACCGTCTTGCTGGCATCCGCCAGCTCGTTGCCCACCGACGTCGGAACGCTCAGGCGCAGGTCAAGCGTCGCGCTTCCATCAGCCGCGAACGTGGCAACCTTTGCGGTTTCTGCGAACACGCTGCCAGGCGTTCCCGTTTCCAGCACACCCAAGGAAGGACCTGCGCCCACCGCGGCCGTTAAAGAAATCGGCTCCAGCGCACGGGCGGTGTCCTCGTCTACGACGGCGTGGACGAAGATGCTCACCTGGCCCTGAACGCCCTTCGCTTCGATCTTGATGGGCTGATTGCGCGTATCGCCGGGCATGAGATCCTTGAAGGCCGGGAACAGGTCTACCCCGCCCGAGGGCGCCTCCATGCCGGAGACCGTCAACTGTCGCGCATTGCCATCGTAGGTTATGGAAGGTGCCTCGGCGGCATAGGCGCTTACCGGGGCAAGCAGCAAAGCCAAGCCCAGCAGGGCTGCCGCTAGGAAGCGCGCAGGACCGCCAGCGCGCTTACGATGCATCAAGGTCATGGCTACACACCTCCGTTAGCATACGGCGGAATCAACACGCCATCTTGCACCGCGCAGCTCCAAGCTTCACGCACGGCGTTGTCGGGCACGGATTGGACCGCCTGAGTGGAAACATCCACGACGAGGTTGCGACCTTCGGTTGCCTTGAGCTCGGTAACGCTCGCAATGAGCATGTCGGTTTCCGTGTTGGGAGCAACGGGCGACGTCCAGTAATAGAACCCGTCGCTCGCTTTAACCCAGCTAGAAGCCGAGTTTGCGCCCGAAGCGCCACCCAGCGAATCGCTCCACACAATCTTATACGTGTCAGCTTGCGGCTCTTCCCACAAGCGGGCACCGCTCGTCGCATCCTGCCAGTAGATATCCACTGCGGCACGAATATAAGCAGGCGCAGTGCCTGTGTTCTTCGCCTTGACATCGCTCTTCACGTTGCCGTTGAGCTTTTCCTGGACCGATGGCGTCACCGATCCGATGCCGAACTGGTTGACCAGCACGCCCGTGGCCGAAAGCCAGGCCAGCGTGCCTGCCGTTCCGGCCAGGAGGACAACTCCCACCAGCAAGGCAATGATGCGCTTGCGCTTGGACATGCTAGTCCTCCTTCTTTGCTACATTGCTGTCGCTCCAAACATTATGGGCACGATCGCCGCCGTCGATCCATTTGTCTTTCACGCGCGTGTTCGTGCAGGTGAACGTGGCATCGTTCGCACTCGATGCGGCGGAGATGGTTGCCTGCGCCTTATCGCCCGGCTGCTTGCCAGGGACGCCGATCTGGCTGCTGTAGCGCCATGCCCATGCCGCATCCTCCTCGACGGTGTAGATGCCCGCCGGCACCGCAAGCTCGATAGCGCCGGAGTACCAAGTACCGCCGTCCTTGTGCTGCGCGTCCGGCGATACCGTCACCTCGACCGTTCGCTCCTCCAAGGGTTTGCCGTCCATATCGGCGCGAGCCACCTTAAAGCGGAACGTTTTGCCCTTGGCCCAGCTATCCTGAGTTTGCTTGACGATCTTGAGCGTATGCGTAGCAGCAAAATCGAACACCGCATTACCGGCATCCTGATCACCGTCGCCCGTGAGCTTGGAGTCCAACCGATCCGTCAGGTCAAACGAGCCCTCGCCCAAACCCGAGCTGTAAAGCGAAACATACTTGCCGTTGACGGGCATGCGGTCGCTTCTGGCACCGTCTTCCCCGATCGGGCGATAGTTCACGTGCACCACCGAAATGGTCAACTGGGTTCCGGAATAGGGCTGCGTGAAGCACGTTTTGATCGGCGCGCAATCGCTATCTGCCGCAACCGTGCTGGCGGCATTGGGGTCGAGCTGCCAGCCCAACAGCTGGGTCACCATATTCGAATCGCTTGGCTTTGCGTTGTTGGAGGTGTCGTACGCCACCACGTAGAACGTCTCGGGATACAAGTCCATATCGCCGGTTATGGGTTCGTTCTTGAACTCATTCCACGTTTTCACGCTGCCGTCGTTTGCGACCCAGCGCCATTGCAGGAACATTTCGCGATACACGTTGCCATGTTGCGCTACACGATCATCGAGCATCGTGGTGATGTTGACATAGGCTTCGGGGTCATAGGCGACTTTCTTTTTCTCGTTAAGCGTGCCGCCGCGCCCATCGGGAACCTCGTTGCCCTCCGTGTCCTTCGCCGGCATGTCGACCTCATACACGAAGCCCGAACCGCTCGCACGATCATCGGTTGAATCGACCAGCGCCGTGAAGATCACCGAGCCATCAACACCGTGATAGCGCACCTGATGAGGCGAAACCTTGTACACCGCGGTATACGTCGCATCCTGTTTGAAGGGCTCGTTTCCCTTAAGCGGATAACGCGCCGCCTCGGTCATCAGGGTGTAGCTGCCGTCCTCGGTTTTGCCGTAGTCGCGCGACCAGCCCACAAAGTCATACGAGGTGTCGGTTTTGCTATCTCCGCCTTCAACGTGGGTCTTGGCGACAAGCGAGACCTGATCGCCGGAAGCGCTGCGTTCGAACCCGCGTATGGAACCAGGATTTGCAAGGTCATCGTCGATATTCGATTGGACCTGTGCCGCGCACGCGCGATATACCGGATACAGCTCCATGGGAGCCTTGACCACAGTGCTCTTGCTCACCATGGGGGTTTTATCCGACCAGATAACGTATTTACCCGCTCCTGAGGGTTTTGCCTGGGTCCAGCCAACGAACGCATAGAGCTGGTTGCGCTGTTCGGCGGCACTCTCAGCAGCATCGATATCGACGACGGCACGGGTTGGCTTGGGAATGCCGCCCTTCAGGTTGCCCAGCTTCTCGCCCTCTTGGGCCACTTTGCCATCGATATCGGAATCGTTGAGATGGTACACGACCGCCAGCGGCGAGTAGTACGCCACGAACGTATAGGTCCCGCTCGGTTCGACCGGATAGGAGTACGAGTTATCGTCGGTGGGGTCAAACGCCTTGACCTCGCCGCTCGGAAGCTCGATCTCGACCTTTTTGAGCTGATACGCACCGCCGCTGCCATCGGCGTACACCGTCGTCGCGATATCGGGGGACACCGTTGCCGTAGCGGAGTCGACGTTTTCGCTAATCGCGGGAACGATGTCGTACCTAGGCACGTTTACCTCACCCTGAATACCGTCGAAGCCGGAACGATGCAGATTGGTGGTGTACCTGATGTCGTACTTCGCATACACCGGGTATGCATCCTGGGACTGCGTGACCTTGGAATCGCGTGTAACCAGGTACGGCGCAACCTTATCCGGGTCGGACGTGGTGTACGAATCACCGGCAACGTCATAGATGTAGTTCCAAACCGCAGAGTCCTTCTGAACCTCAGCCGTCGAAATCCAGCCCAGGAACTTGTAGCCATCTACCGCCATGTCCGCATCAGAAGGCGAAGCTTGAAGAGTCAGCTGGGAGCTGACGGTCTTGCCGTCTACGGTCGTGGGGCCAACTTCTTTGTCTGTATAGTAGAACGGGTAGCGATACGTGTGCGTCAAGTCGGCATCCATAAGCAAACTAGTGCCAAAACAGCGAGTTCCCATTTGAACGGCACCACGGTTGCTGGCAAAGCACCGAGACCCTTCTTTGCTATGGAAGCCGATATCGGTGGTCACCATTGCTCTGCCGTAGTAAACTTCGCTATCTAAACTCCCAAGACCGCTAAGAGCAACTTCATAGGAGCCGGTCACTTCATTACGAACCGCAGCATACGTCCAATACTTGCCTATGCCCGTACTCTTCTCAAGCGTCCAGAAGCGCAAATCATATCGACTGTTAACCGGGATAAAGGAAAATATATCGTTATTGTCCTTGTAGCTCTCCAGTACGTCGCCAGATCCCGGGAAATCGGTATCCATCATTACTTTGTATTGCCTGCCTCCCTGGCTACCTTGCAAGTTGTGCGATTTTGCTATAAGCGGAGCAACGATTTGCATTTCATTTGTAAACCGCTCCGAGCAGCTCTCTGCCTGTGCGGTATCAGCCTGATGGTTGACGTGATCAGCACCCCAATGCACCACCTCGTCGCGCAAATAAGAGACGCCGGAGACTTCATTAAACGGCGTTTTGTATGCTTGCCAAATTGAATAAACCTTTTGGGACTCGAATACCCCGCTCTCTCCTTTCCGAAACGCGCAGGCCCAGTAGTCCACTCTATACTCGAAGCGGGCAGTGTAGGTGTGCGGAACGGTCAGGTCAACGTCGGCAGGGAGCGTGTAGCTGGGGTCGCGGCTTACGCGCACCTCGAGCGGATTCTCCTCGGTTCCCTTGTTTTCATACCAGCCCAGGAAGCGATAACCATCAGGCAGGGTGCCGCCATCGGACAAGACCTGGTCGTTCGTGCCGAGCACTTGCACTGCATAGGCGCTCTGCCCTGCATCCGACTTCGAAGCCACAACACGGGTTTTGCCCACACCGCTGCGATAGGTGGGGACGTCCAAATGCTGCGGGTCATCCTGTTCGTATCCTTCGAATACCGTCTTGATGTTCGACACGTAATCGCTGTACACGGGATAAAAATCCATCGGGCCGACAACCGTGACTTTGGCGCCGGCGGGATAAAACACGCCATCGGTTTTCAGTTTTGCCAGATCGGTCGAGATGATGGCCTTGTAGCCGCCATGCATCTCCGCGTCGCCGCTTGGGCGCGTGGTCCAGCCGATGAACGTGGCGCTGTCGGAAAGCCCGCCGCGGTCCGCAGGCGCCGCAGGCATCAAGCCTGTGCCATAGCGATACCAATCCGTGGACTTGTCGTGCGCAATACCGGTTTGCCAATCGAGCGTTTCGCCCTTGACGTTATAGAAGAGCGCCTGCGCCTCGTAGGAGGCGATGAACAGGTCATTGCCTTGGAAGCCTTTGCCCCCGCCGGCGTTCTTCCCATTATCGGCCGTATAGGTCGACGTGGTATCGTGATTCTTGTTCTCTTCGACGCGCTTCCCGTTGGCAACGGCATCAGCATCGGTCTTGCCGTCGAACCAGCTGTTGTCCGCGTCGATGCGGTTCACATCCACATTGCGCTCGCGGAACCAGCCCATGAAGCGATAGCCGCCGTTTGCCTCGGTCAAACCGTTCGGTTTTCCCAGGGTTTGCTGCTCGAACGTCACCGAGGTGTCGCCCTCGGCAAGGCCTTGCGCGGTCCCCGCAAGCACGGCGCTCACAGCGAAGGCATAGGGGTCGGACGTCGACTGGTCCTCGCCGAGCTTCGTCGCCTTGATGGTTGCGGTGCCCGCGCCGGGAAAATCAATCGTCGCCTTAACGCTCTGACCGTGCACGGGGATGCCCAACCTGTAGTCCATCGCCCACTCGTTGGCGTGCGGGCCTTCTAGAAGCACGTCGTTAGCAGTCGTGCGCATGGTGCCG
>URQU01000067.1 GCA_900550055.1 uncultured Coriobacteriaceae bacterium | reverse complement strand
TTGGTTTTTGACAGACTTATGTCACATCGAACGTACTTTGAGATGTCAATCTAGGAGATGTCGGTCTGGGTTGATTGACAACAGGACAAAGTCGGCTTTTCGTGAATCCTGGTTGAAGCTCTAACTTTACTCCAGCAATCCCAGCTCAGACGTCGCGAGAGCAGCTTACTTAAGTTTGTCGAGCTCGGAGGCCGATTGTCAATGCGAATCGGCAACTTGATGCCGTAAAACGTACTACTGAGGTTCCTTAGCCGTCGATTTCCTTCGGCGACCGAAAACGATGGCAATTTTAGGATGTTTTCGTAGAGTTTCGGGTACAATGCGCGTTTGTGCCTTATGGCGCCTCAATTGCAGCAAGATGCGCATGCGGCTGCTGCACTGGAAGGGATTTTTGAGTTAGAGAGGGTTCACATGTCCAAGATCAACGACCTTGAGCAAGAGGTCAAAGCGGACGTTAAGGAGGCTACGGAAGCGGTTTCCGCCGAAAACGCCGACAAGCCTTGGTTCAAGCGTCTTTCCCTTACCACCTGGATTTTCATCGCGTTGGCCTTGGGTGTTGTGGCCGGCCTTGCCCTGCAGGGCACCCCTGATATCGCCACTACCTACATCAAGCCCCTGGGCACTATCTTCCTGAACCTTATCAAGATGATCGTGGTGCCGCTGGTCATCTTCTCGATGATCGCCGGCGTCATCAGCCTGTCCGATATTAAGAAGGTTGGCGCCATCGGCGGCAAGACCATCGCGTACTACCTGTGCACCACCGCATGCGCCATCGTCATCGGCCTGATCATCGCGAACGTGTTCAACGTTGGCGGCGGCTACACCCTTACCGCCGACGAGCTTTCGTATGAGGCCAAGACCGCTCCTTCCTTCATCGAGACCATCGTCAACATCTTCCCCAGCAACTTCGTGCAGCCCATGTCCGATGCCAGCATGCTGCAGATCATCGTGATCGCGCTGTTCTTCGGCTTCGGCATCCTGGCCGCCGGCAAGAAGGCGCAGCCCGTCGCCGACTTCGTCAACGGCATGTCCGAGGTGTGCATCAAGATCATGCACATGATCATCTCCATCGCGCCGTTCGGCGTGTTCGGCCTGATCACCCCCGTAGTTGCTACCAACGGCCCCGACATCTTGCTGCCGCTGCTCAAGCTCATCCTGGTTGCCTACCTGGCTATGATCCTGCACATGGTGGTGGTCTACTCCGGCATGGTGAAGGCCATCGCGAAGATGGGCCCGCTGACGTTCTTCAAGGGCCAGGTCCGCGCCATGACGTTCGCCTTCGCATCCGCATCCTCCGTGGGCACGCTGCCCATCAACATGGAGTGCTCCGAGAAGCTTGGCGTGCGCCGTGAGGTCTCCAGCTTCGTGCTGCCGCTGGGCGCCACCATCAACATGGACGGTACCGCCATCTACCAGGGCGTTTGCGCCATCTTCATCGCCCAGGTATTCGGCATCGACCTGACCATCGGCCAGCAGTGCGTCATCGTCATGACCGCCGTGCTGTCCTCCATCGGCACCGCCGGCGTCCCCGGCTCCGGCATGATCATGCTGGCCATGGTGCTGCAGTCCGTCGGCCTGCCCGTCGAGGGCATTGCGCTGGTTGCGGGCGTCGACCGCGTGCTCGACATGATGCGAACCGTCGTCAACATCACCGGCGACCAGTCCGCCGCCGTGTGCGTGGACTCCCTGGAGAAGCGCAAGGAGGCTCGCCAGGCCGCCAAGGCCGCGTAAACTGCGCGCCGCGACAAACGATCGAACCTTTCGGGGTGGTTGCAAATATTCTTGCAGCCACCCCGTTTCTTTTATGGTATCATCGAACAAGTGTTCGTTACGAAATCGTAAGTTTGATTGACGCTACTTCCCCATCATGCTGAGCAGGGCTTCCAGCTCGCGCTGCACGGCGTGCTCGGTGTTGGGCCCGATCACCTTGGTGGAGATCTCCTTGATGGCGGAGCGGCCGTTGCCCATGGCAATGCTCGTGCCCACCATGCGCAGAATCTCGTAATCGTTCATGGAGTCGCCGAACGCCACCACTTCCTCGGCGCGGGCATGACGTGCGGCCATCACCTGCTTGATGCCCGTGGCCTTGCTCACGCCGCGCTGCATGACGTCGATCCATTTGCGGCCGGACGGTGCGAACACGAAGTCCTCGCCCATCTCGCGCTCCAGGATGTATGCCATGTCCATCACGGCATCGTCCACGTAGATGGAGACCTTGATGATGCTGGTGTCGGGATGCGGCAGGTCGCGCACGCGCAGCGGGTTCGGCAGGTTCTTGTCCAGCTCGCGTTCGAAGCGCTCCTCGTCGTCCAGCAGGTAAGAAATCTTACGGTCGAACACCACCAGGTGCAGGCCGTCGAACAAGTCGACCACGTCCTTGAGCCTGCGCAGCGCGGCATGGCTGAACACCTCGCGGTCGACAAGCCGGCCCGCAACCACCACCTGCGCACCGTTGGAGGCCACGAAATCCATCTGGTCGCTCACGGGGGCGAACAGCTCCTGCAGTGTATCGAAGCGCCTACCAGAGGATGCCACAAAACCGATGCCCGCAGTCCTCAGCCGCTTGATAAGGTCGAACGTCTCAGGCGGCACATTGCCTTCGCCGTCCAGAAGCGTGCCGTCCATATCCGATGCGATGAGCTTGATCATGTTGCCTCCTTTTCCGTGGCGCCCCATGCGCCACGCGCCTGTTCCGTACCTTCGCTTCGCCGCCATTGTACGGTGCGTTTCGCAAGCGGAAATGCCGGCCACGAAACCTGCGCAGGATGCTTACCCGCCGTTGACGCGGCGTTGAGGGGCTGTTGACGGAAACGCGTCATCCGTATCTGCGGACATCGAGACGGTTGCCGATACCGAGGCTGCAGCGGCCGTCGGGGACGGTCGACGCGAAAGGGTCATAAGGCCTTCCGCGGCCGCAGCCATCACGCCAGGTGCGTCGAGGCTTGTTGGATCCGTCAGCTTCAAGGCCATCGCAGCTGCCGAACACCATAGCGGGGCCTTCCTTCTTGACCTTATTCGCACTCCGGGAACACGCATGCCAGGCGACGCACCGTTTCCGACAGCCGTTCCGGCTCGATGCCGGCGTAGTTCAGCACCAGCGCGGTTTCGCCGTTCGAATACTGCTCAAAACGCTTCGTTGTGCGCTCGCTCAACCCGTCGCCGTCGCGCAGCAGGTAGTCGTTGAACAGCGAGATGTTGAGCCCTTGCTCCACGCCGCGCTGCCTGACCTGGTCGTGCGTAAGGCTCGTGCGTACATACAGCAAAAAGTGCGTGCCCGCGTTTCGCTCCTCAACGTGCGAGATTTCCGCCAGCGGCGATTGCGCTATCTCGCGCAAAACCGCCTCGCGTTGGCGGCGATAGAAGTTGCGCGTGCGGTTGATGTGCCGCTCCAAGTGACCCTCGTCGATGAAGCGAGCCAATGCGTACTGTTCGAAACTGGAAACCGTGCACGAATAGAAGCTCATGGTATCAACGTAGCGCGCCAGCAGCTTCGGAGGCAGCACCATGTAGCTGATACGCAGGCTGGGCACCATGGTTTTCGAGAAGGCGTTCAGGTAAATCACCTTGTCGGACGCATCATCGGCGAACAGCGGCATAATCAGGCGGCCGCTGTAGCGAAACTCGCTGTCGTAATCGTCCTCGATGATGTAGCGTTTGCGCGCGCGGTTCGCCCACTCGAACAGCTCCAGGCGCCGCTTAATGGGCATGACGATGCCCGTGGGGAAATGGTTTGCCGGCGAAACGTGCACCACGTCGGCGCCCGATTCCTCAAGCTCGTCCACCAGCAGGCCCGATTCATCGATGGGAACCGGCCGCCAGGGGTTGCCGAACGCCTTGGAGATGGCGGCGAACTTGCGATAGCCGGGGTTTTCCATGGCGAACGTGGTGGTGGGCCCGAGCATTTGCAGCAGGCGGCCGTACAGGTACTCGCTGCCCGCGCCGATGATGATGCAGTCGGGCGAAACGTCCATGCCGCGCGTGCGCCGCAGGTACGACGCGATGGCGCGACGCAGCTCGGGCAGGCCGTTGAACGGAATCGATCGCAGCAGGTTGTCGCTGGGAAGCGAAAGCGCCTCGCGCATGTAGCGCCCCCACACCGTGGCAGGGAACAGCGAAACGCTGGTGCGGTTGGCCTTCAAGTCCACGAAGTATTCCGGGTCGCGGGCCCGCTCGATAGCGTGTGGGGTTTCGGCGGCGTTGGCGTCGCTAGCGGTGTCGGCGGAGCTCCTGGCGGTTTCGCGATGTCTGCTGCTGCGTCCTGCCGAAGCGTCATCAAACCTCGCATCCTGAGCGCCGTGCGCAGCAAAAACGCCTCCTGCTGCCGCATCCTGCGCACCGCATTCGGCGCCGACGCTCGTTCCATTTTCGCTACTCGAATCTTTGACCTGGGGTGTAACCGGTTTACACCGGAACTCTGAGACGTCCTCCACGAAATAGCCGCGGCGTTGTTCGGTGCGCACGAACCCTTCCGTGATTAGCTGGTCGTATGCCGCTGTGACCGTTGCAACGCCGATATCGAGATGCTGGGCAAGGTTGCGCTTGGACGGCAGCTTCGTCCCGCAAGGGATTCGGCCGCGCGCGATGTCCTCGCGAATGGACTGGTATAGGAATTCGTAAAGCGAACTGGTGCCGCGCGAGCGCAAATCGTACGTAAGCATACCTGCCTGCTGAGATGCCGACATGGGCTGATCCTTTCGCGTATGGCCGCAAATGCGTGTTTTTCGGCACGCTTGCAGCGGGAACGGCGGGTTTGAGCGGTTGAACGCACCAGGCCAACTGGTCTATCTGGTATGTAAAACTATCACTGTTTTGGTTCTTTTGACCAAACCAAATAGCGATTACACTTTTCCTTGCTCATCCAAAACGGCCGCAACGTCCCCTTGCCTGTTGCGGCCATCTATCTGAGACGAATGCGAACGAAGACGGGAGACGAACATGGGTTACTTCACCGGAAAAACCATCATCATCACCGGAGCTGGCTTTGCTGCGTTGAAGGACGGTTCCGCGGGTTCCATCGGGTTCGGCATCGCCACCGCCTTCGCTAAGGAGGGCGCAAACCTTGCCATCACCGGCCGCAACGTGAAGAAGCTCGAGGCCGCCAAAGAGCGCCTTGAGGGCGAGTTCGGCATCCGCGTGCTGCCCATTCAGGCTGACGTTAACGCCCAGGCCGACAACCAGGCGGTTGTGAAAGCTGCCGTTGACCAGGTCATGGCCGAGTTCGGTCGCATCGACGCGCTGGTGAACAACGCCCAGGCCTCCGCTTCCGGCGTCACCATCGCCGATCACACCACCGCCCAGTTCGATCTGGCGCTGTATTCCGGCCTGTACGCGGCCTTCTACTACATGCAGGCGTGCTATCCGTACCTGAAGGAGACGAAGGGCTCCGTTGTGAACTTCGCCAGCGGCGCCGGTCTGTTCGGCAACTACGGTCAGTGCGCTTACGCTGCCGCCAAGGAAGGCATCCGCGGCCTGACGCGTGTTGCCGCCACCGAGTGGGGCCCCGACGGCATCAACGCCAACGTGGTTTGCCCGCTGGCCTGGACCGCTGCGCTCGAGAACTTCAAGGAGCAGTACCCCGAGGCCTACGAGGCCAACGTGCACATGCCTCCGATGGGCCACTACGGCAACGTCGAGACCGAGATCGGTCGCGCTGTCGTGCAGCTGTGCGGTCCCGACTTCAAGTTCATGAGCGGCGAGACCATCACGCTCGAAGGCGGCATGGGCCTGCGCCCGTAACCAATTTACGATTCTGTCCGGACCCCTCCGGTGGAATAAACGAAAGCGCCTCGGGCATCTGCGGTCCGAGGCGCTTTTGCGTTCCCTACTCCCCTAGCGCCTCCGCTGCCTCGAGCCATTGTTCGTCCAGCTCGTCGATTTGGGCTTGGAAGTCGTCGATCTGCTGCTGGAACTTGCCGAGCGCCTCGAAATCCGATGGGTCGGCGGCGGCCATGTCGGCTTGGGCCTGCTCGATCTTGCCGCGCAGCGTGTTCGTCTTGTTCTCGCAGCTGCGCATGCGCTTTTTCAGCTCGCGAATCTCGCCGCCGGACAGCTGCGGGCTATTGCCTGCAGCAGCATCCTTCGCGGTTTCGCTCGCCGCTGCACCCTGCGGCGCCTTGGCGTGCGCAACCGGCTTCGGCGCACGCGCTGACATCTCCAGATACTCCTCGACACCGCGCGGCAAGTGGCGGATATGTCCATCTACCAGGGCGAACTGGTGATCGGTGACGCGCTCCATCAGGAAGCGGTCGTGCGTGACCAAAAGCAGCGTGCCCGGCCATGCGTCCAGCAGTTCCTCGATAGCGGCCAGCATGTCGGTGTCCATGTCGTTGCCCGGCTCGTCCAGGATGAGCACGTTGGGCTCGTCCAGCAAGATGAGCATAAGCGCCAAGCGGCGTTTCTGACCACCGGACAGATCGCAAACCGGCTCGTTGAGGTCGGCACGCGAGAAGCCCAGCTTCTCCAGCAGCTGCGCAGGCGTCATCTCCTTGCCGTCGAGCATCATGCGGCGCGTGTAGTTGCTGATCACCTGGCGAACGCGATCGTCGCCGAAACGGGTAAGGTTGTCCAGATGCTGCGACAGCACTGCGAACTTCACCGTTTTGCCGATCTTCACGAAGCCCGACGTGGGTGCCTGCACACCCTGGATCACCTTCAAAAGCGTGGTTTTGCCCACGCCGTTGGCGCCGACGATGCCGTAGCGATCGCCGGGCCCGATGATCCAATCCACGCTGTCGAGTACGGGCGCGGGCTTGCCGTCGAAGCGCACGGTAACGTTCTTCAGCTCCACCACCTGCTTGCCCAGGCGAGCCATGGCCATGCGCTTGAGCTCCAGCTCGTTGCGCAGCGGCGGCACGTCGGCGATCAGCTCGTGCGCGGCATCCACGCGGAACTTCGGCTTCGTTCCGCGAGCCTTCGGGCCGCGTGCGAGCCAGGCAAGCTCGCGGCGCAGGGCGTTCTGCCGCTTCTCCTCGGCCAAGGCCGCCAAGCGGTCGCGCTCGACGCGTTGCAGGATGTACGCGGAGAAGCCGCCCTCGAACGGCTCGACCACGCGGTCGTGCACCTCCCACATGCGCGTGCACACCTCGTCCAAAAACCAGCGGTCGTGCGTGACCACCAGCAATGCGCCCTGACCGGCGCGCCAGCGGTTCTTCAGATGGTTCGCCAGCCAGGTGATGGCGCGAACGTCCAGGTGGTTGGTGGGCTCGTCAAGCGCCAGGATGTCCCAGTCGCCGATAAGCAGGCGTACCAGGTCGACGCGGCGGCGCTGGCCGCCGGAAAGCGTGCCCACCTTCGCATCCCAGGGGATGTCGCTGGCAAGGCCCGCGATGATGTCGCGGATGCGTGCATCGCCGGCCCATTCATACTCGGGGATGTCGCCCACCACGGCGCACTCGACGGTGTCGTCGTCGTTCAGCTTGTCGAACTGCCCCAGCACGCCCACGCGCACGGCGCCGTTGCGCAGCACGCGGCCCTCGTCGGGCTCGAGCATGCCCGCCATCACCGACAGCAGCGTTGACTTGCCGTCGCCGTTGCGACCCACGATGCCGATGCGATCGCCCTCGTCAACGCCCAGCGACACGCTTTCGAACACCGTTTTCGTGGGGAAATCCACGCGCACTTTCTCGCAGCCCAGCATAAACGCCATAGGTACCAACTTCCTTGCATATATAAGCGCCTTGGCCGCAATCGCGCCGAAAGCGCAAACGCGACCAAGGACCTGCATCGATTCCAACGCACCATGATAACAAATGGCCGGACGGCTATCGCCCAGGCTCCTCAATGCCGCCGGGCTACGACTTGGTCATCACGGCGATGGTCATCCAGGTGCGCTCGTAAGGGCGGTAGTAGGTGTGGTATTCCACCAGGTTGAAGCCGTCTTTTTGGCTGAGGTCGGATATGTCGCGCGGCAGGCTGTCGTTTTGCGCCTGGCCCAGGCAGATGAAGGTGCCATGGAAGTTGTTGAAGATGATCTCCCAGCTCATCTTGCTGACAAGCGTGGGCGAATACGCCATGTACGCACGGTCCCAGTTGCCCTTCTGCCAATCCATATAGGTTTGCGGGATGTCGGGGCACATGACCGACGTGACGCCCATGTAGCCGATATCGGTGGAAACCACCAGGGGCGACTGGCCGCCGCTCTGGTCGGCAACGCGGTTGACCGTCCCGCGGAATTGCTGGATGGGGACGTTGTTGGCCGGGTCGTAGTCGTCGCGCACC
>URQU01000066.1 GCA_900550055.1 uncultured Coriobacteriaceae bacterium | reverse complement strand
GGCGCCGTCGGTCAGGACCAGCTCAGCGCCATAGGCCTTCATCAGCTGGCGGCGCTCCACGCTCATGGTCTCGGGCATGACGATGATGATGCGGTAGCCGCGGGCAGCAGCCACGGAGGCCAGGCCGATGAAGCTGCGGCGTGAAACGTTGTCGATCATGGTCGATCCTTTCTTGTGGCGAATACTTTTGCTTGCTATACGGAAGGGCCGCCCGACCCTAGTCCTCAACGTGGCTCAAAACGTCCTGGTTGATATAGCCCACCAGCTCATTGCGCAAATCCATGATGAAGCGGCTTTCGTACATCTCTTTTCGGGAGGGTTTGCGCTCAAGCGGTATCTCCTTCTCGAAGATCACCTGGCTCGGCGACTGCCCGAACACCACGATGCGGGTGGCCAGAAGCAGCGCCTCCTCCACATCGTGCGTGACGAAGAACACCGTCTTCTTGCGCTCCTCGTGCGACCACAGGTCCAGCACCATGTCCTGCAAACGGGCCCGCGTCACGGCATCGAGCGCGCCGAACGGCTCGTCCATCAGCAGGATCGGCGGGTTCATGGAGAAGCTGCGGGCGATGGCGCAACGCTGCTTCATGCCGCCCGACAGCGATTTGGGATACTTGCCGAACACCTCATCCTTCAGACCCACCTCGCGCAGCGCGCGGCGTGCGATGTCGCGGCATTCCGCTTTCGATTTCTCGGGGAAACGCTGGCGAAGGGCCAGCGCGATGTTCTCCCCCGCCGACATCCACGGGAACAGGCCGTAGTCCTGGAAGACCACGCTGCGCTCAAGGCTGGTACCGTCGATAGGCTGCCCGTCTACGCAGATCGATCCCGAAGAAGGGGCTTCCAAGCCCGCCATCAGGCGCAAAAACGTCGATTTGCCGCACCCGGACTGGCCGAGCAGGCATACGAAGTCGCCTTCGCGCACGCGCATGTTCACGTCCTGCAAGATAAGCTGGTCGAAATCGGCGTAGCGAAACGACAAGTCGTTCACGGTGATGTCATTCATGGGATGAGTCTCCTAGCGCAATGAGGAAGCGCGTTACGAAGCGAACAGGACGGTGAAGGGAGCGGGCTGCGCAGGCTCAGGCACCGCGAAGGCAAGCTGGGCGGAAAGGTGGTACTCCTTCGCCACCTGGGCAAACAAGGGAAGGGCACGCGAAACGGCATCAGGGGCCAAGCAGTACGAAAGGCGCACATAGCCCGGGGCGCCGAAATCCGAACCGCCGACGGCGACGATGCGCTTGGCCGCCAAGCGGTCGAGCAGCAGCTGCTCGTCGCCGTCGGGCGCCGCCATCAGCAGGTAAAACGCGCCGTTGCCGGGCACCACGTCGAACCCGGCGTTCGCCAGCGCGGATGCCAGCATGCGGCGATTGCGATCATAGTAGGCGACGTCGACGGTCTCGTCCGCGCAGGCGGCCGCCATGTGCTGCGCCGTTGCGGGCGCGTTCACGAAGCCGATGTCGCCGAGCGAGCGGCGGATGCCGGCAAGAAGGGGGCCGCGCTCGGCCATGCCCGGCGTCAACGCAACGTAGCCGATGCGTTCCCCGGCAATGGAAGCGGACTTGCTGAACGAGTACACCACGGCGGTGTTGCGATAAACTGCCGGCCACCAGGGGTTTTGCGCGCCGTCGTACACCAGGTCGCGATACGGCTCGTCGGAAAGCAGCAGAATGGGATGACCGAACGCGCGCTGTGCGCGGAACAGAGCGCCGGCGATGCCGTCGGCCGCGGCAGCCGGATACACCACGCCGCTTGGATTGTTCGGGGTGTTCACGATGACCAGCTTCGTGCGCGGCGTGAGCGCGCGCTCGAAAGCGGCAAGATCGGGCAGCATGGTCTCCTCGTCGAACGGGACCTCCACCAGGCGGGCACCCCAATTCTCAACGAACACCCGGTATGCCGGATAGCAAGGCAGAAGCACGACCACCTCGTCCTCAGGGTCGAGCACCGTCTGCATCAGCGCGTTGATGGCGCTTGCGGCCCCGGTGGTCATCACGATATCGGAGGCTGTGTAAGCAGTGTCGAACCGACGCGCCAGCGAAGCGGCGATGGTCGAACGGACATCGGCATACCCGGAGCTGTCCATATAGCCATGCAACTCCGGCGCGGTTTTGCGCGCAGTGTCTTCCAGCGCGGCGCGCACGCCCGCCGGGCACGGAGCCGAAGGATTGCCGATGCTGAAATCGAAGACGTTGTCGGCACCATGGGCCTTCTTCAGCGCTTCGGCTTTCTCAAAAGCCTGGCGAATGGCCGACGATGTGCCAAGACGTTGTTGCATGAACCGCGATACGAGCATTTCTCTTTCCTCCTGTGCGCAACCTGCGCACGACGAACCCACCCCCGGCGCACGGCGCAAGAGGACACCGCCGCCTCTCCGCGACGATGATCTAACCGATGGGAAAAACGCGTCGAAAGGCGGACCCCAGATATGCCCGACGGACGCAATGCAGAAATGCTCGAACTTGGCAGAAGGCGTTCAAGCGAGAAGGATTGTAGCGCAAAAACCGCTGCAGGATGCACGGGAACACCTGCTTTTGTACACGTGCGCAAAAGCAGGCGCCCATGATATTTTCGCAGGTCAAAAGCCTATTCAACCCTAAAGGGGTCGTACCGGTTCGACCAAAATGCCCCTAATAGCGGTAGCTTATCCGAACATCGGGCGAAGGTCGAAAAAACCATAATGCGGCAAAGATGATGGCGCGCTCAGCGCCGACCGCCAAACGCTTGCAGAACAACAGCTGTCAGCCACCCGCAAAAGCCTCGCAGCTCGAAACGCCCACCCCCCGATTGCCCATCTGCGCTAGCGCAGGGCTGGTTATAGGGATTGCCGCAAAGTCGCCCTCGCGTGATTACAGCGAGCATGATAAAATGACAATGTACCAGCGAAGCCCGGTGGGATTAACGGTCACGGGCGGAGCCAGTATTAACGAGTTAGGGCCGGTTGCCGCCGGCCCTTTCTATTTCTCCTGGACTTCGTCCACTCGCTTATTTTTCTTCCTCCCACAAAGGTCGACAGCCATAAGAAACACCGCCAACCAATTCGGTAAAACCGACAAGATGAGACTCAGAATTTCTTTCAGCATAAGGCATCGCCTCTTCCTGTATAGGTCGAAGCTCCGCCCGCGTTGGACTTCGCTGGCTTCGCCAGTATAGCAAATATAGTACGTATGTTCTATCTTTCCGATACTGGCGAATTGTGATTCAAATATAGCGAAACGCTCCCCCTGCCGATCCGGCGGAGGAGCGTTTCGTTTGCTGTTAGGTTAACGCTGCGTTCTAGCCCTGATACCCGTACAGGTTGCCTTCGCCCGTGTACTGCACCTCGCCGGTGCCGGACACGATGCGGCCGACGCAATAGGTCTTCTCGCCGGCTTCGGCCAGAGCAGCCTCGACTTCCTCGGCGCGCGCGGGGTCAACGATCAAGATCATGCCCACGCCCATGTTGAACGTCTTGAGCGCCTGCGGCTCGGACAGCTCGGCGGCGTCGCACACGTACTTCGCCACGGCCGGCACGGGCCAGGTGCCCAGGTCCACCTGCGCGTCCACGCGCTCGTTCAGCGCGCGGTTGAGGTTCTCGGAGATGCCACCGCCCGTGATGTGGGCCAGCGCACGCACGGCGCCCGGGCATGCCTTCAGCGTACCGAGCACCTGCTTCACGTAGATGCGCGTAGGCGTGAGCAGCGCGTCGGCCACGGACTGGCCGTCCAGCGCCTCCACCGGCGCCAGCAGCTCTTCGCGGCTTTTGCCCTCCACGCACACCTTGCGGGCAAGGGAATAGCCGTTGGAGTGCAGGCCCGAGGATGCCAGGCCGATGAGCACGTCGCCCTCGGACACGCTTTCGGGGTCGAGCATCTTCGGTTTGTCGACAATGCCCACGGTGAAGCCGGACAGGTCGTAGTCGTCGGGATCCATGACGCCCGGGTGCTCGGCCATCTCGCCGCCGATAAGCGCGCAGCCCGCCTGACGGCAACCCTCGCCGATGCCGGCAACGACCTCGGCCACGTGCTCCTTGCGCAGTTTGCCGATGGCGATGTAATCCAGGAAGAACAACGGCTCGGCGCCGCACGCCAGGATGTCGTTGACGCACATGGCCACCAAGTCGATGCCCACGGTGCCGTGCTTGCCGGCCAGCTGGGCAACCTTGAGCTTCGTGCCCACGCCGTCGGTGCCGGAAACCAGCAGCGGCTCGGCCATGTCCTTGGCCGCCGCGATGCTGAACAGGCCGCCGAAACCGCCGATGTCGCCGACGACCTCCGGGCGATACGTGGAGTGCACCGTCTCCTTGATGGCGTCGACGGCGCGCGCGCCCTCGGCGGTATCCACGCCTGCTGCCTGGTACGTAACTTCCTGCTTCGTCACTGGATGCTCCTTATCTGATAGGCGGGAACCCAACCGACCCTGCGGCCAGCGCTCCCGCACCGTTAACCTTCCAAAACCCGGACACTTGGGGACGTACCCTTATCTGTCCGGTTTTCGCGAACCGCGGACCGCGAACCGCAAACGGCGAACGCGCCTCCGTCCCCGTTCACATGGCGGCAAGCAGCCCAACTCCGGACACTTAACGCTACGTCCCCTAACTGTCCGGCTGCACGAACTGCAAACGACGAACGCACCTCCATCCCCTGTTCGCGATCGAAGACTCGCTCTCATTCGTCCAAATCCGGACACTTAATCCTACGTCCCCAAACTGTCCGGCGTGTTTGCGGGTGCTAGACGCTGACCTGGGTGTTTTCCGCTTCTTGCGCTTCCTTTTCGTAGGCTGCGGCGAAGTCGGCCTTGGTCATGAAGCTGTTACGCGCGGTGTAGGCGGGGATGTCCACGGGGTACTCGCCCGAGAAGCATGCCTCGCAATAGCCCGGCGTGCGCACGTCGGGCAGGCTGTCGCGCAGGCCCTGCAGGCTGATGAACGCCAGCGAGTCGGCGCCCATCCACTCGCACATCTCCTGATTGGTCATGTTCGCGGCGATCAGCTGGTCGCGCGTGTCGGTGTCGATGCCGTAGAAGCACGGCCACATGACCTCGGGGCTGACGATGCGCATGTGCACCTCGGTGGCGCCGGCGTCGCGCAGCATCTCAATGAGCTTCTTGGACGTGTTGCCGCGCACGATGGAGTCGTCGATGACCACCAGGCGCTTGCCGCGGATGACGGAAGGCAGCGGGTTGAGCTTCAGGCGGATACCCAGCTGACGCATAGCCTGCGTGGGCTGGATGAACGTGCGGCCCACGTAGCGGTTCTTCACAATGCCGTCGGAATACGGGATGCCGCTTTCGAAGGCGAAGCCCATAGCCGACGGGATGCCGCTGTCGGGCACGCCGAGCACCAGGTCGGCTTCGGCCGGCGCCTCGCGGGCCAGGATGCGACCCATGTTGCGGCGCGCCTGATACACCGACTGGCCGTCCATGACGCTGTCGGGGCGGGCGAAGTAGACGTACTCGAAGATGCAGCTGGCGCGCTTGCGCGGCTCGACGCCCTGCTCGGAGGTGACGCCGTCCTTGTTGAAGCGAACGATCTCGCCGGGCTCGACGTCGCGCACGTATTCGGCGCCCACGATGTCCAGGCCGCAGGTTTCGCTGGAAACCACCCAGCCGCGGTTATCGGGAAGCTGGCCGATGCACAGCGGGCGGATGCCGTTGGGGTCGCGGAACGCGTACAGCGTGTCGGGGCTGGCCAGCACCATGGCGTAGGCGCCCTCCATGTACTGCATGGCGTAGCGAATGCCCTCGCGCAAGTGATGCGTCTTCTGCGTGACGCTGCCGATGGCCTTGGCGGCAACCTCGGAGTCGGTGCCGGCGCGAAGCTGAATGCCCTCGTCGATCATGCGGGCGCGCAGGCTGTTGGTGTTCACCAGCGTGCCGTTATGCGCCAGCGCGATAAGGATCTCGTCGATGGCCGAGATATGCGGCTGCGCGGCCTCCCACGACGCGGCGGCGCCGCTGGTGGAATAGCGCGCGTGGCCCACGGCCACATAGCCTTCGAGCGCGGCCAGGCGCGATTCGTCGAAC
Organism: uncultured Coriobacteriaceae bacterium; assembly: GCA_900550055.1. Lineage (GTDB taxonomy): Bacteria > Actinomycetota > Coriobacteriia > Coriobacteriales > Eggerthellaceae > Senegalimassilia. The sequence goes on along the minus strand of URQU01000066.1, from coordinate 2,915 downwards.
ACCTGGGTGACCAGGCCCAGGTCCTTCGACACCATGATGGTCTCGCCATCGCCCACGGCGATGCCGGCCGACTCCTGCCCACGGTGCTGCAGCGCCTGCAGGCCGAAGCACGTCATGCGTGCGACGTCCTCGCCGGGGGCGAACACGCCGAACACGGCGCACTCCTCCTCCAAGCGGTCGGGGCGCTCTCCTGGCAGAATCGAGGTGCTCATGCTGCTGTCTCCTTTGCCGCTTCGCTGACGGCGGCCACGTCCTCGGGGTTGATGCTGCTATCGTCGGCAACGGCGCTTGCCGCTGCTGTTGAACCGGATTCGTACGCGAACAGCACCCACCGGCCGTTGCTGGCCAGGTTGTCGCAGGTGGAGAACGCGAACGTGTGCTTCATATCAGCGGCGGAGGGAAGGCTCGCAACCGTGACCACGGAGCGGTCGACCTTGTCCTGCACGTAGGCCTGGCGCTCCTGCTCGCTGGCGAACGCCGTTTGAGCCAGGGGGTCGTCGGCCGCGCAATGCACGATTGAGAAGGTGGTGAGCTGGTAGTTCACCGCGGGCGTGAACACGTACACGGTGCGATGGCCGTTGAACGTGTCCGCGTCGCCGAAATCGGCGAAGGGCGAGAACATGGATCCGTCGTTCATGTGATGGCCGTACACGATGTTGTTCGCATCGGAGAAATCGGCGGCGTTGGCCGCGGACAGGAAGATGCTGCCGAACGACACCCAGCTGGTCTGCCCGTAGAAATCGGTTTTCAGATAATGCTCGTCGTCGGTGCCGTGCACTATGGGGAAGTTGACGGTGGTGCCGGGAACGTAGATCCACCCCACCACGTCGGGGTTGATGGCCCGCAAGGCATCCCAATCGACGGCGAAGCTTGCAAGGTCCGTGCGTTGAAGCTCGGAGGCATCGGGGGCGTTGAAGCCGATCTGCTCGAGTTGCTTGTTGTTCTGCTGGCCGTGCCAATAACCGTAGCCGATGAAGGCCAGCGCACCCGCGGCGCACAGAAACACGATAAGGGAGACGATGAACACCACGCGCCACACGCCGCCCGAGCGCTTGCGCTTGCCCTGGGTGACGGGGACAGGGCGCACGGGGCCTTGCCCCTGCGGGGTTGCGTGCGCGCCGCGCGCTTGCGCGCGGTTATGCTGGTATTCGGACAAATCACGCCTTCCCAAGCGTCGAAGCGCGCGAAGCACGCAAGGACGCCTCCGCAGCAGCTCGGAAACCTCATCTACCTAGTACATACTACGAAACATCCCCAGGTAGGGGGACGCGCCGCCGGCGAAATGCCGGAAATCAACGCAGGATGTTCGAAAAACCGCCCAGCACCCGCACGGCGCGGCGGCGAAAGCCGCCCGGCAAGCATTCGCGGCGCCCTCCCCTCAAAGCGCGCCCTCGCATGCACCGATCCCACACGGACCCGTAGGCAGCCGTCCGCCGCCCATGCCGCGAGCCAAGCCGAAAACGCAAGGGAGCGCACCGTAAGTAAACGACGCGCTCCCTTGCCTCGGACTGCCGCTAGGCATTCCGCGTTCGACCTATTTCTTCTTCATCTCGTCGAAAAAGCCCTTCAAAATAAAGCCGATGATCACGATGACGATGACCGCCACTATAACCGGAATAGTCCAACTTGGCATGATGCCACCCCTTTTCAACTATATATGCGTCGGCCGACTCCTAAACCGGCCGACGCCCTGCACCCATTGTGGTTATCAAGCAATACTACCGCGCCTTCACTCGCCGTGCAACCGCACCTCAAGCGCATCGTTGATGGTTTCAAGCGCCTTGACGCGGGCGAAGCGCTTGTCATCGGATTCCAACACGATCCACGGCGCGAACGGCGTGGACGTCAGGCGGAACATATCCTCGACGGCGCTTTTGTACTGCGGATACTTGTCGCGGTTGCGCCAATCCTCGTCGGTGATCTTCCACTGCTTGGCGGGGTCTTCCTGACGTGCGCGAAAGCGCGCCAGCTGCTCTTCCTGGCTCACATCCACCCAGAACTTCAGCAACACGGCGCCCCAGCGCACCAGCTCCTGCTCGAACTCGTTGATCTCGTCGTAGGCGCGAGCCCACTGCGCGTCGGTGGCGAAGCCCTCCACGCGCTCGACCAGCACGCGTCCGTACCAGCTGCGGTCGTAGATGCCCACGTGACCCGCCTTGGGAAGGCGCGTCCAGTAACGCCACAGGTGGGGATGGGCAAGCTCGGGCTTGGTGGGCGCGGGGCTTGGGAAGATGGTGTAGGCGCGCGCATCAAGGGCCTGGGCCACGCGCTTGATGGCGCCGCCCTTGCCCGCCGCATCCCAGCCCTCGAACATGAGGATGAGCGGGACGCGTGCCTGGTACATCTCCATCTCCAGCTTGTTCAGGCGCTTCTGCTGCTTTTTCAGGCGGTCCTTGTACTCGTCCTGGTCGAGCACCAGGCCATGATCGACCTGGTCAAGGTTGGGAACGCGATCGACGATGCGGAAGCGGCTTGCGCGCGGGGCGTGCGCGGCCTGCGCCGCCGCCTGCGCCGCAGCGTGTTCGGCCACCGCCCGCTGCTGTTCGGGGGAACGCCCCTCCAGAGGAATCTCCTCCACGGCCGCGCCGGAGCTGTTGGCCTGCGCCTTCGCGGCAGCCGCAAGGGCGGCGGGGTCCTTCTTAGCGTGAAGCGCCTTCTCGAGCGCGTCCACCAGCGTCTCGGTGATCTTGAGGTTCGCGCGGCGCTTGTCCTCGCCGTTGATCAAATGCCACGGCGCGTAGGAGAAGTCGCTGCCCTCGAGCAGGTTGTCGTACAGGCGGTACGCCTCCTCGTATTCGCCGATGGTGGCCATCTTGCCGTCGGATACGCGCCAGGCGGTTGCCGGATCGCGGCGCAGGTTCGTCAGGCGCTTGCGCTGCGCCTCCTTCGTCACGTGGACGAAGAACTTCACCACC
>URQU01000065.1 GCA_900550055.1 uncultured Coriobacteriaceae bacterium | reverse complement strand
CAAAACAGCTGCTGCCATGCTTGCTCATCGTCAACAAAACGGTCGGCTTTCAGCAGCTCGAACACCGATTCCGCAGTCAGCGGGGCCTGCTGCAAGGCGCCGCAAATGCGCCTGCGAGCATACTCCGCGCCGTCGCTCGTATCCCCCGGGCGCGGGCCGCACAGCTCGATGGCAATGCACTCCGCGGCTATATCGCAGGCCAGGTCCCAACGTGCCTGGTTTTGCCCAGGGTTGGCGAAGGGGTGCAGGAACAAGCAGTGCAGCAGCGTATGCACGTAGTCATGCACGGGCGCTTCATGCGTTGCGGCAAAGTCAGCCAGCACACAGTCGGCGTTGAAGTAGAAAACCTTCGCATCAGTACCCGACAGCGGCGAAAGCGCATCGGGGGAGGGAGCGAACGGCAGCAAGCTAGCAGCAGGCGCAAGGAAAGGGCTCGAAACCAGCAGCCTGTCCTTCGCAAGCCGCAACACCTCAACGGCCAACTCCTGCCGTTCGCTAAGCTGCGCGTTCATTCAACCTCCTTCGCATGTGTTCGTGAGCGGGGGGCGGCGAACAGGGGACGGAGGTGTGTTCGCGATGGATCTTCGCGTTCCCATGCGTCACTCGCACGAACGTACCTCCGTCTTCCCCTGTTCACGCGGGGCCCATCTCTTCCGCTTCTCTAGTCGAATCGCCGCCCTTCGTCCTTCCCTTTGCGCAGTGCATCCTTGGGATCGACGTTGCGTAGCAGGCTGGGGTCCTCGAACAGGCGGGTGCAAATCATGTCCGCACGGTTCATTTCGCCGCCTTCTTCTCCGATCACGTTTTCGTAGAACCGCATCAGGAACGAGTCGTCGGGGAATATCTTCGCCGCTGCGTTGCGGTACTGCGCGCGCACCAGCGCGTCGCGGAAGTAGCGCGCGTGCTTGGCGAAGGGGTCGTTCGCCACCTGGAATCCCAGGTTGTTCAGGTATAACTCCGAGAACACGGCGATGGTGCGGGTGTTCCCCTCGTAAAATGGATGGATTTGCCAGAGGAACGCGATGGTGTGGCAGAAGCGCTGCAGCTCCTCGTCCGTGAACGTCGTGTATGCCGCGGCGGCCTCGTTCGCGAACGCGCCGCGAAGGGACATCTCGTAGGTCAGCGGGTCGGCGTACAGCACGCTGTCGCCGTTGAGGATCTCTTCCTGCTTGATCAGGCGCTCGCTTTTGAACTTGCCGGGGTGGTATATCGCGGGGTCGAGGTCCTGGAACAGGTATGCGTGGATGGTGGTGAGCATGTCGGGCGAAAGGAAAAACGCGCCGCGCGTGAGCAACTCGGCGATTCGCTGGCTTACCAGGTCGGCTTCCTTGTTTTCCCCGCTTGCACCGGCATTGGCGTATCGTTCGCGAACGAGTTCGCCAACTTCGTCGAGCCCCTTTTCGCCACGGATGTAGGCATGAGCTTGGTCGCGCAGGTAGTCGGACACCTTCAGGCCGTCAACGTCTTGCAGGCCGATGGCGACGGCCCAATAGTGCCTGCGCCGCTCTTCCGAAGTGTATTCGGAAGCCGGTCGATATTCGAAATCGTCGAAGCTGTCGGCGGACATAACGGTTACCTGGGTCACCCCGCTCCGCGTAGGAGCCCTTCCTATGGTTGCGCCGCAATCGCGAACGCTTGTGCGTTATCGGAACATGATAGCACGGCAACCGCCGGCGCTGCTCGGGTGCGCGCCTGCTCCCCTTTCTCCTTCCCCTTGAATACTTGATGGCGCTTGCCGAGAGCGGGGGCTTGCTTCGCCGCCTGCACGTATACTGGTTGCATAGTGCGAATCGCGGGGCTGGTTGGGCGCCGCTTGATGAAAGGCTGTCTCGTGTCCGAAAAGTTGAAGATCGGCGTGCTGCTCTCCGGCAGCGGCACGAATTTCCAGGCCATCCTCGATGAGGCGGAAAAGGACCTGCCCGTCGAGGTGGTGAAGGTGGTCGCGTCGCGTCCCGATGCGTACGGCATCGAGCGCGCCAACGCCGCCGGCATCCCCGTGCTGGTCATGAACCGCGAAAAGTACGCCGACCCCGAGGCGGCAGACGCGCAGATCGTGGCCGCGCTGCAGGAAGCCAGCGCGCAGTACGTGGTCATGGCCGGCTACATGCGCAAGGTCACGCCCGTCATGCTCAACGCCTTCCCCAACCGCGTGCTCAACCTGCATCCGGCGCTTTTGCCCTCGTTCAAGGGCGCGCACGCCATCGCCGATGCGTTCAACGCCGGCGTGAAGGTCACGGGCGTCACCGTCCACTTCGCCAACGAGGACTACGACAAGGGCCCCATCGTGGCGCAGGAGCCGGTGCGCGTGGCCGAGGGCGATACGCTTGAAACCCTGGAAGCCCACATCCACCAGGTGGAGCACGAGCTGTACCCGCGCGTGCTGGGCTGGCTGGCAGCCGGCCGCGTGAGCGTCGACGCGGAAGGCAAGGTGCACCTTGCTGAGTAAGGAAACGCTGGCGTGCATCGCCGCCGATCTGCGCGCGGGACGCGCGGTGGAGCTTTCGCCCGCCGACTTCCCGTGCTTTTCCGCCGAGGCGCTGAAGGGCAGCATGCACGTTTCGCCCGATGACTTGGGGAAACTGTCTGCCGACCTCACCGCCGCCGATGCGCCCACCTTCGAGCGCGCCGCCCGTGCCATGGCCGACGGCGACCTGGCGTGGCTGGGCTTCAAGGTGGTGTTCGACCCCGCCGCCGCGCAGGCCAACACCGACAACGAGGTCACGAAGAAGTACGGCGACACCGGCTCGGCCGACGGCACCGGCATGGTGTTTTTCTGCAACGACGCGAAGGAGATCGTCTCCGCGCGCACGCCCAGCCCGCGCGACGTGTTCCAGATGAAGGACATCACGCGCGGCCCTGGCATGCACAACGAGCAGTTCGATGGCCTGACCTGGCTTTCCGTGCCGCTGTTCGACCAGGTGCGCGTGTGGCTGCTCGGTGCCTCCGACGCCGCGGCCGAGGTGAGCGCGCTGGCCGCGCACGTGGGTTTCGCCGTCATCGCGGTCGATTACGACCCGGCGTACCTCTCGCCCGAGCGCTTCCCCGATGCCGAGCGCGTGCTGCTCGACGGCGGCAACTTCGACGAGCTGGATAAGCTCACCCCCGCGCCCGGCGACTACGTGTGCGTGCTCACGCGCGGCCACATGTTCGACCCCGATGGCTGCGTGTGGGCCGTTAAGCACAACGTTCACTACGTTGGCATGATGGGCTGCAAGGGAAAGAACTCTACCGTGCACGACCTGGTGCTGGCTCGCGGCGCCTCCGAGGCGGATTGGGAACGCATCAAGCGGCCCATCGGCCTGAAATTCGGCGCCAAAACCCCGGCGGAATTGGCTATTTCCATCGTGGCCGAGCTGGTCGATGTACGATATACGCAGCGCTACAGCCCCGAGGCGCGGGCGCGCCACGAGGAAAGCCTGGGCCGTTAGGGCCCGGCAGGCAAGCGCGAACACGGCAACTGGCGGGCGGCGCTTCGGCGCAAAGCCCCGCTTTGCGATAAGGAACGGACTTACAAGGAACGGTTCAAGGTAAGGAGAGAGCAAGTGGCAGATCCGAAGGTCAAGCGCGTACTCATCTCGGTGACGGACAAGACGGGCGTCGTCGAGTTCGCCCGCGCGCTGCATGACGAATTCGGCGCGGAGATCATCTCCACGGGCGGCACCGCCCGCGTCATCGCGGAGGCTGGCGTGCCGGTCACGCCCATCGACGAGGTGACGAAGTTCCCCGAGATGATGGACGGTCGCGTGAAGACTCTGCATCCCATGGTGCACGGCGGCCTGCTGGCTAAGCGCGACAACGCCAAGCACATGGCCGAGGCGGCCGAGCACGGCATCCAGATGATCGACATGGTGGTCGTGAACCTGTACGCGTTCGAGAAGACGGTCGAGTCCGGCGCGGACTTCGGCACCTGCATCGAGAACATCGACATCGGCGGCCCCTCCATGCTGCGCAGCGCCGCGAAGAACTTCGAGAGCGTCACCGTGGTCACCGACCCCGAGACCTATGAGGGCATCCTTGCCGAGATGCGCGCCAACGGCGGCGCCACCACGCGCGAGACTCGCATGGAGCTGGCGCTCGAGGTGTTCGAAACCACCAACGCCTACGACGGCGCTATCGCCGACTTCCTGTTCGACCAGATCCAGGCCGCGCATCCGCACGAGCACGGCGAGGGCTGCGGCTGCGGTTGCGAGGAGGGCATCGAGGCCCAGGGCGAGTTCCCGCCCGAGTGCGCCCTGTACATGCAGAAGCAGCAGGACCTGCGCTACGGCGAGAACCCGCATCAGCAGGCCGTCTTCTACCGCGTGGACGAGTTCGCCCATGAGCACAGCCTGGTCAACGCCCAGCAGCTCAACGGCAAGGAGCTGTCCTACAACAACATCCTGGACACCGATGCGTGCTGGTCGCTCGTGCGCGAGCTCGATGAGCCGGCGGTCATCATCCTGAAGCACCAGAACCCCTGCGGTTCCGCCACGGCCGAGAACATCACCGAGGCCTACGACAAGGCCTTCGCCTGCGACCCGAAGAGCGCCTTCGGCGGCATCATCGCGGCGAACCGCCAGGTCACGCTGGAGATGGTCGAGCACATCAACGAGAACAAGCAGTTCGTCGAGGTGCTCATCGCCCCCGAGTTCGAGTCCGCCGCGCTTGAGCTTCTGCAGCAGAAGAAGAACCTGCGCGTGCTGCGCACCGGCGGCATCGACGCCCCGGCTGCCGTTGAGGTCCGTTCCGTCGACGGCGGCGTGCTGGTGCAGGACGTCGATCACGTGTCCGAGGATCCGGCAACCTTCACCGTTCCCACCGATCGCAAGCCCACGGACGCCGAGATGCACGAGCTCATGTTCGCATGGCGCGTGTGCAAGGGCGTGAAGTCCAACGCCATCCTGGTGTCGCGCGACCACGCCGGCATCGGCATGGGTCCGGGCCAGCCCAACCGCGTGGACAGCGCGCTGCTGGCCTGTAAGCGCGCTCATGAGGCCTGCGAGCGCATGGGTGTGGAGCCGAAGGGCCTGGTGTGCGCGTCCGACGCGTTCTTCCCGTTCCGCGACAACGTGGACACGCTGGCAGAGTGGGGCATCACTGCCATCATCCAGCCCGGCGGCTCCGTGCGCGACGAGGAGTCCATCCAGGCGTGCAACGAGCACGGCATCGCCATGGTGTTCACCGGCCATCGCCACTTCCGCCACTAGTATGCGTTGCCGGCGGGCGAGTGCGCGCCGCCTGGTGCGTCCGCGCCTGAGTTGCCGGCATCGTGTGCGTTCGCTGTGCCCGTCAGGGCGTGGGGAACGAAATCTGCGAGCGGTCCGCCTTTTCGGCGGGCCGCTTTCTTTTGCGCTGATTTCGGCAAGTTCGTGCGGTTTTCGCGCCGGTTTTTTCTGACGAATGCGTGACATCCCCGGCGTTTTGGTTGTGCGGCGGGCATCGTCCCGTATAGTCGGCGTTATGAAGAAATCAGAAGCGCTCAAAATACTGGGTTTGGCCGACGGGGCTAGCGACGATGAGGTCAAGAAGGCCCATCGCAAGCTCGTCATCGCCCATCATCCCGACAAGTTCCCCCTGGACTCGAAGGAGCACGCCGAGGCCGAGGAGCTTACCAAGCAGATCAACGAAGCGCGCGACGTGCTGATCAACCGCAGCTGGTCGCCCGAGTTCGACCCGCGCCGCGACCCGCGTCCGTATGCGGGCAACCCCTATGCGCACCCGACGGGCTCGGCGGGGCAGGGCGGCGCATCCGGCCAGGGCAACCCGTTCGACCCGTTCGCCGGCTGGCCGTTCGGCGACGCGGCCCCGGGTCAAACCACGTACGTGTGGACCAGCTGGGACGACATCTTCAGCGGCGCGGCAGGTTCGCAACGCCCGGGTTCGCAGCAGAACGGCGCAGGTCAGCGCACCGGTGGCGCTGAATGGCCGTTCGGCGGCTTCACCGTTGAATACGACCCCTTCGACCCGTTTGCGCCGTTCCGCGCCGCACGCGCGCAGCAGCAGACCGGCGAAGAGGTGTTCGCCCGCGCGAAGAAGGGCCTGCGCGACGAGGCGCTCATGGTGGCCGCCAAGGTGGTGGCGCTTGCGGTGCTCTCCATCGCCGGTTCCTCGGCAACGGGCCTGTTCCTGTATGTGATGGCCTCCATCATCTACGGCCTGTACAAGCGCATGGGAAGCCTGCTCGTCATGCTGTTGGTGCCCATCATGATCTTCGGCGCGCCGCTCATCTTCATGCTGGCGCCGCGCAACGGTTTCGTGGGCGCTCCGCTTACCGTGGCGTTTTTGGTATCGGTGCTGTTCGACGTGCAGAACCTCCGCGATCGCATCCGCATGTACCAAGCGGCGAAGGTGGGGCTGTAGCGGAACGGGTGCCTCGCAGGCGTGCGACGTGGCGCCGGGTTTTGCGCGCTGCGTTGGCGGTGCTGTGCAAGCGTGCGGTAGGCGAATGGCGCAGCGTGGATGATCGTGCTTGCGGGTGGCGCTTTTGCGTTCGCGCAAAGCGTGAGGTTTGCATGTCTGGAAGTGCGGCAGGCCTGCTTTAGGCGCCTAGGGCTGCGTGCGCTAGGGCGAAACCCAGTGCGGCGGCGCCTAGGGTCGAGCCGTAGGTGACCACCAGATATGCGGCTGCTTCCCCGCGATGCCCTTCCGTGGCCATATCGACGGCCTCGCAGTTCATGGTGGAAAGCGTGGAGAAGCCGCCCAGAAACCCCATGGTCAGCGCTATGTAGGCGGTTTGCCCGAGCGCGGCGGCTCCTGCTAGCGCCGTCCCGGCGACGGTGCACGACGCAAGGTTCACCAGCAGCGTGGGCCAAGGAAACCAGCTGTTCGAGCGGGGCTTCATGAAGGAAAGCGCCCTGTGGCGGCATAGCGCGCCGGCGGCTCCGCCCAGGCCGACCATGATTAATGTCAGCGGGCTCATTGCGTACCGCCCTTGTTTTGCGGGGAATCCGCCTGCGGGATCGCGAGGTGGTGATGCGCGCTGTAGCGCGGGCCCATGGCATCGGCCGCACGCTTTCCCGCGTAGGCGGCACCGAACGTGGCGAGCACGGTGATGCCCAGGTACAGCGCGAACATGTCGAAACGCCCCTGCTGCAAAAGCGCCAGGTTCTCGGTGGAAAGCGCGGCGATGGTGGTGAACGCCCCGATAAGCCCGATGCCCATCGACTTCACCAACGGCGCCGGCAGGCTTGTGCGCCGTGCGACGAATTGATTGACGATCTCCAACGTGAAACAACCGAATATGTTCACTGCGAGCGTGGCGACGGGGAAGCCGCATTGCGCGGGGAGGAGCATCTCCAAAGCATAACGTGCCGTGGCGCCTAAAAAGCCCATGACCAGCACCAACGGCGCCAGGGAGCGAGGGCTGCGCAGCACATGGTCCACCGCATCTGGGATATTGGCGTGCACTGATGCCCCCCTGTCCGAATCGAGCTTGCTGCGCAGCAGTATACCGCGCTCCGCAAGGGGCGTGCTTGCGGCATACTCTTTGCGTGAGGGCCGGGCGCTGGTCGTGCGGCATAGCGCTGATGGGGGTATACTCTTTTATTATGCTTAGAGGGCTGCGCTTGCGTTGGCCGCTAGAGAAGGGGGTTGCCATGGTCATCCTTGACGAACCGTATGCTTCGCCGCAGTTGTTGGAATGGCTTGAGTCTTCGCAACACCCCGTGCTTCGCAATGCGTTCTCCGAGCGCACGGCTTTTGCATCCGGGCGGGCGTTGCACCTGGTCGATGAGGCAGAGGCGGCCTTGCGTCTTTCCGCGGGCGAGCGCGTGTACACCAACTCCGAGAACACGCTCGAGTGGATCTGCTCGCATGCGGACAACCCCAGCCTTACGCACGCCATCACCGTGTTCAAGGACAAGGTCGCCATGCGCAAGCTTTTGGCGCAGATGGACGAGGGCTTCTTCTTCCGCGCATGCACGGCTGATGAGCTGGGGAAACTCGACTTTGCCGAGCTTGAGCCGCATATGCCGTTCGTGGTGAAGCCCGCGCGCGGGTTCTGCAGCATGGGCGTGCACACGGTGCGCTGCCGTGCCGATTGGGACGAGGCGCTTGCCGATTTCGCGTCGAACGCTGCTGCGTGGGCGGACATGTACCCCGACAGCGTTGTTGCCGGCAGCGATTTCATCCTGGAGCAGTTCATCACGGGGCAGGAATATGCCCTGGACGCGTTTTTCGACGAGCAGGGCGCGGCGCACGTGCTCAACGTGCTGCGTCATGATTTCGCCGGTCCCGATGACACGTCCGACCGCATGTACACCACGTCCGCGGCCATCGTGCGTGAGAAGGCGCCTGCCTTCGAAGAGTGGCTTTCGCGCGTGAACGCCCTGGTGGGGGCGCGGAACTTCCCGGTGCATGTCGAGGTTCGCGTGGACGAGCAGGACGGCGGCGTTATCCGGCCCATCGAGTTCAACCCCTTGCGATTCGCCGGCCTGGGCGGCACCGACGTTGCCCAGCACGCCTACGGTTTCCGCACGTATGAGGCATTTTTGACCGACGTGCTGCCCGATTACGACGCGGCGTTCGCTTGTGCGGGCGACCATGTGTACACCATGTCGCTGCTTAACCCGCCGGATGGCGTGACGGGGAACGAGGAGTTCGATTACCCGGCGTTCTCCGAGCGCTTCGATAGGGTTTTGGAGCTGCGCGAGTTCGACGTGCCCACGTTCGGCTGTTATGGCTTCCTGTTCGTGGAAACCGATCTTGACGAACGCGGCAAGGCCGAGCTCGATTTCCTGATGCATACCGATTTGCGCGAGTTCCTGAGCTGTAACGACACCGTGGGCCAACGTTAGGCGGCTGCATGAAATTCAACGTCAAGAACCTATTCATGGGCGTGGTGCTCATCATCGTGCTTGCGGTGGTGTTTTTGCGCGGCGACCAGTTGGTGGAGCTGGGCGAGACCATGAAGCAGGGAAGCCCCCTGCCGCTGGTCGCGGCCATCCTCACGCAGCTGGGGAAGTACTTCGCGCAAAGCTTCGCCTATTCGCGCAGCTTCGCCGCCGTGGGCGAGCGCATGGAGCCGAAATCCACGTTGCCACTGGTCTTCGGCACGTTTTTCATGAACACCATCGCGCCGTCCATGAACTTGGCGGGCACCACGTTGGTGGTCGACGACGCGCGACGGCGCGGTATTCCCGCCGGCAAGGCCACGGGCGCGGCGCTGCTCATGCAGATCACGATCGACGG
>URQU01000064.1 GCA_900550055.1 uncultured Coriobacteriaceae bacterium | reverse complement strand
GCGGCGTGTCCTCGCTCATCCATATGCAGGTGTACTCGCATCAGGTGCCCGGCGGAATGATGTCCAACCTCATGAGCCAGCTCGAGGTGCAGAACGCATCCGATCGCCTTCCCGAGGTCATGAAGGAGATTCCGCGCGTGCGTGCAGAGGTCGGCTATCCGCCGCTCGTCACGCCCATGTCCCAGATCGTTGGCACGCAGGCCGTGTTCAACGTGCTTACCGGCAAGCGCTGGGGCGTCGTGTCCAAGGAGATGAAGGATTACATCTGCGGCTACTACGGCAAGGCACCGGGACGCATCGACCCCGAGATCATGAAGAAGGTCGCGGGCAATTCTCAGGTGCTGCCCGACGATGTGGCTCCGTCAAGCCTGGTCACCACCACCTATGACGAGGTCGTCGAAGAGGTGGGCGATCTGGCTCAAAGCGAAGAGGACGTGCTCATGTACGCCCTGTTCCCCAACGAGGCGCGCACCTTCTTAAGCAAGCACCGCGCATCAGAGAAAGTCGACTTCCTCATGCAGGAGGAGTCCAGCAATATCAAGGAGGACGATTACGTGGATATCAACCAGATTCGCGAATTGGTTCGCGTTGCCGAGGAAAGCGGCGTAGGCGAGATCGTGGTCGAGGACGGCGGTCAGCGCATCGCCGTGCGCATGCCCGGCGCAATGCCGGCAGCTGCACCGGTTGCCGCCGCTCCGGCGGTTGCCGCCGCGCCTGCCGCTCCCGCAGCAGCGCCCGCCGCTCCTGCCGCCGCTGCCGCCGAGCCCGAGCGTCCCGCCAACTGGTATGCCGTCAAGGCCCCCATGGTCGGCACGTTCTACGCAGCTCCCGCCCCGGGCGAGCCTGCGTTCGTGAAGGTGGGCGACGAGGTTGCCGCCAACCAGACCCTGTGCATCGTCGAGGCCATGAAGCTCATGAACGAGATCACCGCCGAGGAGATGGGCACCGTCCGCGAGGTGTGCGTCAAGGATGCCGATCCGGTCGAGTTCGGCACCGTGCTGTTCTATATCGAGCCTCATTCCGTCCAGCCCATTTCGGAGCAGTAACATGTTCAAGAAAGTACTCATCGCAAACCGCGGCGAGGTTGCCCTGCGCGTCATGCGCGCCTGCAAGGAGCTGGGCGTCAAGACCGTGGCGGTGTACTCCACCGAGGACGAGAACACCTATCCCGTGCAGTACGCCGATGAGAAGGTTTGCATCGGCCCTGCTCAGGCCACGAAAAGCTACCTGGTCATGTCCAATATCATAGCTGCGGCCACCATCACCGGCGCCGACGCTATCCACCCCGGCTACGGCTTCTTGGCGGAAAACGCCGACTTCGCCCGAGCCTGCGCGGACAACGACCTGGTGTTCATCGGCCCTTCCGCCGAGTGCATCGAGCGCATGGGCGACAAGTCCTCCGCCCGTGAGACCATGAAGGCCTGCGGCGTGCCCACCGTCCCCGGCTCCGATGGCTGCATCGACACCGTGGAAGAGGCTCGCCAGTTCGCCGAGAGCGTGGGCTATCCCGTGCTCATCAAGGCAACCGCCGGCGGCGGCGGCAAGGGCATGCGCGAGGTCCACGACCCCGCCGACCTTGAGTCGCACTACAAGGCCGCCCGCGCCGAGGCCGGCGCCGCGTTCGGTAACGACGGGGTCTACCTGGAGAAGCTCGTGCTGCGCCCTCGTCACGTCGAGGTGCAGGTGCTCGCCGATGACTTCGGCAACAACGTGGCTCTGTGCGAGCGCGACTGCTCCGTGCAGCGTCGTCACCAGAAGCTTATCGAAGAGGCGCCTTCTCCGGCGCTGACCGACGAGCTGCGCCGCGCCATGGGCGTTGCCGCCATCAAGGCCGTGCGCGCCGTGGACTATCGCAATGCCGGCACCATCGAGTTTCTGCTCGACACCACGGGCAAGTTCTACTTCATGGAGATGAACACGCGCGTGCAGGTGGAGCATCCGGTTTCCGAGCAGATCACGGGCACCGATATCATCAAGGAGCAGCTGCGCATCGCCTCCGGCGAGCCTATGAGCTGCGCTGATAGGGCGCCGTTCACGCCGCTTGGCCATGCCATGGAGTTCCGCATCAACGCCGAGGATCCCGAGCACGGTTTCCGCCCGTGCCCCGGCACCATCACGCGCTTCGAGCCCCCGGCGGGCCCGGGCGTGCGCGTTGAGGCCTACGTGCGCTCCGGTTCGAAGATCAGCCCGTTCTACGATTCCATGGTAGCCAAGCTCATCGTGTACGGCCAGGATCGCGAGGAGTGCCTGGCGCGCGGTCGCCGTGCCCTTGACGAGTTCGTCATCGAGGGCATTCCCACCACGCTGCCGTTCCATCGCCGCGTTCTGGACAACCAGGTGTTCTGCGCCGGCGAGGCCACGACGGACTTCATCGAAACCCAGATGGGAGATGTGTTATGAGCGATTTGACCGTTGATGGCATGGCGCTTGCGCCGGGTGTCGTCGAAACCATCGTCTCCATCGCCGTAGCCGACGTGGACGGCGTTGCCAGCGTGGGCAACGCCCCCGTGGCAAGCCGCGGCATCCGCGGCGTGCTCGGCGGCAAGCCCTCCACGTCCGGCATCGAGATCGCAGCGGATGAAAACGACAAGCTGCAGATCTCAGTGCGCATCGACGTTTATTATGGACACGTGCTGCCCGACGTGGCTGCTGCGGTCCGCCAGTCCGTGGCGGATGCCATTGCAAGCCAGGTGGGCGCGCAGGTTGGATCGGTCGACGTCTACATCGACGGCGTCCAGTTCAACCGTTAGGAACAAGAAGAAGCACAGGGGATTATTTGCACATGGCATCGAAAAGACACGAGCGCACGACGGCACGTCGCGTCGCGCTGCAGGTTCTGTACACCGCCGAGATCAAGGGCGCTTCCGCAGCTCAGATCGTGGCTGAAGGCGTCTTCCCGTCCGAGGAGGGCCCGCTTTCGGAGTATGCTCAGGATCTGGTGCGCGGCGTCGAGCAGAACCGCATCGTCATCGACGGCAGCCTGAAGGCCGCTGCGGAGAACTGGTCGCTGGGCCGCATGCCCATCGTCGACCGCTCCATTCTGCGCTTGGCCGCCTATGAGATCATGTTCGTGGAGGACGTGCCCACCAGCGTCGCCATCAACGAGGCGGTGGAACTGGCGAAGGATTTCGGCGGAGAGGACGATTCCCCGCGCTTCGTCAACGGTGTGCTCGGCCGTATCGCCAAGGACATCGACGATGGGGCCGCTGCGGCTCCCGCAGGCGATGATCCGGCACGGCCCCTGGTGTTGTAAGGGCGCGATTCGGTGGCATTGGAATCGTACGGGTCCTTCGAGGAGCTCAAAAGCCGCCTCGATGAGATCGTCGAGGCGGTAAACGATAAGGATTTGCCCTTGGATCAGGCGCTTTCGCTCTATGAGGAAGCGGTTGGCCTGGGGCTTCGTGTAAGCGATTTGCTTGAACAAGGCATCGACGAGGCCAGCGTCCAAGAGGCGCTGGCCTCCGATGCCCCGGCAGAGCTTGACGATGATTCGGCGCAACCCACGGCATCTGCAGCGGGCGCGTATAAGGAAGGTCAAGCGGACGACGGCACGGCGCAGAAAAGCCGGGCAGCTGTTTCCGCCTAGGTCGCGCAAGGCGATCGGATGGCATGACAAAAGGAAAGGCGCAGCATGAGCGATAAGCGCATTCTGGACATAATCACATCCCCTGCCGACCTGAAGCTCCTCAGCAATGAGGAGCTATCTATACTTGCGGGCGAGATTCGCCAGGAGATCGTTACCACCACTTCGAAAACCGGCGGTCATGTAGCCTCTTCTTTGGGTGCGGTGGAGATTATCTTGGCGCTGCACAGCTTGCTTGATTGCCCTAAGGATAAGATCGTGTTCGACGTAGGGCATCAGGCGTATGCGCACAAGCTGGTCACCGGACGCTTGAAGGAGTTCGGCTCGTTGCGCACCTACGGTGGCCTTTCGGGTTTCCCTAAACCCAGCGAAAGCCCCTACGACGTGCATTATTCCGGGCACGCATCCGATTCGCTTTCTGTAGCGCTTGGCTTGGCGGAGGCGCGCGATTTAGCGGGTGCCGACCAGAAGGTCGTCGCCCTTATCGGCGATGCCGCGCTTTCCGGAGGCATGGCCTTCGAGGCGCTGAACAATATCGGTCAAGCTCAAACGCCCATGGTCATCATCTTGAATGACAACGAGATGTCTATCTCGCACAACGTTGGCGCGCTCATGAAGCACTTGGGTTACATGCGCGCATCGTCGCAATATCGCCAGGCGCGCGATAACGTGCAGGAACATCTGGAGAGCAGCGGACCGGTGGGCAAGGCCATCACCAACTTCGGCCGCAGCATGAAGGAATCGATGAAGCAGTTCGTCATTCCCCACTCCATGATCTTCGAGCAGCTGGGCATCGTGTGCACGGCGCCGATCGATGGGCACAACATCGCGCAGCTGCGTGAAACGCTGCGTGCCGTGCTCAACGCCGACGGCCCGGTTCTCATGCACGTGGTGACGCGAAAAGGGCAAGGGTACATGCCCGCCGTGCGCAACCCTGAGAAGTTCCATGGCATTGCGCCTTACAACATCGCAACCGGCGAGGTCATCAAATCGGGCAAGCCGTCCGCGCCGAAGTACACCAACGTGTTCGGCAAGGCGTTGGTCGCCGAGGCGCAGAAGAACCAAGATATCGTCGCCATCACCGCTGCCATGAAGGGCGGCACCGGTCTTGATGAGTTTGCCGAGAAGTTCCCGCAGCGCTTCGTGGATACGGGTATTTGCGAGGAACATGCCGTCGGTTTCGCCGGCGGACTGGCGGCGAACGGCAAAAAGCCTGTGGTGGCGTTGTACTCCACGTTCATGCAGCGTGCCATCGATCAAATGATCATCAACGTGGCGCTGCCGAAGCTCGATGTGGTGTTCGCCATCGACCGTGCCGGCATCGTCGGTGCTGACGGCCCCACGCACCATGGCGTGTTCGACCTGGTGTATGCCCGCATGGTGCCCAACATGCGCGTGCTGGCGCCTTCGAACGAGGCCGAGCTCGTGCATGCGTTGCATACAGCGCTTGCGATGGGCGGCCCGTTCGCCATCCGCTATCCGCGCGGCGAGGGCGAGGGCGTTCCGCTGCCCGAGGCTGTCGAGGTGCTGCCGGAGGGCAAGGCGCGCGTGGTGCGCGAAGGCGAAGATGTTGCCATTTTGGCGTTCGGCCGTATGGTTGGCCAAGCTTTGGCAGCCGCCGATATGCTTGCCGAGCGGGGGGTCGCCACCCGTGTCGTTGATATGCGCTGGGTCAAGCCGCTGGATGTGCAGGCTATTCAAGCTGCCGCCGAAACGAAGCTGGTCGTCACGGTGGAGGAGGGCGTCATCGCCGGCGGTGCCGGAGAAGGCGTGCTCGGCGAGATGGCCCGTATGGCTTTGCATACCCCGGCGCTGAATCTGGGCATCCATGATGCGTTCGTCACGCAGGGCGGGGTAGGGCAGCTGCTTCATGAGCAGGGGCTTGATGCCGAAGGCATCGCCGCCAGCGTGGAAGAGCGCTACCGTGCATTGTAACCCGCGGGTCTGATACCTGCGCGAACAGCAAAAGGCCCCGCACCATTCGGAATCCGTGTGCGCAAGGCGTATGCGCTTGCGTTGCCGTTGCAATGCGGCGAACGGAGCCGAGGGCGCGGGGCCTTTCTTGCGTCGCAAAGACGTTTAAAGCTTCACGGCAGATAGCCGAAAGCGCTTACGCTTCCTTTTCCATTACGTAATCATCCATGGCAAACCCGTTGCCGATGTCGTTTTTAACGGATTCGATAGTCACGAATCCTTTGCCGTAATAGGCTCGAATGCCCAGGTCGTTCTGCTTGTTCACGGTCAGATACATGCTATGAAGATCGCGAGAGCGGCATATATCGGTGTAGAAGGCGATGATCTGCGAGGCATAGTGCTTGCCGCGTTCTTCGGCCAGCAGGTAAATCTTCGAGATAAAGTAGCGGCTGGTCTCGGGTTCCTCGCGGCCGCCGGTGTAGCCCACGGTTTTACCGGCCTCGTCGACCACGAACCAGTATTCATAGGCATGCTCGGCCATGTCCCGCTTAATGGCTTCTAGGCTTTGGAACTTTTCGACCATGTAATCGGTTTGCGCATCGCCGATGAT
Organism: uncultured Coriobacteriaceae bacterium; assembly: GCA_900550055.1. GTDB lineage: Bacteria > Actinomycetota > Coriobacteriia > Coriobacteriales > Eggerthellaceae > Senegalimassilia. Next base: position 3,110 of record URQU01000064.1, on the reverse strand, counting down.
CGCGGGCCAGTATTCGTGCCAAATCTCGTCAGCAAGCTTCGCCAACCTTTCCCGATCTTCGTCCGTTTCAACGGCAATGAATCGCACGCTCATAAGCCCGTTCCTTTCAACCAAGTTCGCCTGTTTCCACATTGTAACACCCGCGTCTCGTGCTCGTTACAAAGCATTTCCCAGAGCGTTAACAATGGCGCATTACGTAAAAGGCCAGGTCAATCAGTGGCAGTATCGAATGCGTAAGAAAAAGGTGCTCAGAAGGAATGGGTATCGGAAACGAAGGAGGTAGCGCGATGTATGACACGGGTTCAACGGCATTCATGCTGGTATGCGCCATGCTCGTCTTGCTCATGACACCGGGATTGGCGTTTTTCTACGGAGGCCTGTCGCGTCGAAAGAACGTTGTGAACACGATGATCATGGTGCTCTCGGCCATCGGCATCGTGGCGATCACGTGGACGATCTGTGGCTGGTCGCTTGCGTACGGAGGGGACGGCTCCAGCCCGTTCTTCGGGGGCTTCGATCAGCTCGGCTTCCTGGGCGGCGTGACCGACATGCTCGCCGAGGCCGAGGCGGTCCCCGAGGATGCGACGTATCCCACCATCATCAACTTCATCTTCCAGATGGCGTTCTGCATGATCACCACCGCCATTATCACGGGCTCTCTTGCCGGCCGCATGAAGTTCGGTGCGGTGTGCGCATTCGTGACAGTGTGGACTATCGTGGTGTATCCGCCGCTCGCACACATGGTTTGGGGCGGTGACGGCAGCCTGATCGGCGACACCATCGGCGCGCTCGACTTCGCCGGCGGCGACGTTGTGCACATCTCCTCTGGTTTGACCGGCCTTATCCTGTGCCTCATGCTCGGCAAGCGCAAGGGTTTCGGCATGATGAGCTACCGTCCGCATAACGTGCCGTTCGTGGCCTTGGGCGCAGCGCTTCTGTGGTTCGGCTGGTTCGGCTTCAACGCCGGTTCCGAGTTCGTGGTCGACGGCGTTGCGGGCCTGGCTCTGATCAACACCGTGGTCGCCTCCGGCGCGGCGCTCGTCTCCTGGATGATCGTCGAGCGCGTGAAGGTGGGCAAGCCCACGCTCGTCGGCGCCGCCACCGGCCTTGTCGCCGGCCTGGTCGTCATCACCCCGGCTGCGGGCTTCGTCGAGCCCTGGGCTGCGATCATCATGGGCCTGATCGTCTCTCCCATCTGCTACTTCGCCATCTCGTTCTGCAAGGCCAAGATCGGCTACGACGATGCGCTCGACGCTTTCGGTTGCCACGCGGTCGGCGGCATCGTGGGCGGCATCTGCACCGGCATCTTTTGCGTGCCCGAGCTGTCCTGGACCGACTTCGGCGGTCTTCTGTACACCGGCGACGTAAGCCTGCTGTGCAGCCAGATCACCGGCATCGCCATTACCATCGTGTTCGTCGGCATTCTCGATGTGGTGCTCGCGTTCATCGTGAAGGCCTGCTTCAAGGGCAGCCTGCGCGTTAGCGAGGAGAAGGAAGCTCAGGGCCTCGACATTTCGGCCCACGGCGAATCCGCTTACCCTGCATACATCGGCTTGGACTAAGCTGCGGCTAGCATTGGAAGGAGTTGAACCATGAAGAAGATCACCGCTATCGTTCGTCCTGAAAAGCTTGAGCCGCTCAAAGACGCCCTGTTCGCGGCAAAGGTTTCGTGCATGACTATCTCGCAGGTGCAAGGCTGCGGGTCCCAGCATGGCTGGAAGGAGTACTACCGCGGCACCGAGGTGCTGTTGAACATGGTGCCGAAGGTGAAGTTCGAGATCATCTGCGACGATGCCGAGGTGGACGCGCTTATCGACGTGATAAGCGCTACCGCTCGAACCGGCAACGTGGGGGACGGCAAGATCTTCGTCTTCCCGGTCGACGAGGTGGTGCGCATCCGCACCGGCGAACGCGGAGACGAGGCGATTTAGCCTTTCGCGAGCTAGTTGCGACTGCGATGTGCCCATAAGGAGTTTGAAGACCTCCCATTTCCCGGAAACGGGAATGAGAGGTCTTCCTATATGCGCATGTGCATCCCCTTGGCTAAGGCCGATGGAATGGTTGTTAGCGGATTGCACCTGATATGCTACCAAGATAAAATCCTATTAAGAAAAAGCCAGTGAAGAGATAGGAGCAACGCGATGACTGCGAACGAACAGGTTCAGAGCCCGCGCGGCTCGCGCAACACCAAACAGCGTGCGGTGGTGCTTGATGCGGTGCGCTCGCTGCGCAATCACCCGACGTCGGCGGACATATACGACGTGGTTCATCGCGATCACCCCAACGTGTCCCGCGCCACCGTGTACCGCAATTTGAGCGTGCTTTCCGAGCGCGGGGAGGTCTTGCGCATCCCCGTGCCAAATGCGGCGGACCGCTACGATTTCCGCTGCGACAACCATTTTCATGCGAAGTGCAGCCGTTGCGGCGGCGTTTTCGATATCGAAACGGAGGGGGTTGATCCCCTTGCGCGCATCGTGAACGACTATGGCTTCAAGGTAACGGGTTTTGACCTGGCGTTTTCGGGCGTGTGCCCCGATTGCCGCGACAAGAACGGGGAATAGCGGCGCGCGTTGATGCGTACCCGACCTGCGTGCTAGAAGGCATGGGCCGCAAAACGGGCGATCGTTGCGCTGATTCGGCTAGGGCGCAAGGTTACGGGTGCGGGTCAAATCGAGCGGCTTCCCGTTCCGCGTAGAAATCGTGCAGGGCGGAAAGCTGTTGAAAATCACGGTTTGGATGGCGCATTGCGCATGGTATACTCGATTGGCTTATGGGAAGGTCCTGTAAGCATTGGTAATGTAGGCCCCCGAGACATGTTTGTTGCACTGCTAAAAGGGAGCATCTCCTGCAAGCGAACATGGTTTATGTAGCAATCATTCATGACGAAGGGTCCCCGGCAAAGTATGGAAGGGGTCCGTTTTGACCGACATCAAGAACACGTCCGTCATCGACTTCGAGGACATCTCCGACGAGCAGATGAATGCGATGATCGACGGCACGCTGACCGAGTTCGACGAGGGCGACCTGGTCGACGGCACGGTCGTCAAGATCGAGCACGACGAGGTGCTCGTCGACATCGGCTTCAAGAGCGAGGGCGTCATCCCGTCCCG
>URQU01000063.1 GCA_900550055.1 uncultured Coriobacteriaceae bacterium | reverse complement strand
GGCGCCGCGCCAGCGCGGCAGCAGCGAAGCGTGCACGTTCAGGCAGCCATGCGCAGGGATGGACAGCACCTCGGCGGGCAGCAGCATGCCGTACGCGGCCACGCAGATGACGTCGGGCTGGAGCGCCGCGAGCGCCTGCTGCTCGGCGGCGTCGCGCAGCGTTTTCGGCGTGAACACGGGGATGCCGCGCTCGCACGCCTCGGCCTTCACCGGGCTGGGCACCAGCTGCTTGCCGCGGCCGCGCACGGCGTCGGGGCGCGTGTAAACGGCAACCACGTCATGCTGCGAGGCAAGTTCGGAGAGCACCGATGCGGCGAAGTCTGGCGTGCCCATGAATACGATGCGCATGTCCCTTACGCCTCCACCGAAGTCTCGCCGGGGCGCGCACCAGCGGCCAGGGCGCGCTCGTAATCCTCAAGGGCCTTCAGACGGGCCATCGGCTCGGCACGCTCGAACATGGTGACGCCGTCAAGGTGGTCGGTCTCGTGCTGCAGGCAGCGGCCGAGCAGCCCGTCGCCCTCGATCTCCCAAAGCTGGCCGTCAAGGTCGTAGTAACGGCAGCGGGCGAACGGCGGGCGCGCGATGGGCACGGAGATACCGGGGATGGAAAGGCAGCCCTCTTCCTCGGCGACCGGCTCGCCCTCGCGCGCGACGATCACGGGATTGAGCATGACGATGGGCTCCCGGACGCCGTCCTCCTGGTCGCAATCGATGACCACGAGACGCTTGAGCACGCCGACCTGGGGCGCGGCAAGGCCGCAACCGGCGTTCTTATACATGACATGGGCCATCTGCTTAGCCAGGCGCTTGAGGCTCTTGTCATTGAAATCGCAGGGCTCGCATACCGTGTTGAGCAGCGGGTCGGGCGATTGCACGATTGAAAGCATATGCATTTCCTTTTGCGGGTTGGTTTGGTTGGCGGCGGGTGCGTTGAACGCCCGCCTTTCTAATCCGATTATTGTGACATGCACGCGCAGCTAACGCCCCTGCGGGCGCAAAGTTCCACAAAACCCCTGCTCGGCATGAATGGAAACGGGGGTTTGCCGAAGACGGCCGTGCAAGATGGTCGCACCATGCGAGCACGACGCCGGGAAGGGCGCAACCCCTACCTGCTAGAGGTTGCGCTTTCGGCGTGCATCCTTTTGCGGGCGGTCAGCTCGCGCTGCATGGCGGCAACGGTCTCGAACAGAAGCTCATAGTCCTCGGGCGGCATGGAAGCGGGGGCGGACATCTGCGCGCGCATGGCCGAGATAGCCTCCTCCGTATCGCCGATGGAAAGCTCCTCCACCAGAAACGCCGCCAAGTCCTCGGGCACCGCCGATTCGGGAACGCCCCTTGTCAGGAAGCCGGCTGCACGCGGTTCGGCCATGCTCGCCGCGCCCACGATGGCCGCCGGCAAGGCGGCGGGGTCTGCGGTCAAGGTGTCGAGCATGCTGGCGGACACGGCAGCGCATGCCGGGTCGTGCCACTGCACCGAGGCGAGCGCATCGGCGTGGGCCAAGGCCAGGTCGGTGCGCGCGGCGCACAGCGCCAAAAGCTGGCGCTCGAACCGGCGACGGTTCATCTCGGACTGAGGCAGCTTGCGCCGCGCGGGTGCCGCGGGGGCGTCGTGGGCGGCGTGGCCGCCGGCGGTTTCCTCCGCATCGAAGATGCGCGGGGGTTTGAGGTTCGCCAACTGCCCCAACACGTCGTTCTCGTCGGCACGGGCAAGGCTGGCGATCTGGCGCGCGTAGTCCTTGGCGAGCAGCGAATCCTTGATGGGCGCCAACACGCTGAGCGCGTCGGCCACGGCGGCCGAGCGCCCTTCGGCGCGAGAAAGGTCCCAGTTCCCCAGCCTTCGATCGATGCCGTATTCCAGCAAGGGCTTCGCCTGATCGATCAGGGCCTGCAGCTCCTGACCGCCGTGGGCGTCGATGAACTCGGCAGGGTCGAGGTTGTCGGGCAGCGTGACGGCGAACAGGTCGATGCGCGCGGCGCCGGCCTCGGGCGTCATGGAGGGGTCGATGAACTGCAAAGCACGATCGGCGGCTCGCTGACCTGCGGCATCGCCGTCGAACAGATACACGATGCGTTTGCGCGCGTGACGCGACAGCACGCGGATATGCGTACGCGTGAGCGCCGTGCCCAAGGTGGCGACCGCGTTGCGGATGCCGGCCTCGTGCATGGCGATGACATCGGTGTAGCCCTCCGACACCACCGCCACGCCCGTAGACGCCATGGCGGCTTTCGCCTTGTCAAGCGCATAGAGCATGCGGCCCTTGTGGAACAGCGGCGTTTCCTGGCTGTTGAGGTATTTCGGCTCTCCTTTGCCGATCACGCGCCCGCCGAAGGCTATGCACTGCCCTTGCTCGTCTTTGATGGGGAACATCACGCGATTGAAGAATCGGTCGCGCACGCGCCCATCCGAGCCGACGACGGCCACATTGGCCTGGATCATCTCGGTGGACTCGAAACCCTTCGAAGCCAAGTGGCGCACAAGCATGCCTTGGCCGGGCGCGAATCCGAGCATCCAGGTTTTCGGGATATCGCCGCCAAGGCCGCGTTGCGAAAGGTACGCGCGCGCGGCGCCGGCCTGCGGGCTTTTGCTGCGCATGAGCTGCGTATGGAAGAACTCCGCCGCCTCCGCGCACACGGCGCGCAGCCGCGCCTTGGCGCCCTGCCCCATGCCGGGCCCACGTTTGCCCTGATCATCGGCGATGTCGATATGAGCGCGCTCGGCCAGGTAACGCACGGCCTCGGGAAACGACAGGTCCTGGGACTTCATGATGAAGGCGAACACGTCGCCGCCTTCCCCGCAGCCGAAGCAATGCCACAGCTGCAGCGCCGGGTCTATCTTGCACGACGGGGTTTTCTCGTTGTGAAAGGGGCAGCACAGCCAGAAATCGCGGCCGCGCTGCTTGACCGGGCCCGTCTCGCCCATGATGGCGACCAAGTCGCTGGCCTCGCGAACCTTTTGGATATCCTCATCGCTGATCGCCATGAATGTGACCGAACCCCCGCCTTGTGCCTGTATGCCTGATGCCGGCCGCGCGAAGGCGGGCCGCTTTGCTTTTCAGGTAAAGTATACCGCATAGAACCTATGTTCCCGTATGAGCGGCACGTGCGATACAATAAGCGCGTAACATCTCGACATGCGGAAAGGAAGCGCCGTGAGCGAGCCCGCATACCTGCAACTTGACCCCGAAGTGAAACAAGCCGTAGCCGAGAACCTGCGCTGCGGACGAATGCATCCGCACAGCTTCCCCGACGAGGGCGTGCTCCGACGTGAGGACAACCCCCACGATGCGGCCACGCTGTCGCGCCCGGCGTTCTCGCGCGACATCGACAAGATCATGAACATCCCCGCTTATAACCGCTACGCGGGCAAAACGCAGGTGTTCAGCCTGGTGGAGGACGACGATATCTGCCGTCGCGGGCTGCACGTGCAGCTGGTGGGGCGCATCGCGCGCAACATCGGCCGGCTGCTGGGATTGAACTGCCAGCTCATCGAGGCCATCGCGCTCGGTCATGACCTGGGGCACACGCCGTTCGGCCATGCCGGGGAGAAGTTCCTGTCGAAGTGCCTGCAAAGCCGCACGGGGCGCTGCTTTCACCACAACGTGCATTCCGTGCGGGTGATGGACCGCCTCTATCCCCGCAACATCAGCCTGCAGGTGCTTGACGGTGCGCTGTGCCACAACGGCGAATTCGCCCAGCAGGTGCTTCGCCAAGGCGACACGGAAACGTTCGCGCAGCTTGATGGACTGGTCGAGGAATGCGCGCTCGACGATTCCGCCATCAAGCGCCTGCGACCCTCCACCCTCGAAGGATGCGTGGTCCGCCTGGCCGACATGATCGCCTATCTGGGCAAAGACCGCGACGATGCCATCGCCATGGGCGTGCTGCCATCCCTTGACGGCTTCGAGACCAACGTCATCGGGCGCGATAACGCACGCATCATCAACAACATCACCGTCGACGTGGTCAACCACAGCTTCGGGCAGGGCGACATCCGCATGAGCCGTGAAGTGTTCGAGGACGTCAAACGTGCAAAACAGCAGAACTACGAGCGCATCTACGATTGCGAAGGATGGCGCGCCGGAAGCGGAAACGCCGTCGGCGAGATGTTCGAGGACATGTACGACAGGCTTTTGACCGACCTCACAACCGGTGACGAGCGGTCACCGGTTGTGTTGCACCACGCCAAGCAGCTGGCGGCGAAATCGCGCAGCATCACCGTTGAGGGCTACCTCGCGCATACCGACCGCAATCAGGTAGTAGTGGACTACATGGCATCCATGACCGATCGCTATTTCATGGAGCTGTACCGATATCTGTTCCCCGACAGCGGCAAACACATCCTGGCGCGAGGCTACTGCGCCGACCTTCCCCGATCGAAAAGGAGTGACCAATGAAGTTCGTCATCGCATCCGACCTGCATGGAGCGGCGCCGGCCGTGCGCACTTTAAGCCAGCGCATCGACGAGGAAGCCCCCGACCGCGTGCTGCTGCTCGGCGACTTGCTCTACCATGGCCCGCGAAACGACCTGCCCGAGGGCTATGCGCCCAAAGAGGTGCTCGCCATCCTCAACGACATGGCAGAGCGCGTTATCGCCGTACGGGGAAATTGCGACGCGGAGGTCGATCAGATGGTGCTCGATTTCCCCTGCTTGAGCGATTTTTCCCAAGTATGGGCCGATGGGCATCTGCTGCATCTGAGCCATGGCCACCTTGCGGGCAACTCACCCGACAAGCCGCCTGCGCTGCCGAACGGAAGCGCATTGCTGACGGGGCACACGCACATCAAGCGGCTCGAACTTGCCGACGGCGTGATGTTCGTGAACCCGGGTAGCACCTCCATCCCCAAGGACGGCGCCGCCAGCTACGCCGTTTACGAAAACGGCGCGTTCGCCTTAAAATCGCTTAACGGCGAAACCCTGCAGGAAGCAAGCTGGGAATAGCAGGACGGCATCAGGCACAAGAAGGCCGCAGCTCGCAGCTGCGGCCTTCCCTTTTCATATGGTTTGCAAAAGCGGCCGGTTACGACAACCTTCCGCGCTCGACGGTGTATGAGGCATCGCAAATAGCCGCGGTGGAGGCTCGATGGCTTACCAGCACAACCGTTTTGCCCTGTCGGGCTTCGAGCAACGCTCGCAGCACCGCCGCCTCGTTGAGGCTATCAAGGTTGCTGGTGGGCTCGTCGAGCAGCACGAACGGGGCATCGTGCAAAAACATGCGCGCAAGCCCGATGCGCTGGCGCTCGCCGCCCGACAAGGTGTCGCCCAATTCGCCGACCGGCGTGTCCAACCCCTGCGGCAGACGCTCGATCAAGCCGGTCAAAGCCGCCTTCCTACAAGCCTCGGCAAGCTCATTGGGGGTAGCATCGGGCTTGGCAAGCGCGATGTTGTCCCCCACCGTGCCGGAGAACAGGTGCGTCTCTTGCGTCATGTAGCCTTCTATGTTGCGCAGGCTTCCGGTGTTCACATCGCGGATATCCTGCCCGGATATGCGTATGCTGCCGTCGCCGGGGTCCCAGAACCGCATGAACAGCTTGCAAAGCGTCGATTTTCCCGAACCGCTCCTGCCCGCCAAATGCACGATCGAGCCCGGCGCCACCTCAAGGGACACGTCCTTGAGAACCGGGCTTGCGCCGTACGAGAAATCTACGTGCTCGGCACCTGCGCCCGAGAACGCTTCCAAGTCGCAACCGTCGACTACATCCTCGGTCTGCGGCTGCTCGTCGAGCAGGTCGAGGACGCGCGCGCCGCTCGCAAGCGTCTGCTGCAAGCCGCTTCCTAGGTTCGCAACCGCGATCACCGGACCGAAGGAGGACATGAGCGCCGCCACGCACGCAAAAGCCTGCCCGGCATCGATCGCGCCCTGTGCGCAAAGCGTTGCGGCAAGCGCCACCATGGCCACATCAAGCCCGAGCACCAAACCGTTCGCCGCCGCCATGCTGCGCGCCGCACGGCCCTTCAGGCGATCTTCCACCTTCGACAGCGCATCCATGCGGGCATCAAGCTGCTCGGCCCGCACATGCGCTTGCCCGAACTGCAGCGTTTCGCGCAAACCGCGCAAGCTGTCGAGCACGAACGAGTTCATTCCGCCAAGGGCATCGCGCAGCTCCCTGCCGCTATCTCCCGCCGCACGCGAGGCAGCCCATGGCGCCACCACGCCGACCAGGGCATACGCCGCAAACGCGGCAATGGCCAGCTGCCAGCAGATGCTGCCGATGAAGGCGATCATGACGGCGCAGACCAGCACGGCGATGAGCACCGGGGAGACGGTATGCGCGTAGAACACCTCGAGCAGCTCGACGTCCGAGGTGACAAGCGAAACCAAATCGCCTTTGCTGCGGCCCTCGAGCTTCGCCGGGGCAAGCGTGCGCAGCTTGCCAAACACGCGGTCGCGTACAAGGGCCAAGATGCGAAACGCCAGATAGTGGTTGCACATCTGCTCGCCATAATGCAAGGGGCCGCGCAAAAGGCCGCAGGCGACGACCATCGCGATGCCCGCACCCAAACCAAGCGCCGGCTCGAAGCCGGCGATTCCCGTGATCGCCAAAGTTGCGCCCACCGTAAGGAAGATGGCGCACAAGAAGCCGACGACGCCCAAGGCGACCGCTGCGACCATGACCGGCACGAGCGGTTTGACAAGCTTCACCATGCGGCACATGATCGAGATATTGGACCGGCGCGTCTGAGGCGCGCTGGTATCCGCACCCGCAGCTTCGGTTCCCACGCACGGCGCATCATCGGCTTCGCCAACGTTAGCCGCACGCTGCTCGGCCCGCGACGCGAACGCCTCGAGCTCCATCTGCTGCCCCCACAGCTTCGCGTACGCCCCACAGGCGCCGCACAGCTGCTCGTGTGAGCCGCTCTCGGCCACGCGTCCATTCGCCAGCACGAAGATGCGGTCGGCTTCGGCAACGGACGCCAAGCGGTGCGAGATCATGATGACGGTGCGGCTTTTCGCCAGCTCGTGGATAACGCCGATGATGGCCTGTTCGCTGTCCGCATCCACGTTCGACGTCGCCTCGTCGAAGATGTAGATGGGGGTATCGTGCAAAAGCGCGCGGGCAAGCGCCAAACGCTGGCGTTGACCGCCGGAGAAGTTGCCGCCCTGCTCGGACACGGGCGCATCAAGCCCGCCGGATGCGCGAACGAACCCGTCGATTCGGCAACGGCTCAAAACGTCCCAAAGCTCGTCGTCGGTTGCCTCGGGGCGCGCCATCAGCAGGTTCGAACGCACCGTTCCGGAGAACAGGTAGCTCGAGAACGGGACGACGGTGACCGTTTGCGCCATGTTTTCGCGGGAAACCTGCCCAAGCGGCACGCCGCCGATCTCCACGTCGCCCGTAAATCCTAGATTGCGCCCGCACAAAATGCCGGCCAACGTTGATTTGCCCGAACCGCTCTCGCCCACGATGCCGGTGAAGCTTCCAGCGGGGGCGGCGAAATCGACATGGTCGAGCACCGTGCGCTGCCCGTCATAGGAATACACGACATCGCGCACGACGATTCCCGCATGCTCGGGATCGACGCTGCGCGTCCCCTGCTCGGGCTCGGGCGCATCCAGGATGGCGAACATCTTCTCGGCAACCGCCATGCCATTCATGGCCGTATGGAAAAACGACCCCAGCGTACGCATGGGGATAAAGAACTCCGCCGACAGGAACACCACGCAAAACGCCGCATAGAAGGGGACTTGGCCGTTAGCGAACTGCACCATTGCCGCGATGATGCCCGCAGCCGCGCCGCCGAAGGCGAACACGTCCATCACGGTGATGGAGTTGAGCTGCATGGTGAGCAGGCGCATCGTGGCTCGGCGGAAGGTCTCAGCCTGCTCGTTCATCTTACGATGGCACGCCTCGTCGGCCTGATAGATCTTCAAGGTGGTCAAACCCTGCAGGTTCTCAAGGAACGCGCCGCCAAGATCGGTGTAGGCTCCCCAATACCTGCCCATGACGCGCTTGGCGATCTTCTGCACCGCAACGATGGAGATCGGGATCAGCGGCACGCAAACCAACAGGGCGATGGCGGCAGGCAGGCAAAGCGGCGCCAGGAACGCGAACACCGTAAGCGGTGCCAACACGGCATAGAACAGCTGCGGAAGATATTGCCCGAAATAGCTTTCCAGCTGCTCGCAACCCTCGACGCTTACCTGAACGGCCTCGCTTGTGGCGATTTGCTCGGAATAGCCGGGGCCCATTCGCACCAGCTTGTCATACACCTGCCTGCGAACCGAGCGTTTCGCGGTCATCGCCGCAGCAACCCCCATGCGCTGCGCGAAGGTCAAGCACACCATGCGCACCGCGATGACGGCAACGCCAGCGCACGCAAGCATCGCAACCCAGCCATCGACGGCGGCGCCGTCGAACAGCCGCTGGAGGAACAAGCCGATAAGAAGCATAAGGACGATGTTCGCAACGAGCGCCACCCATTGCGCCGCCACGTTGCGTGCGATATACCTCAAAGCCTGCGGCACCATCGATATCAACCGTTTATTGAACACGGAGCTGGTTTCCTTTCGATTCCAAAAGACGGCGCGGCTTCGGCCTCTGCATCCGCCTTGATTCAAACAGTCGAATGGTACCATTAGAGACACTTTGATAACCAGGGCAAACTATAGTATCCGCAACATTGTTACATGAGGCTAATCCGAATCGCGAAAATAGCCCGGCAAACGCCGGGCTGGCAAAGTGAAGTTACCGATACGAGTCGCTTAGTTCCACATTGCGCGAACGCGATACGGGGTATCCCCTACCTTGCTTTCCTATTCTTCTCATACAGCATGATCAGCCCTTTGAGCGTGAGCCGATCGTCGGCAATCTCGATGCGTCGGGAGAGCCCGGCCATTGCCTGGGCGTCATCGCCGGTGGCGACGACGCGCGTCTCGTACCCGAGTTCGTCCCATACCGCCTGGATCAGGCCATCGATACGGGCAACCTCGCCGATGACGATGCCCGCCTGCATGGCATCGCGCGTCGACTTCCCGATGACGTTGCGGGGCGCATGCAACCCGATGACGGGAAGCTGGGCCGCAGCATCGGCCACCGCCCGCGCAGCCAAACGCAGGCCCGGCGCGATAAGCCCGCCCTGCACGGCGCCGGCATCGTCGATCACCTCAAGGGTGGTTGCGGTTCCAAAATCAACCACGATGATCGGGTATCCGTAAAGCTGCTTGGCGGCCACGCAATCGGCAACGCGATCGGCGCCGAAATCCGTAGGGCTGTTCAAGTGCAGTTTCAAACCAGATTTCAAACCCGGTCCCACCACCAACGGGCGCAC
>URQU01000062.1 GCA_900550055.1 uncultured Coriobacteriaceae bacterium | reverse complement strand
CACTCGCGCGTTTTTTGGCGGCAACTCTCCGAAACCCTGCCGATTCCGCGCGGCGCGTGGGGAAAATAGGCCCAAATCGTTGCAGATTGACAGGCAAGCATGAATGCAAACAGAGGAAGGCCGCGCTCGCACGGGATGCCCAAATGAACAGGGGACGGAGGTGCGTTCGCGCATGCAAGCACGTCGCCTGCTTCCGCGTCGCTCGATTCCTCCAGCGTCTCCATCCTGCCCCCAGTCACCTTTCGTGCGCATCACGCCATTCGGTTGGGGAGGTTCCGGTTGCTTGCTTGAACGCCTGCGAGAACGCCGAAGGTCGTGGCCAGCCCAGGCGCGACGCCACATATGCGATCGAATTTCCGCTTGCGAGCAGGGTTTTCGCGCGCTCGATTCGGCGTGCTTTGGCGTATCGCCCGATGCTTTGCCCCGTCTCGCGCGAGAACGCCGAGCACAGGTGCGAACGGCTCACGAACAGCATGCTCGCAAGCTCGTTGAGGCCGGGCGCGCGTCCCTCGTCGAGCATGCGCTCGATGGCTGCCTGCGCCTCAAGGGCAAGTCCGGACCGCTCATGCGCCGAAGCGCCGCAACGTGCGGCATCGTCGCCGGCGCACGATGCGGCCAGCGCGGCCACCATCTGCTCGACGCGCGCCTGCATAAGCAGCGCCGAACCCGGGCGGTATTGCGGCCCGGTCCCCAGCAGCGCCGACATGATGATGCGCGATTGCGCCTCGTTCCACGTGCCCCCGAACCGCTCGAACATGCCCGAGAACGCGCCCGGCCAGCGCCGATCGAGCTCCTCGAAATACTGCGGCAGAAAGCAGATGCAGCGCGACGAATACAGGCCGCCTCGGTGCAGCGTGCCGGAAAACGAGCCCGCGGGCTGCACAAACGAGTACAGCGACCCGTCGAGCAACGCCCGCGGCCGGTCGATCATCCGTGGCATGGTTGCCTTGGTATCCTCCGACACCATGCATACGCACGCATACGCGCTCTCGGGCGACTCGACCAGCGCCATATCTCGCTCCATATACACATCGTGGCTGAACACGATGCAGAAATCCCCAACGGGCATGCCCCACGCCGACCCGCGGCCCCACGCGCTCCGACCCGTGCCCGACCAGCCTTCGCCGTTGCGGCGGATGACGATCCCGAACTGCTCGAGCTGCGGTTCGTAAAGCGAGCGAACCGCGCGCGGGATGGCGTTGTAGGCGGAAGCGTTGGTCATTCGGATTCGTCTCTCGTTGTTTCGGTTTCGTGTACGCGCTTAGCGGAAATGTTTGCCTAGGCTTCCTTGCATGATAAGTTACGCGAAGGTAACCAGCAAGAAGCATTCCGCGCCAGCCAAGCGCCCAAAACGACGCGTCGCGCAAAAGCCCAAATAGGGAAGGAACAACCATGGCCGAAGAAGAACCACGCCCAACACCTTGCCAAAACGCCGGCGAAGCGACCGACCTGCCCACCGCCGCGGCGCCCGCCGGGCAAACGTCCTGCTCGCCAACGGGCGACGTCGGCGCCGTCGAAGCCGCAGCCCACGCAACCCCCGCGGCAACCGCTGCCAACGCCGTCGACCCGCCAGCAACCACTCCCACCCCCAAACGCAACGATATCGCCGAGCTCCTCGACTTCGCGGGCAGCAGAAAGCCGCTCACGTACCTCGGTTTGGCGCTCAGCGCCGTATCGCAGCTGCTCGGGTTCGTGCCCTACGTGTGCATCTGGCTTGTCGCGCGCAACCTCATCGAAGTCGCGCCGAACTGGCAGGCTGCACAAGGGATCGCCGCTTACGGCTGGTGGGCCATCGGCGGCGCGGTCGCCTCGATTGTGGCCTATTTCCTTGCGCTCATGTGCACGCACTTGGCCGCGTTCCGCACGGCGTCGAACATGCGCAAGCAAACCACCGAGCACCTCATGCGCTTGCCGCTCGGTTACTTCGACGCCCACGCCACCGGCGAGCTGCGCCGCGTGATCGACGGCTGCGCGGCCAGCACCGAATCGCTGCTCGCGCACGTGCTGCCCGATACGGCGGGCTCGATCGCCATGGTGATCGGCATGCTCGCGCTGCTGTTCGCCTTCGATTGGCGCCTTGGCCTTGCGTGCCTGGTCCCGATCGTGATCTCGATCTGCTGCCTCATGACCATGATGTCCGGCAAGGGCATGGAGTTCATGAAAAGCTACATGGGGGCACTTGTGCGCATGAACGAAACCGGCACCGAATACGTGCGCGGCATCCCCGTGGTGAAGGTGTTCCAGCAAACGGTGTACTCCTTCAAGGCGTTCCACGACGCCATCGCCGACTACGCGCGCATGGCGCAGGACTACGCGGGCACGTTCTGCCGAAAACCGCAGGTCTTTCAGCTGTCGGTGCTTAACGGCCTGGTGGTGTTCCTGCTTCCCGTGGCGCTTATCCTGGCGCCTGGCGAAGCGGATTTCGCGAGCTTCGTTGCCGATTTCGCCTTCTACGCCATCTTCTCGGCGGTCATCCCCACGGCCATGGCGAAGCTCATGTTCATGAGCGAAGCGTCGCAGATGGCGGGCGATTCCCTTGGTCGCGTGCGCGCGATCCTGGAGGCGAAGCCGCTTGAGGTCCCCGCGAACCCGCGTCCTATCGAAGGCGGCGACGTGCGCTTCGAGCACGTATCGTTCGCCTATGAGGGCACCGAAACCAACGCGCTTGACGACGTGAGTTTCGAGGTCCCCGCGGGCACGACCCTCGCGCTCGTGGGGCCGTCGGGCGGCGGCAAGTCGACGTGCGCAAGCCTGGTCCCGCGCTTTTGGGACGCAACCGCCGGGCGTGTGCTCGTCGGCGGCGTGGACGTGCGCGATACCGACCCGCATGAGCTTATGGACAAGATCGCGTTCGTCTTCCAAACCAACCGGCTGTTCAGCGGCACGCTCGGGGAAAACGTGCGCGCAGCCAGGCCCGATGCCACGCGCGAGCAGGTGCTGGCCGCGCTGCGCGCCGCGCAATGCGACGACATCGTGGCGAAGCTGCCGCAGGGCCTCGACACGCACCTGGGCGCCGGCGGGGCGTACCTGTCGGGTGGCGAGGTGCAGCGTGTCGCCCTTGCGCGCGCGATCCTTAAGGATGCGCCTATCGTGGTGCTCGACGAGGCCACGGCGTTTGCCGATCCCGAAAACGAGGCCCTCATCCAACGCGCGTTCGCGAAGCTGGCCGAGAATCGCACGGTGATCATGATCGCCCACCGGCTCTCGACGGTGGTGGGAGCCGACCAGATCGTGGTGCTCGATCAAGGCCGCGTGGCCGAACGCGGCACACACGCCGAGTTGGTCGAAGCCGGCGGGCTGTATGCCTCCATGTGGGCCGACTACGAGCAGGCCGCAAGCTGGAAAATCGCAGGTGCGCAGACGGAAGCGCCCGCTATGAAGGGAGGTGAGGCCTGATGTTCGCCTCGTTTAAGAAGAAGTACTTCCTTTCGGATAAGGGCATCTCGGGCGTGAAGCGCGGCGTGTTCTGGACGTGCATCACGAACCTGGTCACCATGGCCGGCATGGCGTTTCTGTTCCAGGTGATGGACGGGTTCGTGAAGCACCTGAGCGAAGGCGCCGATCTGCCGGGCGCAGTGCCGTTCGCCATAGGCCTTGCGGTGTTCTTCGCGGCGCTGCTGCTGTCCAATTGGCAGCAGTATTACTACTCCTACTGCATTTACTACGAGGAATGCGGCAATCAGCGCATCGAGATCGCCGAGCGCCTGCGCAAACTGCCGCTGTCGTTTTTCGGGCGGCGCGACTTGGCGGATTTGACCGAAACCATCATGGGCGACGTGCAGGTCATGGAGCACGCCTACAGCCATGTGCTCGGCGAGCTGTGGGGCGCCGTGATCTCGACATCCATCGTGTTCGTGGGCTCGCTGTTCTTCTGCTGGCAACTGTCGATCGCCGCGTTTTGGAGCGTTCCGGTGGCTTTTGCCCTGTTGTTCGCCACGCGCAAGCCGATGAAGCCGGTGTTCGAGCGCAATAGGATGGCGAAGCTGAAGGTGACGCAGGGCATCCAAGAGACGCTCGACTGCGTGCGCGAGATTCGCGCCACCAATCAGGAACGGCACTACCTGGCCGGCCTGAACGCCACAATCGACGCCACCGAGCGCGAATGCGCGAAGGGCGAGCTGACCAACGGCCTGCTGGTGAACACGGCGTACGCGATCCTGCGCCTGGGCATTGCCACCACGCTCATTGCGGGTGCAAGCCTTATCGCCGCAGGTCAAATCGATTTCATGGTCATGTTTGCGTACTTGCTGATGATATCGCGCATCTACGCCCCGTTCGACCAGGCGCTTGCGCTGGTCAGCGAGCTGTTCGCCTCCGAGACGTCGGCGGCGCGCATGCGCTCGATCATGGAGGAGCCCATGGCCTCGGGTGCGACCGAGTTCGCGCCGGCGGGCCACGACATCGAGTTCGATCACGTGGCGTTTTCCTATGGCGCCGGCGACGACGGGCGAGCGGGGGAGCGAGTGCTGGCCGACGTGAGTTTCACGGCGCGGGAAGGCCAGGTGACGGCGCTTGTGGGGCCGTCGGGCTCGGGCAAGTCCACCTGCGCGCGCCTGGCCGCGCGGTTTTGGGACGCCACGGGCGGCACGGTGCGCGTGGGCGGTGTCGACGTGTCCGCGGTGGACCCCGAAACGCTGCTGCGTGATTACGCCATCGTGTTCCAGGATGTGCTGCTGTTCGACGACACGGTGATGGGCAACATCCGCCTTGGCCGCCGCGACGCCACCGACGCCGAGGCTCTGGCCGCCGCGCGCGCAGCGAACTGCGACGAGTTCGTTAGCCGCATGCCGCAGGGGTACGACACGAAGATCGGCGAGAACGGCTCCAAGCTCTCCGGCGGCGAGCGCCAGCGAATCTCGATTGCCCGCGCGCTGTTGAAGAACGCGCCCATCGTACTGCTCGACGAGGCGACGGCTTCGCTTGACGTGGAGAACGAAACCAAGGTGCAGTCGGCCCTCTCAAGGCTGCTAGCAGGCAAAACGGTTATCGTGATCGCGCACCGTATGCGTACGGTCGAAGCCGCCGACAAGGTGGTCGTCCTCAAAGACGGTCAAGTGGCCGAACAAGGATCGCCCGAGCAACTGAAAGCACGCGGCGGCGAATTCGCCCGGATGGTGGCCCTGCAAAGGGAAACCGAAACCTGGCAACTGTAAGTCCGGCGTAAGCACTAACAGGGAATCCGCCATTTGGCGGATCCCCTGCGTCGAAATCAGCAGCTTCAGCGGAAACAGCCTGCTTACAATGCAAGGTAGTCGCGTTATCGTGACTACCTTGCATTAGTTGTGCCGCGACTAGGGACGGAGGTGCGTTCGTACTGGCCGCTCGTGAGGGGTGATGTGTCTGCTGGGGCGCAAGCAGCCTAATGCAATGGCAGCTGCGCCTGTGTGATTTCGCGATTGCATCTGCGTTCCGGTAGGGTTGCCCCCGTTTGCTGCCAAAAAACGTGCGAGTGCGTGTTCTTAGACCTGGCTGAGCGTTCGATTCACTTCCTATTGCGAAAGTGTCCTGATAA
Organism: uncultured Coriobacteriaceae bacterium; assembly: GCA_900550055.1. Taxonomy (GTDB): domain Bacteria; phylum Actinomycetota; class Coriobacteriia; order Coriobacteriales; family Eggerthellaceae; genus Senegalimassilia. The sequence continues at coordinate 4,465 of URQU01000062.1, read as the reverse complement.
CAAGGGATTTAACCATGCATTTCAGTGTGCTAGGAGTGTTTTTTGCCCAGGTTGACCAGCAGCGTGCTCTCGTTCGCACGCAGTCGCGCAATTTTTGGCAGCAACTCCCCGAGACCCCTCCTAATCTTCAATCCGCATAGCTAATCTTCAGAAGAAACCGAACAACGCACCGAAACGCTGAAGATTAGCGCCGATCGGAATCGATGATGAAGCAGCGTTCCCGCTCGACCTTGCTCCCGCCACACCGTCTGCTCGCGTTTCTCATCTGCTTCATGTCGTGAACAGGGGACGGAGGCGTGCCCCGCGTGGTGGCGAGGCGGGCCCTCGCTGTCACGTCCCGCCCGTCCCGCCGCCCCCGCACCCCGCGCTCGCCGCATGCTCGTCCCGCCGCCCCCCGCACCCCGCGCTCGCCACACTCGCCCCTGCCACCCCCGAACCCGCACGCATCCCCATACGCTATCATCAGCAGCGTCGTACACCTCGCGATGCCCGGGGCCTTGCTCGGGCGGTAAGGGATATCGATGAACTTGCTATCCGTGTTCATCCAGGGCCTGACGTTGGGCCTGGCGTATCTGGCGCCCATCGGGATGCAGAACCTGTTCGTCATCAACAGCGCCCTGAGCCACAGGCTGGGCCGCGCCATGGCCACCGCGCTTGTGGTGGTGTTCTGGGATGTCTCGCTGGCCCTGGCGTGCTTCTTCGGCGCCGGCGCGCTGATGGACGCGCTCCCGTGGCTCAGGAGCATCGTGCTGGGCCTCGGCGGCCTGCTGGTCGTGTGCATAGGCGTGGGGCTCATCAAGTCGGAAGCAGACCTATCCTGCGACAAGGACATGAACCAGCCCTTCGCGAAGATCATCCTCGCATCCTTTGTGGTGACGTGGCTGAACCCGCAGGCCATCGTCGACGGAACCATCATGTTGGGAGCATTTAGGGCCACGCTTCCCCCGGGCAGCGACCCATGTTTCATTGCAGGCTTCGCAACCGCCAGCTTCGCCTGGTTCAACGCCCTGGCTCTTGTGTTCAACCGGCTGGGTAGCAAGATCAACGTGCACACTCTCACATGGGTTAATCGCATCTGCGGTGTCGTGATCGTCCTCTACGGTGTCAAGTTGCTCAGCACCCTCGTGCAGCTGTAGGCGAGCGAGCTGGCGAAGAGCATCTGGTGTTTGACGAGGTTTCGTCTGACGAGAAGCCTTCCGGGCGCGGCGGTCATTGCGGACCATGACGTTTGGTCGGGGTTCCATCATGTTGCTGCCAGAAAACGCGCGAGTGGGTGTTCGGAGGCCCGATGCTGCGTTCATGCAAAGCATATATTGAGAATAGGTATTAATAGCAATACTTAACAGCGCATAATGCAGCGCGCTCGGCGCAGCTAGGGCGTCGTATATCCGATATCGTCTATAAATCCACACGCACTCGCACAATTATTGGCAGCAACTTGATGGAACCCTATTAATCTTGCATTGACGAGGCGGGTCGTGGTTCTAGCATGCGAACAAGGCGAAGCCAGGAACTCTGCCGATCCTGCATTGTGCAAGGACGGGGACGCGCTTAGCTCCCCGGGCGCGTCATGGCGTATAGCGAGGGTCCGGCCTGGTTGGTGTCAAAAAATCAACCGAATCCACTCCGCGCAAGGGTTGCAAGGGCGGGGAAGCAAGCAATCCTTAGCGGTAACGTCCTAAAACCCTGCTTAACTAGAATCACGTCAAGGCGGGTGCGCGCGAGGGTTTATCCTTCCGTCTCCGTGAAATCCCTCAAAATCATGCTGCGTAAGCGGGTGTACGCAAACCACGCGACAGCTTCTTGAAACCTCACTCCATCCAAGCCATGCAAGCTGGGGAAATGCCAGCATCCTGATGACTATGCGGCTTACTCCCTAGAAAGCTTGCGCCGATAACGCAACCGACAAATAGCGCGCAACTATACGGTTGCGTTATACGCTTCGGCGTGGTACCATTCCTGTCAGCAAAAGCTCGTTTGAGCATCGATTGCTCGTAAGGAGGAGCCATGGTCACGCTAAACGCTATTGAGCAGAAAACATATCGAGACCTGCTGTCGGCTATCGCCAAACGGCCGCAAGGCAGCAAGGTTCATGTCCGTGACCTGTTCGGCATCGACCTTGGCCAACCAACCAATCCGCGCATTGCCCGTAGGTTGTACGAAGAGGTTGCCGCTGGTCTGGTCCGGCTTCGGCCGCTGGGGCAACGAAGTAGCGAAGGGTATCTTATCCTATAGACGTATCTCGCAAGGCATCGCGCCGCAGCTCAGCGGCGTGATGCGATACACCGTGCGCGGCGTGCTCCCTGGACTCCGCCGCATCTCCGTTGCGAGCACCGATCTGGCACCTCTGGGGACCATCGCACCCTTGCCGCGAGTGCCGATCCGCTGCTCCGCGGCGCGTCGCATCTCCGTCGCGAGCACCAATTCGGCACCCACGCCCGCGGCAGGTGCCAATCGCCCGCACGCCCCAAAAAACGCCGTCCGCAAAACAACCCACCACTCCAACGGCATCGGCCATCGCAAACACGCTCGGCTCACCAACCACCAACGATAGAGGACGACTATGCAAATCAACATCGCGTTAACCGACAACAACCCCGAACAGGCGGAAACCCTCAGAAGCCGGTGGTACCCCTCCGCTAGCTCCCAGCAAATCCGAGACTCCTTTATCTTCAACGAAGTGATCGATCGCTTCCAGGGGGACCCGGTCGAAGTCCTAGCAGATTACTTCCGAAGCGACGACGACTCCCGCACGGCCCAGCGACGAATCACGCTAAGGCAGGACACGAACGAACGCTTGAGGACGATCGCATCGGTGGCGAACAAGCCCATAGCTGCCACGCTGCGCGCCCTCATTGCGCACGCAGTCGACAATCTTGCCGTCGGCGACGCAAAGGAGCAGGTCGAAGCGCAATCAGACGCCGCGCAGCTCCAGCTGCTCAACGAGAAAATCGCCCAGCTGGAAAAGCAGCTTGCAGCCTGCACGAAAACGCTGGAAGACATCAAGCGGCTCGCAAGGTAAGCGGCGAACGCCGCGGCGGTGATGCGCTTGCATGTCACTAACACGCCGAGCTCGAATCCTGCATCAAGCACGCAATCTGCATGCACCTCGCCAACACCGCACGGCAGCGCTTGCGCCAATCAAAACCGCAATCACAGGAGGTCCCATGATCTACGCTATGAGCGACATACACGGCTGCCTTGTGCCCCTGAACGCGGCGCTTGAAACGGTGGATCTGCGCGACGGCTGCTCCAAGCTTATCCTGCTCGGCGATTATTGTGATCGCGGCCCCGACAGCCTCCAGGTCTACGAAAGGATCATGCGCCTGCAGGACGAATATCCCGGGCAGGTGGTGGCGTTGCGCGGAAACCACGAGGAGATGCTCCTCGAATACTGCGACATGGTCGCAGACCCCGATTATGCTCGCGCATGGATGCTGGCCGACTCCGGGCTGGCAACGACCAAGAGCTTCCTCGGCGCGAAGGCGTTCGCGCAGGTCGTTCACATGTTGAAGCTTAGGCGCTTCGAGGACGCGTACCGGTTCTCCGTCGAGCGGATGAGGGCCGATTACGCGAACGTCCTATCGTGGATTCGCGGCCTCCCGTACTATTACGAAACGCCCACCCAGGTGTTCGTGCACGCAGGGATCGACGAAGACGCCGGCGACCTTTGGAGGATGGGAACCCCGCCAGAATTCTTCACCGCGATGATGCCCGATTACGTGGGTCGGCATTTCGATCTGGACGTCATCGCCGGGCACATCACCACAGAAACCATCTCGGGAACACCCGGCTATCGCGGAATCTGGCACGACGGCGCCTCGCACTACTATATCGACGGCAATGTCGTGGAAGACGGCCGCGTCCTCGTGTTGCGATACGACGAGGCGACCGGCAAATACAGCGGCGAAGGGCTGGAGTAAGGCCGTTTGCGGCTGCGGCCGACCGCCTTCCTGGTTTGCTGTCATTCGCAAGCAGGATGCGCCGGCGGTGTGGCGCGTATAATCTGCCCGAGAAAGCAGGCAGGCTGGGAGAAAGCAAGCAGGCCGGAAGATCAGCTCTTCCGGCCTGCTTTTGTTTTGCGAAGCGGTGTTTGACTTGCTCCGTCTTGCTTTGCCTTGCAGCAGAGTGTTTACGCAGCCACGTCCTCGCGGCGAGCCATGGCCTTCTCGTAGTCCTTCGTTCCTACGAACACTTCATGCTTGTAGGGGTTCACGCCCAGCTTCTTGGCGCGGTAGGCCACGTAGCCCACGGCTGCCACGTTCGCAGCCAGTGCCAGCACGCTGATGACCAGGTTCACGTCGGGGTTGTTCACCGACTGCACGGCGAAGATGGAGTCGTTTGCGAACATGGGCACCACCTGGCAGAACATGCACCACAGGCTCAGCGTGTAGGCGCGGTTCTGGATCCAGCCGCCCTTGTTCCACAGCATGCCGGCCACGGTGGGGGCCAGGAGCAGCGCCAG
>URQU01000061.1 GCA_900550055.1 uncultured Coriobacteriaceae bacterium | reverse complement strand
GGGCGAAGACCACGAGACCATGTTCGAGACGCTCGGCCAGGTGGCCCGCGCATGCCCCGAGGACCGTCCGCGCTACCTGATGGGCGTGGGCAACCCCACCACGCTCGTGCGCGCCGTGCGCGAGGGCGTCGACATGTTCGACTGCGTGCTGCCCACCCGCACCGCACGCATGGGCACGGCGTTCTCCAGCACGGGCCGCATGAACATGCGCAACGCGAAGTTCACGCGCGACTTCACGCCGCTCGACCACAGCTGCACCTGCCCGACGTGCCAGAACTACACGCGAGCCTATCTGCGCCACTTGGTGAAGCAGAACGAGATGCTCGGCGCCATTTTGCTGTCGGTGCACAACCTGCACTTCCTGCTCGACCTCATGCGCCGTGCCCGCAAGGCCGTGCTGGCGGGCGAGTACGAGCAGTTTTACGAGGAGTGGATGAACAGCCCGGCCGCTAAGGACTACTAATATAAGGCTCGGGCGGATTCCCGCTCCTTGATGCTTTCGCATTCTCCTCGATTGTGGGAAAATAAGTAAGTTAGGGTATATATGGCAGCGGTTGGAGCCGCCGCCACGGAAGGGACGGCCCGGCAGGGCCGTCCTGTGGTTTACAAGGCTAGGAGAAGCTCGCATGGCGAAAGCGCAAAACGCCAAGGCCAAGAAGAAGGGCGGCAACGCCAACCGCCGCAACGTATGGCTGTTGGTGCTGACCACCGTCTTGGTGCTGGGGTCCATTTTCATGTTCACCCCTCCGCAGGACAAGATCAACCAGGGCCTGGACATCCAAGGCGGCCTGTCGGTGGTGCTGTCGGCGAAAAGCACCGACGGCGATGCCGTGACCTCCGAGGATATGGAGAAGTCGCGTGCCATCATCGAGCAGCGCGTCAACGCGCTCGGCGCCTCCGAGGCCGTGGTGCAGCTGCAGGGCTCCGACCAGATCCTTGTGCAGATCCCCGGCCTTTCCGATACGGAGACGGCTCTGTCCACCATCGGCAAAACCGGCAAGCTGGAGTTCGCCCGCCTGGATTCGTTCACCGACGATGACGTGAAAACCAAGATCGAGAACGGCCAGTACGGTTCCAGCGGCACCATCACCGATGATTTCGGCAACACGCTGCCTTCCGGCAAGACCGAGCATCTGACGGTGGAAGAGGGCACGTACACGCCGCTGATTACCGGCAGCAACATCACGAAGGTCGACATCGGCCGCGCCTCCGAGACCGGCACCGATTACTCGGTCAACATCTCCCTTGATTCCGAGGGCACGAAGGCGTTCGCCGATGCCACGAAGGACCTGGCCAGTACCAAGGGCAAGATCGTCATCATCCTTGATGGCGAAGTGCAATCTGCTCCGGCCGTGCAGTCCGAGATCACCGGCGGCCAGGTGTCCATCACCGGCGGTTACGATAAGGAAGCGGCTTCCTCCATGGAGACGGTGCTCGAGTCCGGCTCGCTGCCCGTGAGCTTCGAGTACGCGCAGTCCCAGGTGGTCGGCCCGACGCTCGGCCAGGATGCGCTTACCTCCGGCGTGCTGGTTGCCGCCATCGGCCTTGCGCTGGTCATGCTGTACCTGCTGGTGTTCTACCAGGGTCTGGGCCTGATCACCGCGGCGGCCATGGCCGTGTTCGCCGTGCTGTACCTGGGCATCCTGGCCCTGCTTTCGCACTTCGGCCTGTTCAGCCTGTCCATGGCCGGCATCGCCGGCGTCGTGCTGACCATCGGCATGGCGGCCGACTCCTCCATCCTTACCCTTGAGCGCTTCCGCGAGGAGATCCGCATGGGCCGCAGCGTCCGTGCCGCCTCCGTCACCGGCGTGCGTCATGGCATCCTCACGTCCATCGACGCCGACCTGGTCACCATGGTCTCGGCGCTCACGCTGTTCTTCCTGGCAAGCGCCTCGGTCAAGGGCTTCGGCCTGACGCTGGCGCTCGGCATCATCTGCGACATCGTCATGATGCTGCTGTTCAAGGCGCCCATCATCCGCTTGCTGGCGCCGAAATGCATCGCCAAGCACCCTGGCTTCTGGGGCGTGAAGGACTGCAAGGAGGCAGCCCCGTACTTCCAGGGCGAGAAGCCCGCGTCTTCGCGTCATGACGTGCGCGGCCGCTTCATCAAGCTCGATATCAACCTGCTGGGCTATCGTAAGGTGTTCCTGTCCGTCGCGGCCGTGGCGATCGTGCTGGTTGTGGCGCTCGTGGGCGTGCGCGGCGTGAACTTCGGCATCGAGTTCGTGGGCGGCACCTCGGTGACGTTCCATCAGGGCGGCAACGACGCCACCACCGAGCAGGTGCGCTCGGCCTTCGCCGATGCCGGCGAACCCGACGCCGTGGTGCAGACCACCAACGCCGATGGCGAGGCGGGCTTCCTTGTGCGCACCACCGACACCTCGGCTGAAAGCGCTGCTGCGGCGGCCAACAAGGTTGCCGATCAGTTCGGCTGGGATGCGGAAAGCTTCGAGGTGACCACCATCGGCCCGGACTGGGGCGCCAGCGTCATCCAAAGCTCCTGCATCGCGTTCTTCGTGTCGCTGCTGCTCATCATCGCCTACATCTCGGTGCGCTTCCGCGATCCGAAGATGGGCGTGTCGGCGGTTATCGCCTTGCTGCACGACCTGGTCATCGTGTTGGGCGTGTACGTGCTCGTGGGCCGCGAGGTCACGCCGAACACCATCGCCGCGCTGCTCACCATCTTGGGCTACTCGCTCTACGACACGGTGGTCGTGTTCCACCGCATCAACGAGAACATGAAGGGCGATTCGCCGAAGTGCACGTTCGCCACCATGGCGAACCACTCCGTCAACGAGGTTTTGGTGCGCTCGCTCAATACCTCCATCACCTCGCTTATCCCCGTCGCGGCCATGCTCATCTTCGGCGGCGAGACGCTGCGCGACTTTGCCCTGGCCATGACCGTGGGCCTGGTGTGCGGCTGCTACTCGTCCTACGCCATCGCAACGCCCATCTACGTGATGTGGAAGACGCGCGAGCCGCAGTTCTCGAAGCTGCAGAAGAAGTACGGCGCGGACATCCAGCGTTGGTTCCTGAACCGCCTGCCGCAGGCGGCCGCTGCTGCCGCTGCTACGGATGCTGCTGCAGATAACGCCACGGGTCAGGACATCGCCGCAACGCCCGCCGCTTCTCGGGGTCAGAAGGCTGCAACCAAGCCCGCTAAGGCGCAAAACCGCTCCAAGAAGAAGCACAAGAAGGTTCAAGGCTAACAACAAGTAGCTGATTCGGGCCGCTCGGAAACGAGCGGCCCGTTTTGTCGGTTGAGGTGATTGCGCCGTCGCTTTCTCCTTTGGCCCTGTAGCGGTCAAGTAGATTAACGGGGGGTTGGCGAGCGTGCGGCAATCGATTGTGATACGCTGGGAAGCCGATGTGAATCCATGCACGCAGGCTATGGAGGAATCGGCCGCAAGCGTTGTCGGTCATGTTGTAAGGAGTTGCCATGCGCGAAGGAAGCGCCCCGAATTTCTGCCCGCCCACCGAGGAGGGCATCACCCTCACGTTCCAGGACGAGAAGGGCGATCAGGTCGACCTTGAGTTCCTCGGCTTGATCCTGCACGAGGGCCGTCGCTACGGCTTCTTCTTCCCGGTCACCGAGGATAGCCCGGCATGCAGCTCGGGTGAGATCATCCTGCTTGAGGTCACCGAGCTTGACGAGGATGGCCAGCCTGCCGCGTTCGAGTTGGTCGATGACCAGGCTATCGCCCAGGAAGTCTACGAGGACTTTAAGCAGGCCGCCAAGGACCTGTACGACTTCGAGTAGACACTATCGATTCGTTGAACGGTACGCAAAAGGAAGGGCACGGCGCGAAGCCGTGCCCTTCCTTTTTTTGATTATATGCAGTTGCCGCTACAGCTCGATCGGCTTCCACTCCTCGTGGTTGCAGATCCATGCCTCGGGCTCCTCGACGCTGAAGAACACCAGCGTGGGGTCGTCGGGGCCGTCGTAGCTTTCGCCCAGGCTGCACAGGTGCGCGTAGCCGGCGTAGCGCATGTCGGCGTTCGCCTTGTCCTCAAGCCCGGCCTTGCCGCGCAGGATCAGCCAGCCATGGCCGGGCCACCAGCTGGATGCCTCGAACTTCTGGTTCTGCTGCAGCTCCTCCCACACGTCCTTGGTGGTGGCGGTGACGAACCAGATCTTGCCGTCCTGCTCGGCGGCGAAGCTGAACGGGCGCACGTGGGGCTGGTCGTTCACGCTGGTGGCCAGGTACCACGCGGGGACGTTCGTCAGATACTGCAGGATGGTCTCGTTGCCGGTCATATGATCCTCCTAGTCTTGGAACTGGTCGGTTATAGCAAGTAGCCGATGGCTGCGACGCAGCCGGCCAAAACGGCCATGAATGCGGCGGTAGCGCCGTCGCGCGGGGCGAAGCGAAGCGGATGCAGGTGCGTGCGTCCTTCGCCGCCGTGGTAGCAACGTGCGTCCATGGCGGCCGAAAGCGTTTCGGCGTGACGGAACACGCTGGTGAACAAGGGCACCATGAGCGAAGTGAGCATGTGCACGCCGCGCGCGGGGCTGTTCGACAGACGGGCGCCGCGGCTGACCTGAGCGTGGTAGACCACGGCAAGCTCGTTGGCGAACTGCGGCATGAAGCGCAGTGCGATGCCCATGATCATTCCCAGCTCGTGGGCGGGCACGCCGAAGCGGGCGAGGGGCTTGAGCACCCATTCGAACGCCTCGGTCAGGTCGATCGTCATGGTGGTCAGAGTGATCAGGCTCATTCCCAGCATCATGATGGTCAGGCGCGCGCCCATGAACAGGCAGGTTTGCACGCCCGCCTCGCTGATGCGCAGGATGCCCCAGTCAACGAGCACCTGGCCTCCTTGCGTGACGAACAGGTTCAGCACCGCCACGATGACCACGATGGCCATAAGCGGTGCCAACGACCGCGCCGCCTTGCTCGGCGGGATCTGCGCCAGCGCATAGCAAAGCGCCGTGAACGCCGCGCATACCGCCAGGGCCGCCGCGGTATGCGCGCACAGCAGCACCACGATGAACGCGCAGCCTGCTATGAGCTTCGTGCGCGGGTCGAGCCGATGCACGCAGCTGGTGCCGGAAACGTAGCTGCCGAAGGAAAAGCCCGGGTTCATTCGATCACCTGGCCTTCAGAGCCGGCCTGGGAAGGCCAGGCGGCACCGTTTTCGCTGCTGCCTGCGCCGCATGCCGCGGCGATCATCCCTGCCAGCTCCTTCTCCGTATACAGTTTCCCCTGCTCAAGTGGCCATCCGTCTGCGCGCAGCGCTTCCGCGAACGCCTGCGGCTCGGTGGTTCCCAGGCCCACTTCCTTGAGTTTGCGCGCGTGCAGGAACAGGCGCTCGGGTGCGCCGACGCCCAGCAGGCGGCCTTCGTTCATGACGGCCACGCGGTCGCACATGGCGGCAAGGTCGTCCATGCAGTGCGACACCATGACCACGGTGAGACCCTGGTCGTGTAGGCGGGAAATCATCTGCAAAAACGAGCGCTTGCTGGCGGGGTCCAGGCCTGCCGCCGGCTCGTCGAGCACGAGCACCTGCGGGTCCATGGCCAGCACGCCGGCGAACGCCACACGGCGCTGCTGGCCGCCCGAAAGCTCGAACGGGCTCTTCTCGGCCAGCTCATCGAAGGATAGCCCCACGCGCTCGAGCGAGCTGCGCACGAGCGCATCCACCTCTTCGCCGGAAAGCCCCAGGTTGCGCGGGCCGAACGCCACGTCCTTGTACACGGTTTCGGCGAACAGCTGGTGCTCGGGATACTGGAACACCACGCCGATCGATCCGCGCACCTTCGACTCGGCGCCCTTCGAGGCGATGTCGGTGCCGTCGATGAGCACGCGCCCTGAGGAGGGCTTCAAGATGCCGTTCATGTGCTGGATGAGCGTCGATTTGCCGCTGCCGGTATGCCCGGCAACGCCGAGGAACTCGCCGCGGCGCACCTGAAGCGAGACGTCGCGCACGGCCCACAGGCTATCGGGGCTGTTACCCCATTTAGCCTGGCGGGCTGCAGGCGCCTGCTTGCGCTTGCGTTGCCGTTTCGCCTCGGCCGCGTCGTAGGTGAAGCTGACGTCTTGGAACTCGATGAGCGCCGGGGCATCGGCGTCGCCCTCACAGGTGGGGAAGTCGACGTCGGCGTCGGCCGCATCGGGTGCTGCCGCGTTCGCGTCGGCGGTGGTGCAAATGCCGGCGGCCTTGCCGAGCGCCAGGACCTCGCGTGCCAGCTTCCCTGCGTCCACGGTGGGCTGCACGGCCATGCCCGCATCGCGCAGATCCAGCGACAAGCGGGCTGCGAACGGCACGTCAAGGTTCAGGTGCGCCAGCGCGCGTGCCTGAACGAGCACCTCATCGGGCGTGCCTTCGAGCGCCACATGCCCGCGCTCCATGACCACCACGCGGTCGGCCTGCGCCGCCTCTTCCATATAGTGCGTGATCATCACGATGGTCATCCCGCGCTCGTGCAGCTCATGGCACACGCGCATAAGGCCCGCTCGGCCGCGAGGGTCGAGCATGGCGGAAGCCTCGTCGAGCACAAGCACCGCAGGGTTCATGGCAAGCACGCCGGCGATGGCCACGCGCTGTTTCTGACCGCCGGACAGGGCGTGCGTCTCATGCCGTTCGAAGCCTGAAAGTCCTACGTCCTCAAGCGCCTGCGTCACGTGTTCGCGCAGCTCATCGGTGGGGACGCCCAGGTTCTCGGGGCCGAAGGCCACGTCGTCTTCCACGAGCGAGGCCACCAGCTGGTCATCGGGATTTTGGAACACCATGCCCACCGTCTCGCGGATGCGGTACGTGCAGTCGGCATCCGCGGTGGGCATGTCCTGCACCTTCACGGTGCCCTCGTCGGGGATGAGCAGGGCGTTCAGATGCTTGGCCAGCGTCGACTTGCCGCTGCCGTTGCCGCCTAAGATGCACAGGAATTCGCCTTTGCGCACGTGCAGGCTCACGCCGTCAAGGGCGAAGTTTGCGCCGTCGTAGGTGAAGCGGACGTTTTGAACATCTATCATGATTCGCTTTGCGATCCTTTCATGAATCGGCGAATTACGTTGCGTTTTGCGGGGTGCGAACCGGAGTCGGAGCGAGCCTCAAGCGGGGCGACCCCAGTTGGCCGGCGTTGTTTATCCGGGCTGCAGCCCTTCGCCCGGGTTCGGGCGCTCTTTCTTGCGAAAGGCGGGCTACCGAGCCGATTCCCGCTATCCCGTTATACGGTCCCGCCGGCAAGCGGGAAGCTCCTGCTTGCCGGCGGGACCGTGCCGCGCTGGGGCGGCACGGTTTGAAACGCGTTTGCCTAGCGACCCTTGACCTGGTCCTTCTTCGGGGTGATCAGGTTGGAGACGGCCTTGTACACCAGCAGGGTCAGCGCGCTGTTCAGCACGGTCTTGATCAGGTTGAACGGGAGCACTGCGGGCAGGATGAGCGGCATGATGACATCGGCGCTGCCGTACCAGAACCACACGCCGATCGTCAGGTTCGTGGCGACGGCGCCGATGGTGGCCACCACGCAGCCGACCAGCAGGCCGATGATGGCGCCGGCGAACGTGTGCTTATGGGCGTAGATGGCGGCGGCGGGCACCACGAAGAACAGCGTGGCGCAGATGTTCATGAGGCCGCCGACCCATTCGCCGAGCATCAGGCTGTGGATGATGGCGGCGATGGCGCCCACGGCGAAGCCGGCACCCGGGCCGAAGGCGAAGCCGCACACCATGGCGGGCATGAGCGAGGGATCGTAGGTCAGAAACGGCGCTGCGGGCAGGATGGGGATCTGCACGAACGACAGCAGCGCGGCGATGGCGCACATAAGGGCCATGGTGACCAGCTGACGCGTCGACCAGCGGTTCGTGTTCTTGATGGTTGCGTTTGCGGCGGTTGCCTGAGACATGGTTGGTCCTTCTTTCCGCGAAGCCTTCTCTCCTCGGGTTTTGCTCTCAAGCTTCGCGAAAAAGAGACAAGCCCGTATGAATTCCTTCCATACGGGCTTGTATTCGCTCAACAACTTCCCGCCCGGCAATGCGGCGCCGTGCGGTGCGTTTCGCGAACTCTGCCTCTTCCATCCGGACTTTGACCGTTGGTCCTGGAGTTGCACCAGGTCAGCCTTGCGTGCATACGGCTTGCCGTCGCTTGACGCACAGGGTCGCGGACTTCCGGCTTGGCTGCGGCTTGCGCCGCGCGTATCCGGTTACCGCCAGTGAGGATTTTCACCTCGCCCTGAAACAGAATTCAATGGCACCTAGTTTAGCTGCGCCGCCATGGCTTCGCAACCGTTTGGGCTATGGATGTTTTCCGCGTTTTGGGGTGCTATGTATGGCGAACGGTTATGGGAAATCGGCGCCGGAGGGCTTGCTTTTCTACCGAAGCGCTACGCAATGCGCTTTTTCGCCGAGACTTTAGCGGCCTAGGGCGAAGGCGGCTCTATAATAAACCGTTCGCGTCCCTGAAGGGACTCATCTTTAAGGCTACGAGGTTTTGCATGGACTACATCGAAGTGCTCGACAGCATAGACGCCGCCGTTTGGGGGCCGCCTATGATCATCTTGCTGCTGGGCTGCCACATTTACACCACCATCCGCACCAAGGGCATCCAGCGCAAACTGCCCTTGGCCCTCAAGCTTTCCATCACGAAGGACAACGGCGCTCAGGGCGACGTCAGCAACTTCGGTGCCATGGCCACCTCGCTTGCTTCCACGCTGGGAACGGGCTCCATCGTCGGCGTTGCCACGGCGGTGCTCTCCGGCGGCCCGGGCGCGGTGCTGTGGATGTGGCTTACCGGCATCCTGGGCATGGCAACGAAGTACACCGAGGTCTACGCTGCTATGAAGTATCGCGTGAAGGATCGCCAGGGCCACATGATGGGCGGCGCCATGCACGTGTGGGAGCAGCGCTACAAGCGCCCCGACGGCACCGTGCCGTGGTGGGCGAAGTTCATGGCCATCTGGTTCGCCGTCATGGCGTGCCTCACCATCTTCGGAGTCGGGTCGGCCGTGCAGACCAGCGCCATCACCTCGGTCGCGCAGGCGAACTTCGGCGTGGAGCCCTGGATCGTCGCCGCCGTCGTGTGCGGTAGCGCCCTGCTCATCATCATGGGCGGCTTGGGAACCATCTCCAACATCTGCGAGAAGCTCGTGCCCATCATGGGCGTCGCGTACATCTTGGGCTGCATCTATATCCTTGTTTGCAACTGGGCGTTCATCGGCGAGTCGTTCAGGTTGATCTTCGAATGCGCCTTCACCCCTCGCGCGGCCTTCGGCGGCGCGGTTGGCAGCGGCATCATCGTGGCGCTGCAGTTCGGCTGTGCGCGCGGCTTGTTCTCCAACGAGGCGGGCCTGGGCACGGCCCCGCTCATCAGCGCCGCCGCCGAGTCGAAAAACCCTGCGCGCCAGGCGCTCGTGTCCATGACGGGCCCGTTTTGGTGCACGGTGGTCATCTGCATGGTAACCGCCCTGGTCATCGTCTCGTCGCTGTGTGCGCACCCCACGCTCATCCAGGACGCCGGCGTCACCAATGGCGCCACGCTTGCCAACGCCGTGTTCGCCACCATCCCCTACGTGGGCGCGCCTATCCTCATGCTGGGCATCCTGTGCTTCGCCTATTCCACCATCATCGGCTGGAGCTACTACGGCGAGCGCGTCACCCTGTACCTGTTCGGCCGCCGCTGGGTGCCGCTGTACCTGGGATTTTACATTTGCATGGGCTTTTTGGGCGGCGTGGGCGTCGGCGATGTTGCCTGGACTGCCACCGATATCTCCAACGCGCTTATGGCGTTGCCGAACATCCTTATGGTGCTGCTGTGCGCCGGCATGGTGGGCAAGGAGACGCAGCATTACGTTTACGACGGCAACATCGACGAGGAGCTGCGCGTGGACATCCACGAGCTGCCCGAGAAAAGCGTCTTCACCCGCAAAAAGGCGTAGGGGAGTGGTCCTGCGCGTGAACAGGGGACAGGACCCTGTTCATGTTGGGAATGCCTTGCAAGCCGGTCGCTTTTGCGGCCGGCTTGTTGCTTTCAGGCGGCTTTTGCGCGGCGCGTGAGGGCGCACGCGCGTGCAATGCGGGCATCCCTTGAAGCGGGCGCT
>URQU01000060.1 GCA_900550055.1 uncultured Coriobacteriaceae bacterium | reverse complement strand
TCTGTCCAGTATCCGGTTCTCAAGGTTCCCGCCTGCGGGGATGCCCCCGCGGCTTTCGCTCAAGCGCTTTCGTGCTTGGCGCAAGATTGAATAATACGCTCCTCCCCGGGCCGTGTCCAGAACTATTTCGCGTCGGGCGCTATCTTCACATTCTGTACACATATGGAGTTCAGGAGGGCTTGGTCGCAGTTTTCTGCCCGTCTTTGTAAATATAGTCAAACCCCTGCGCCGATCTAAGTAGCACAAACGAGAAGGGAGCCGAATCGCCGGCTCCCTTCTCGTTTGGTTCACTATATATTGCAAAGACTCTGCCCTTGATTAGACCAGGCGCAGAAACTTCTTCTTGCCAACCTGGATTTGCGCGCCCTCGAGACGGGCGGGCTCCAGGTTGTAGGACTTGGGCTCGAGCGCCTCGCCGTTGAGCTTGACGCCGCCGCCGTCGATGAGGCGTCGTGCGTCGGAAACGCTTTGCGCAGCTCCGGCGTTCACCAGCAGCTTGGCGAAGTACACGGTACCATCCTCGCCCGGGGTGAGATCTGCCTGGAAGGTGGGTGCATCCTCCGGGAAGCCGTGGTCCTTGAACTTCAAGTCGAAGTCGGCTTCCGCCTGCTCGGCCGCAGTCTCATCATGATAGGCGGCGACGATGTTGCGGGCCAGCGCACGCTTAACCTTGTTAGGATGCAGCTTGTCTGCCTTCAGGTCGGCCTCGAGCTGATCGATTTCGGCAACGGACAGCGTGGACGCCAGGCGATAGTACTTGATCATGAGCTCGTCGGGAATGGACATGACCTTGCCGAACATGTCGTTGGCATCGTCGGTGAGGCCCACGTAGTTGCCGTAGCTCTTCGACATCTTGCGCACGCCGTCGGTACCCTCGAGCAGCGGCATGGTGAGCGCGATCTGCGGCTCCATGTCCATCTTCTCCATGAGGTCGCGGCCAGCCAGAAGGTTGAACAGCTGGTCGGTGCCGCCCATTTCGACATCCGCCTTCACCATGACCGAGTCGTACGCCTGCATGATGGGATACAGGAATTCGTGCATGGCGATAGGCGTTTGGGACTGATAACGCTTCGTGAAGTCATCGCGCTCGAGGATGCGAGCGACGGTGAACTTGCTCATAAGGCCGAGAAGGTCTTTGAGATTCAGCGACAAAATCCAATCGGCGTTGTAAACGATCTTCGTCTTCTCGGGATCCAAAATCTTCATTGCCTGGGCGACGTAGGTTTCAGCGTTTGCCTGCACCTGCTCCTGAGAGAGCTGCGGACGAGTGGTGTTCTTGCCCGAAGGGTCGCCGATGAGCGCCGTGCCGTTGCCGATGATAAGCGTGACGTTGTGGCCCAGATCTTGGAACTGGCGCATCTTGCGCAGCGGAACCGCATGGCCAAGATGCAGATCAGGGCTGGTGGGGTCGACGCCGAGCTTGATGTTGAGCGGCTTGCCGCGCCTGAGCTTCTCGAGCAGGCCGCTTTCGGGCACGATTTGCGCAGCGCCCGATGCGATGATGTGCAGTTGTTCTTCTGCGGACAGCATGGTTTCCTCTTTCTAAACGCGTATCTTCGGGATTCTAGCACATGCGGCTTACTGCACGCCGCGGAACAGGTGTCCGCTGGTGCAGCCGGGCTCTTTCGGCAGGGCCGCGCCCTGAGCGTGCGCCACGTTGCGGGCGCGCACGACGCGCTGAACCGCTTGCGTGGTTTCTTGCACGTTCATGAGCGTGCTGTCCACCAGAAGCCAGGTGATGCCAGCTTGAACGATGTCGGGGACGGCATGCGCAACATCCAGCTGCACACTGTTGTAAAGATGGCTGCGTCCGAGCTGGTCGGATATCACCGGGAAATCGTAGCCCTTGCGGTCCTTCAGAAAATGCGGGCTTTTGCGGCGCGCACACGTTGCGCACTCCTGAGCGCAGGGACCCTGGCTCATGAGCATGCAGTGCTCCGTGGTCATGAGCTCCTGACGCCCGATGACGGTAAGGCCGAGCTCGACGGGGCTTTCCTTCGCCAAATCGGAGATTTGGGCCAGGTTGAGCTCGGGCGAGAGCCAGACCCGCTTCGCGCCAAGGCGCGCCGCGGTTTGCAGGGCAAGCGCATTGGTGACGGGCAGGTGCGGACCCACCTCCACGCAGGCGCCTATCTCATGAGCGCGGAAGAGCTGCCCGAGGCTTTCGGCCATGACCGGTTGGTCAGCATGAACGCTGCGCCAAGCGTCGAAGCCGCATGCATGCTCGCGCGCGAGCTCGCAATCATCGTGGTCGGCGACGGGCAGCACGACGGTGCATGCCTTCGGATAGCTTGCCTGCTCAGCGGTTTCCGAGAGCTGGCCGGCTATGGTGGCCTGGCCATGAGCCAGGTTGACCGCGGGAACGTACACCTCATCGGCGCCGGCGCGCTTTGCCGCACGAGCGCAGGCCGGATTGGTGGCCAACACCGCGATATGGACGCCACCGGCATGCGCCGGGAGCATTCGGCTTCCCGCCTCCACGCGCGGCAGCGGGCGCTGGAAAGCGCCTTCAAGCAAAGCTTGCCCAAGGGAGTCGAGCGCCTCTGCGCGCACATGGTGCAGCTGCGAGAAGCCGATTCCCACGCCCTCGTCCATATCGATATCGAGGTTCACCAGGGAAAACGGGGTCTGCCCTAGCCTGTCGATATGGGCACGGACGTCATCTTCGCTAACCGCTTTGGTGCGTGCGGGCTCGATCTGCTGGCCCTCGGCAGCCCCAACGGGCAGCGCGCCCTCGGCAAAGCGCTTGCGGGCGCCGCGCAGCGCGCGCGGGTCGGCGGGGTTGCCGGCTAGACAAAACTCGATGCGAAGCGGCTGCCCGATGCGCAGACGCGCGCGACCCTGCACCTGGATGCGCGGCAGGCGGTCGTCGTCGACGAACGCAGCCTCGGCGCTGCGCACACGGAACACGCGATCGCCCTTCCCCACCGCACGCTCCGGCGCCAGCAGCAGATTGCCATTGCGATCGGTATCCACCTGGGAAACGGTGTAGGCGAAATGGCCCTTGTTCGTCCAGAACTCGAGCACATCACCCGCAACGATGGGGCGCTCGCATGCCACGGCGGCCTTTCCGTTCTTGACGGACGCCACACGTCCGACGAACACGCCGCGGTTGTTCGGACGGCCGTAGCTCATGATCTCGTTTCCACGCTTGCCCTCCAGGTATGCGGTGGTGAAACCTCGGGAGAACGCCTCGGCAAGCTGGGCATGCTCCTGCTCCGTTCCTCCCGGAGCGGTCCAATCCTGCGCACCGCTTTCGCACGCGGCGTCGCGCGCCGCGAGAACGCGGTCGAGCGCGGCACGATAAGCGCTGGTCACGGCATAGACGTACTCGGGCGACTTCATGCGGCCCTCGATTTTCAGGGACGCCACGCCGGCGCGCACCAAATCGGGAAGCAGGTCGATGCTGCATAGGTCCTGCGGGGACAGCAGATGGTCGCCCGGCGCCGGGAGCGGCTTGCTTTTCGCCACGTTATGCAAGGCGTACGGCAGGCGGCACGCTTGCGCGCACAACCCGCGATTGGCCGAGCGCCCGCCGATGAGCGAGGACATGAAGCACTGGCCTGAATAGCACACGCACAACGCGCCGTGGGCAAACGTCTCGATTTCAAGGCCCAGCTGTTCGCCGACCTTCGCCAAGTGTTCGATCTCGGGCAGAGACACCTCGCGCGCGAGCGTCACGCGCGCTGCTCCAAGCTGAGCAGCGGCACGCATGCCCGCCTCGTTGTGCGTGTTCATTTGCGTGGAGATGTGCAAGCGCGCCTGGGGCAGCGTTCGCGAAAGCTCGGATGCGATGCCGATATCCTGCACGATGAACGCATCGGCGCCGGCGCGATAAGCCTGACGCGCCGTTTCCATGGCGCTATCGACCTCGCCAGGCAGAATGGCCGTATTCAGCGCAACGTACACGTTCACGCCGCGCAGATGGGCGAAGGCACAAGCGTCGGCAAATGTGTCGATGGTGAAATTGTCGGCCCCACGTCGCGCATTGAACGACTGAAGGCCCAGATAAACCGCATCGGCACCGCCTCGCACAGCGGCATGGAAGGCCGCGATGCCGCCGGCCGGCGCCAGGAGTTCCACTTCTCGATCCATTTATTCAACCCCCATTGAGTAAAAACGGCTGTAGGCTTCGCGCAGCAGAAGCCGCCTCGTAAAATCCAGTTGCAACAGCATAAGAAAAAAGCCACGGTAGTATAATCGAACAATGAAACTCAGACGAAAACAGCGCGAAATGCGCACCCATGGCGTTGCCTGGCTTTTGCTGGTTACCGTTGCATGCCTGTGCTTCACGGGTTACTGGGGCGCTAAGGGCGCCTTGAGGGTAATGGACAGCTGGTGCGACGATCTTCCGCCCATCGAGGACACCGACTTCACCAACCATGCGCGGGAATCGGTGATGTATGCCGCCGACGGTTCCACGGTGTTGGCGGAATTTCAGCTGGAAAAACGCGACCCCGTTGAATCAAACCAGGTCAGCGACTTGGTTAAGCAAGCAACGGTGGACACCGAGGACGTGCGCTTCTATCAACATGGAGGAGTTGACCTTCCGGGTATTGCGCGTGCGTTCGTCAACAACCTTGCCGGAGGCAGCCTGGAAGGCGCGTCCACCATCACGCAGCAGCTTGTGCGCAACACGGTGCTCACGCAAGAAGCAAACGAAATATCGATCGAACGCAAGGTGCGCGAAGCGCAGCTGGCCATGGATCTTGAGAAGCAGTACAGCAAAGACGAGCTGCTTATGATGTACCTGAATACCGTGAACTACGGCGATGGCTGCTACGGCATACAGGCAGCAGCGCAAAACTATTTCCAAACCGACGCTGTTGATTTGAGCCTTGCGCAAGCCGCCACCTTGGCCGGCATCCCACAGTCGCCGACGTTCCTGAATCCGAAAACGTATCCCGACGCAGCGCTGGAACGCCGCAACCTTGTCCTTGAGCGCATGTTATCCGCTGGCGATATCACCCAGGAGCAGTGCGAGGCCGCGCAAGCTGAGCCGTTGAACCTTGACCCCGCTCCGGAGGTTCCAGAGGACGGCATTTACGCATACCCGTATTTCACCAGCTACGTGCGCAACCTTCTTATGGAAGAGAACAATCCCTTTGGATGCTCGTATGCCAGCCTGTTCGAAGGCGGTCTGACCATCCGCACCACCTTGAACCCCTCCTTGCAAGACGACGCGGAAGCGGCATGTGCCGCGCAGCGAGCCCGCATGAGCGGAGATCTCGACGCATCCCTGGTTGCCATCGACCCCGCAACGGGCTATGTTGAAGCCATGGTCGGCGGCGGCGACTACGATATCAGCCAGGTGAACATCGCCACAGGAACGGGCGGCGGAGGCCGTCAAGCAGGATCGACGTTCAAGGCGTTCACGCTTGCGGCAGCTATAGAAAAGGGGATCTCACCTCAAACGCGCATCGACTGCTCCTCTCCTATGACCAAGGAGATCGACGGCAGGGAGCAGACGTTCGAGAATTTCGACAACATCGATTACGGGGTGCGCACCATCCAAAGCGCCACCGCCGTTTCGGCGAATACGGGATACCTGCGCCTGTCCGAGAAAATCGGGCAAGCGGCGACAACGGAGATGGCCGAACGCCTGGGCGTCGAATCGCCGATGAGCACGGTGTACACCACGACGCTAGGCGTTGCCAGCGTCACGCCGCTCGATATGGCCAGCGCCTACGCAACGCTTGCAAGCGGCGGCACCAAGCGTAACCCGGTTGTGATCACTGAGATCGAAGACAAAGACGGCAACATCATCTACGAGGCCGCCGACACCTCGAAGCGCGTGCTAAGCGAAGAAGTTGCCGGCGCAACCACCAGCGTGCTTCGACAGGTCTTCGAAGCATCTGACGGCACGGCGCAAACCGCGAAACTTGACAGTAACCAGCCTGTCGCAGGCAAAACAGGCACTTCGACCGATTTCGCCGATCATTGGCTGGTTGGATACACTCCGTCGCTTTCCGTAGCCACCTGGATCGGCAATCCCGCCGGTAGCATAGCTACCGACACGCAGCTGAACTGCAACGCCTTGTGGAAGGACTTCATGGATCGCGCGTGCGCAGGCAAGGCAGTCGAGCAATTCCCCGAGACCAAGGCCCCTAGCTACAACAATGCCTTCAACGAAAAGCAGAAAGCGGCTCTTGGCGCCGAAGATGAGAAATCAACCGACAAGCAAACGCCTACGGCGATAACCTCAGGCTCGCAAACCGCCACCGCATCGCAAGCTGGCGGCACCGCAGGCGCGAAAACGCCGCCAGATGCTACGGGCAAAACGCTTGCAGAGGCAAAAGAGCTGCTGAAAGATTGGAAGGCCGGCTCGGTGACGGAATACTCGAGCACCGTACCGAAAGACAGCGTGATCAGACAATATATTGCCAACGATGGCATGGTGGTGGTGGTGCTGTCTACCGGGCCGAAAACCAACTAGCAAGTCGATTCGACGCTCTCAGCGCAAGGTTCGGAACGGACCGCCGATGCCACAACCGCCAAACCAAAACCAGCCCCGCGATACCATCTCGCGGGGCTGGTTTTGGTTTTCATGTAACTCGCCATATGCCTTTGCGAACCGACGAGGGCTCTTTCCCTGAGAAGGCCTTATTGCGGCAAATCGGCAGCGATCTTATCGCCCTCTTGCAGCTTCTCGATGCCGCTGTTGTAAGCGGACTGGATATCGGCAAGACGCTGGTCGTATGTAGACCAATCGAAGGGCTGAGCATCCGTCGCGCTGTCGATTTCCGTATACAGCTGGATGTAGGCGTTCAAGGCGTTCTCCAACTGCTGGCTGCCATCGACGTAGCACTGCTTCACATCTTTGAGAGCATCAGGCGCTTCCTGACCCTCGAATTCATCAAGGGCCTTGAAGGCATTATCCGCCTGCGTGCGCATCGTGACCACATCGCCGCGAGATACGGCATCCGAAAAACCATCCAAACGGGTATGCAGCGTTTCCATGGTTTGATTGACTTGCGTCATATAGGCGCGGTTGTCCGACTGCGCCTGCGAAGCCGCCGAGGTTTGCTGCTGAGAGGTGCAGCCCCCCAACACGGCAACGCTCAACGCCGCTGCGCAAACCGTTGCCGTCAGTTTTACCATCGTATGAGCCATTTTCGGTCCTGTTCTACCTGTTGCTAAACCAAATATTACTGGGTTGTCGCGCCACCACCGGCAGCTGATCCTCCGGAAGCCGCGCCCCCTCCGCTCGTGGCGTTGCCGCCAGTCGCACCACCGGTTGCTGCCCCGGTACCGCCGCCAGTCGTCGTGTCGCCACCGGTTCCGGCGCCGCCGCCGGTTCCGGCGCCGCCGCCGGACTCCGTGCCGCTTGAAGCGTTTCCGCTTGCGCTGCCGATGCCTGTACCATAGGAGTTACCGTTGTTGTTCACGGTGCCGTACTGGCTATTGCTCGAACCAGTGGTGCTGCCGTCCTGATTGCTCGTCGAGCTTCCAGAGGAATTCGTGCTGTTCGAAGACGAGCTGGAGGACGTTGTCCCAACATGGTATGTGGCATTCGAAAATGCCTTGTATGTGGGGTTCGCCGCCTGAGGGAACGTTTCCGTCGATTTCCCGTACAGCACCGCCGTCATAAACTTCTTGAACACATCTGCAGCACTGACGTCGGTGGGTATGGTTTCCTGATTCGACGGGTCGCCGAACCAGATCGCAACGGACAGCTGCGGCGTGATTCCGCAGAACGTGATGTCGTGATACTCGCTGGAGGTGCCCGTCTTCGCCGCCACCTCTTGGCCGTTATCGAGCTTAGCCAGCGTACCGGTACCTTCGGAGGTATTCACGACGCCCTTCATAACCTCGGTTGCCGCATGGGCGACTTCAGCGGAAATGACCTGCGTTCCCGAAGGATGGCTATTGTCTACGATAAGGTTGTTGTTCTTGTCGTAGATCTTAAGGATGGGCTGCGCATCATATTTCGTGCCGCCGTTGGCAATGCAGGCATACGCATCCGCCATGTCGAGCATGGTGACGTTGGACTGGCCGAGCGTCAGCGACGGGTTCGCATTGAGCGTGGAGGTGATACCCATCTTCTTCGCCGCATCAATGACCTTTTGGGTTCCCAAAGCCATTTGCAGACGCACGAAACCGGTGTTGGACGACACGGCGAAGGCACGCGCGATGCTGCGGGTTCCATAGTTGATGTTATTGATGTTCTGCAACGGATTGGAGCTATCGTATCCGGTATCAGGAATCACCGAAGGCGACGAACAATCTACCATGGTTTGCGGATCGATGCCCTCTTCCAACGCCGCGATCAACGTGAACGTCTTGAAGGACGAACCGCAAGGACGACCACCGTTGGTTCCTTCGCCGGTTGCCAAGTTGGTCTTTTGCGTATCCCAATCCTTGCCGCCGACCAATGCGCGGATGAAGCCCGTGGAAGGATCGATTGCCACAAGCGAGCCGCTGATCGCATCGCTCAGGCCCTCTTCCTTCGAGCTGATTGCGTCTTCTGCAGCCTCTTGGGTATCGACGTCCAGCGTGGTGACGACGGTCAATCCGCCCTTGAACACATCGAGCTGGGAATACTCGTCAGACAGCACGTTTTTGACGTAGCTCGTGAAGTAAGGGTACTTCTCGATGCCATCCATAGAAGGAACGGAAGGATTGAGCACAAGCTCCTGGGCTTTTGCGGAATCATGCTCTTCCTGGGTGATGTAGCCGTTCGTCAGCATGCGATCGAGAACCAGGTTTCGACGAGCATAGCAATTATCCGGATAATCGATAGGATTGTTATACGTAGGCGATTGGGGGATGCCGACGAGCGTTGCCGCCTCCACCAGCGTCAAATCGGTTGCGTCTTTGGAGAAATATCGCTGCGAAGCCGCCTGGATTCCGTATGCGCCAGAACCGTAATTGACCGTGTTCAGGTACATGAGCAGGATATCGTTTTTCGAGTACATCTCCTCGATTTTGACGGACAGGTACATCTCGCGGACCTTGCGCTTGAGCGAAATGTCGTTCATCTCGTCAGCAAGCACCGTATTGCGTACGAACTGCTGCGTAATGGTCGAGGCGCCCTCGCGGCCCGATCCGGTAAGCGTGACCAATGCGGCTCGGGCAATGCCGACCAGGTCGAAGCCGCCATGATCGTAGAATCGCTCGTCCTCCGTTGCCACCGTGCCCTGCATCACATACTTGCTGATACCGCTTAGCTCTACCGGCTCGCGGTTCTCAACCTGGAAGCGCGCAAGCTGCGTTGTTTCATCGGATGCGAGCACCGTAGTCGGCGCAGACGAATTCAGCTCGGATACCTCCGAGACATCATAGGTTTTCAGGTCGCCGATCCAGGAATTACCCAAAACGACGATTCCTATGCAACCGGCCACGCAAATTGCCGCAATAATGCTGAGAAATGCTAGCAGGCCGACAAAAGGATGCTTTTTCTTAATGCTGGGCCTGTTTTTTATCGATCGAGAAGCCACGAACCACCTCCAAGAAACTTCGGTAATTGTACCATCGGCGGAAATGGGGTTTCCAAAGCACACAAGTTCGTAGCAAAAAAGTCAAGGGCGGTCAGGGAACCGACCGCCCATCCCCTGACCGCCCTTTTACTTTTCGAAACGCAATGCCTATAGCGAAGACTCGTCCGCGGCAAGTGCCGCTTTAGCCATCTCCATCTGCTGCGCAACGACCACCTGGCCCGTTCCTCCCTCCGTGGTTCTGGCCGCCACAATACTGGAGAGATCGAGCGCCTTGACGATATCCTCTTCGAACAGCGGGCTTGCCGCCTTGAAATCGTCGAACGACAGGTCATCAAGATTGCAGCCGCGCTGCTCGCACAGCAGCACCAAATGCCCTACCACCTCGTGCGCGCGACGAAACGGGAGCCCCTTCTTCGCCAGGTAGTCGGCCACATCCGTTGCCGCCAAATGACCGAGTTTCGCCTGTTTGAGCATGTTCTCCGGCTTTATGCGCATGGTCTCTATCATGCCTGCGGCGCATTGCAGGCAATCTTCCAGCGTTTTCGCCGAATCGATTGCCCCATATTTATCTTCCTGAAGGTCCTTATTGTAAGCAAGGGGCAGCGCCTTCATGGTTACCAGCAGAGAAACCAGATTGCCGACCACTCGACCGGTTTTGCCGCGGATCAGCTCGGCGAAATCGGGGTTTTTCTTTTGAGGCATG
>URQU01000059.1 GCA_900550055.1 uncultured Coriobacteriaceae bacterium | reverse complement strand
TCGTCGACGTTGTCCTCCTCCAGCACGTAGATGAGCTTGGGGAAGGCGGGGGTGATCCACACGCCGGCCTCGTTCTTCACGCCCTGGTAGCGCTGGCGCAGCATCTCCTCGATGCACAGGGCGAGGTCCTTCTTCTCCTGCTCGTTGCGGGCCTCGTTGAGGTACATGAAGACGGTGATGAAGGGGGCCTGGCCGTTGGTGGTCATGAGGGTGACCACCTGGTACTGGATGGTCTGGACGCCGCGGGAGACCTCCTCGCGCAGGCGCTTCTCGACGATCTGGTTGATCTTCTCCTCGCCGGGGTGGGCGTCGATGGCCTCCATCTCGGCGTAGACCTGGCGGCGGATCTTCTTGCGCGAGACGTCCACGAAGGGCGCGAGGTGCGTGAGGGAGATGGACTGGCCGCCGTACTGGCAGCTGGCCACCTGGGCGATGATCTGCGTGGCGATGTTGCACGCGGTGGAGAAGCTGTGCGGGCGCTCGATGAGCGTGCCGGAGATGACGGTGCCGTTTTGCAGCATGTCCTCCAGGTTGACCAAGTCGCAGTTGTGCATGTGCTGCGCGAAGTAGTCGGAGTCGTGGAAGTGGATGATGCCCTCGTTGTGGGCTTCCACCACGTCGGCCGGCAGGAGCAGGCGCATGGTGATGTCCTTGGAAACCTCGCCTGCCATGTAGTCGCGCTGTACGGAGTTGACCGTGGGATTCTTGTTCGAGTTCTCCTGCTTGGCTTCCTCGTTGTTGCACTCGATGAGCGACAGAATCTTGTCGTCGGTGGTGTTGGACTGGCGCTTGAGCGTTTGGTTGTAGCGATAGATGATGTACTTGCGCGCGACGGAGTAACGGCCCTGCGCCATGATCTGGTTCTCGACCATGTCCTGGACCTCTTCCACGGACACGGTATGGCCCGAGCGGCTGCAGAGCCACTCGACGCTGTGCGCCGCCAGCGCGATCTGGTCTTCGGTCAGGCGCTCCTCGGGAACGACGTCCCCGTTGGCACCCTTGATGGCGTTGACGATCTTGTTGATGTCGAACGTCGCCTCGGAGCCGCTGCGCTTGATGATCTTCATGCCGCTCACACCCTTCTTGCTTCTCGCGCAAGGTGCCTGGCGGGCGCCTTGCGGATTACCTTCATCCGAGCGCAAAAGGCCACACAGGGCATGACCTGCGCGTTCGGAAATTTCATGAAAATTTGCGACCTCGGTGCGTTCGGGTCGCTTGGTCGGTGTCCCTATCATACGCTATTTCGCCCCAAGATATTGTGTTTTATTCCGCTGAAAAATCCATGGATGGGGGTATGGGGTTGTTTTCCACCATGGCTGGAAAACCGCGAAACCCCCGGTCGCCATTCGTAAAGCGGCATTTTTCGGAGGCGATTTCGGCAGTGGTTTTCCACCATCGAAAACGATGCGGATTTCGGCGAAAGGGGCGTCAAACGCATAGGTTTCACGACACTTTCGCAACAAGGGGTTGACGCGGCCGGGCTTCTGGTTAGAGGGTCGGCGGGCGAAATGGAGCAGCGTTCCCGGGCGAGTCTTCCAGATCAGGTGCCGGCGCCGACGACCGCGTGAAGCAGAGAGCCGGGCGCTGTTTTCGCCCGCTTCTGCGCAAAAAACCGCCCAGAACTTGTCTTCTATTGTTGAAAAATCTCGCGAATCGCAAGTCACCGATGACATACCCGGTGCGCGTGCTTAGTATGGGTTTATTTCAAAAGCGCCTTGCCGCCCGGCGAGCTGGAAGACCGTGCGGCAAGCGATGCAGGAGGATCGGCATCATGGATACAGAAAGGCGCGCAGACAGCACGGCGGCGGGCAAAACCGCCGGTTCGAAGCTTGATGAGAAGCGCATCGCGAACAAACTTGCAATTGTGGGAGTAAGCGGCAACGTAGCGCTGTCGGCGTTCAAATTGTTCGCAGGCATATTCGGCAACTCGACGGCCATGGTTTCGGACGCCGTGCACTCGCTGTCCGACGTGTTCGCCACCGCCATCGCGTTCCTGGGCGTGAGGATCTCGCAGCGCGATGCGGACGAGAGCCACCCTTACGGCCATGAGCGCTTCGAGTGCCTGGCGTCCATGGCGCTTGGCCTTATATTGGCGGCGACGGGCGCCGGCATCGGGTTCGCCTCGATCCAGTCGATCGCGACGGGCGCATACGAGCACGCGACGGCGCCCAGCTGGCTGGCACTATCCGCCGCGATAGTGAGCATCGTCGCGAAGGAGGGCATGTTCTGGTACACGCGACACTGGGCGCGCATCATGAACTCCGACGCGTTCATGGCCGACGCCTGGCATCACCGCTCGGATGCGCTGTCGTCGGTGGGCGCCCTTGCGGGCATCGGCGGCGCCATGCTCGGCTGGGGCGTGTGCGACCCGCTGGCGTCCATCGTCATCTGCCTGATCATCTTCAAAGTGGCCTTCGAGGTGCTGCGCGATGCGGTGGATAAAGTGACCGACACGCCTTGCGCGCCCACGTTCGAGCTCGAGGTGCGCGATTGCATCCTGGCGCAGGACGGGGTGATGCGCATCGACGCGCTGCGCACGCGCAAATTCGGCAACAAGGTATATGTGGACGCCGAGATAGCCGTTGATGGGCAGCTGCGGCTGGTAGATGCCCACGCGATAGCAGAGCGCGCCCACGATGCCGTCGAGCAGAGCTTCCCCACCGTGAAGCACATCATGATCCACGAGAATCCCGCGTAAGAGCCGCGAACGCGACGGCTTTTGCGGAGCGCGCAGCGTGCCCACAAGCGCTGTCGGCGCGATAAAAGGGCGGGCCTGATAATAACGGCCCAGCCGGCAAGCGCCATCGAACTAGCCGAGATCGATGGCTAAGCGAATCGTCGGCGTGTTGCGGGGACAAGCCGGAGGCGCTCCCCTATTCGCTATACTGGGCGCATGGCAAGTTACCAACATATATCGCATGGGTTTGAGCCTGTGTTCGACGAGCATTCGCGAATTTTGGTGCTGGGGTCGTTTCCCTCGGTCCTCTCGCGCGAGAACGCCTTTTACTATGGCAACCCGCAAAACCGCTTTTGGCGCGTGATGGCTGCGTGCCTGGGCGAATCTGTGCCGCAAAACGAGGGCGGATCGAGCGACGACGGACGGCCCTTGACGCTTGAGGAGTCGATTACGGCGAAGAAACGGATGCTGCTTGAGCACGGCATCGCCTTATGGGACGTCATAGCCTCATGCGACATCAAGGGGTCGAGCGACGCGAGCATCAAGAACGTGGTGCCCGCGCAGGTGGAGCGCGTGCTGGAAACGGCGCATATCGGCGCCGTGATCTGCAACGGCGGAACAGCCGGACGGCTATACAAGCGCTACCTGCAATGGCAGGTGGGGCTGGCGGCGCACGTGCTGCCCTCGACGAGCCCCGCGAACGCGGCTTGGCAGCTGGAGCGCTTGACCGCGCGCTGGCAAGAAGAGCTGCTGCCGCTTTTAGAGGCCGCGGAAACCGGAGCGCTGGGCGAAGTCCCGTCGCCGAGCAGCGTGAAGCGCGGGTTCGTGACGGCGAAAGCCCAGGTGGCGAAGCGGTCGAGCGTGAATAGGGCGGACGACGGGCATGCGAGCGACTTCGCCGTCGGCAAGGCTGCGAAGTTGCCGGCTAGCACGGAGACGGACGTTGCGGCAGCAAACGCAAATGAGACAGATGGCGAGCACCAAGCCGCCCGCTCGGATGATGCCGCAACCGGGACGCCGGCCCCTTCAGCAACTGGCGGCACAGCGAAAAGCGCATCAGCATGGGCGTTGAAGGATGAGGCGACAGCCGTCAACGCGATAGCCGGAACAACAGGCGAAAGCTGCGTTGAAATCGTCACCGTACGCGTCCCTTCCCCACCTGCATCGAATTATGCGGTACACAAAAGCATGCAGGGCAACAAGCGGGCGAACACGAAGCCCGAGCTGCTGGTGCGCGAACGCTTGCGGAAAGCGGGGCTGACGGGTTATCGGCTGCAGTGGAAGGTGCCCGGGCATCCCGATATCGCTTGGCCGGGCAAACGCGTTGCTCTGGAAGTGCGGGGTTGTTTTTGGCATCGCTGCCCACATTGCAAGCCGAGCACGCCGAAGAAGAACACGGAGTATTGGGAAGCGAAATTCGCGCGAAACACGGAGCGCGACGCAGAGAACGTCCGCAAACTTGAAGAGATGGGCTGGCGCGTGCACGTGATCTGGGAGTGCCAGCTGAAAAAGAACGCTATCGATGCCACGATGGCGAATTTGCTGCCGAAGCTTGCCGCCGAGCTGGGGAAAGAGCTTGCTGACGACGATTGCGCAGTCGCGCGAGACGATGAAGCCCGAATTCGGAGCGACGGCGCCGCAAATGTGCACGCCGGAGTCTCGGAAGGCGCAGATACGCCGGAAGCGGATGCCGCCGAAGAAGCAATCGGACGCTCCGCATCCCCGCGAGACGACGAGATATCGAGCGCGGAAGCGTCGGATACATCAGCAAGCGAACATCAAGGCAATGCGAGACCCGCAACGAACAAGCAGCATTTCATGTACGTGATCGAGTGCGCCGATGGCAGCCTGTACACCGGGTACTCCCCTGACGTGCAGGCGCGATTCGCCGCGCATCAAGCGGGCACAGGCGCGAAGTACACGCGTGGGCGCGGGCCGCTGAACCTGCTGGCCGTAGCCGAATTCGCCACCAAGCACGATGCCATGAGCGCAGAATACCGCTTCAAGCGCCTAAGCCGCGATTGCAAAGACGAGCTGTTGACGAAAGCCGCCGAACCTGAAGCCGATTTCGCAAGGTTGCTTCAAGAGGAATTCGGGCTTTAGGGAGGCAGATGACGCGTTGGCGAATGCGCCATCTGCCTCTGCCGAGAAGGTCGCGCGTCATAACGACTCGCAAAACCCACAGCCCCGTTCCTCAAACGCGCCTCACGACAACGGTCGTTGAGCTGGGCGCATTCGCCAACCGAATACCAGGAGCTGAAAAGCGCGCCTTTCAAGATGCCCTGCCCGGCACAGAAATGGAGCTTGCGCGAACGTTGCGGAATTGTGCGGCAACCTCGGCACAGTTATTACGCGGATTGTCCGGTATAACCACAAGCTCGGGGGTCTTAGTCTCCGAATGCAACAGCGCATTCGGAGACGGATCTGGCGCGCGATTAGCTGTGCGCCTGGTCGTACAGTTCGCGAATGTCCTTGGGCAGGCCGTCAGGAATCATCTTGGTCAGACGCTCTTCCCCGCCGTCGTTTTGGGCGGTTTCGTAGTACCAGCACTTGAACTTCACCATGGCGAGGGCTTTTTGAAGGCGCGCGATCTCCTGTTCGGTCCGGGCTTTGCGCGTCTCGAAAAGCTGCCTTCGCTCAGCGTACGTGGATGGGCCTTCCTGGACCATGTCGACGAATCGCTTGATGTCCTTGATCTCGAGGCCCGTTTTCTTGAGGCACTCGATGACGCGAAGCAGCTCGAGCTCGCCCTCGCCAAACCGGCGGATGTTGCCTGCGCGCTCCAAGTTGGGGAACAGGCCTTCCTTGTCGTAATAGCGCAACGTGGATACCGGGATATCGAACATCTCCGAGACCTGCCCGATCGTGTACATGGCGGCTTCCTTTCGAGACTATTTGACCTGAAGCTAGGTTTAGGGAATTGCGACGTCTGCATGATACCATCTGCGCGCGCGAAACGGCGAGCGGCATCATGCCGCTCGCTTTCGCTTGCCTTGTTTAGCCCTTCACCAGCGTGACCGCAATGGTATTCAGATAGTCGAGTGCGCCCGCTTTGATGGCCGCCCTGTCGCCGCGAGCGTATTCGTTTTCGCAGGCGATCCAGTCTGCCCATGCCTCGCGGGTGCAGGTCATCTGATGCATATCTTCGATAACCACCCCGGGCGTTTTGCCGATCATAGCTTGCCACCAGGTCATATCGTGCATGTACTGAAGCTGCTCGGGAGTCCACGAGGCAAGCAGGCATGCCGGCAGCGCATCGTGGCAATCGCGCACCATGCCGGGGATGGACAGGTAGATCTTCCCACCCGGCTTCACGTAAGGAAGAAGCTTTTCACCGAGATACCGCGGATCGCGGCCGAAATAGTTATACGAGTCGATGCTTACCACTGCGTTGAAAAAATGCGGTTTGAACGGCAGGCCTTCCGCTGCATCGGCCTTGACGGGATGGATTTGCCCATCCGGCACGCCCATTCGGCGAAAGAAAGCGCGATTTTCGGCGGGGTCGCTCCACAAGTCGACGGCGTAAACGTCAAGCCCATACTCGCGCGCGAGCATCACGCTTGTGATGCCGGAGCCGGATCCGAGGTCGCATACGCACGACCCTTTCGCAAGGTCGGCGCCGCAAAGCAGCTCTTCGCAGAGCTTGAGTGGGCCCCATTATTTTGGATCGGACGAGATTGATATCGAAGCTATTTGCTTTTGGGAAAGTATTCATTGCTCTTCCTGTTCATTGAGACGATATTGAAAACAGGTTCGGAACGGCGCAAAAGCGTAGGGCCTTGATGCGGCCTTCTTTGAAACGCTATGCGATTAACCGTTCCCTAAAGAACAATGACCAAAAAGACATCCCCTAAGGTGTGTTCGTTCGAGGCGTTTGCCTCCCTTGAATACGGCGCACTACAGCCACGGCAGTTGCGATCGTTTCCGCATTCGACTGAGTTCACCATAGCACGTTTGCCCGCGATTACCAGCCCTGTCTCGCACTGCCGAGGAAAGCCATCTTCCCGGCAGTGGCGCGGCCATGCGCTTCGCGCAATAATGGATGCTATTGTTGAACCGTTCCTCGGAGGCGCATCGTGCAACTTTGGCTTGTTGCGGCTTTTGCGTCCGCGCTGTTCGCGGGCATTGTTTCCATCCTTGCCAAGTGCGGCATCAAAACCGTTGATTCCGACGTTGCCACGGCGCTTCGCACCTGCGTTGTGGTCGTTTTCACGTGGGTGATGGTGGCGATTGCGGGCTCGGCAGGGACGATTGGCAGCATCTCGCCGAAGTCATGGCTGTTCCTTGCGCTATCCGGCTTGGCAACCGGCGGCTCGTGGATCTGCTACTTCAAGGCGCTTTCGATCGGCGACATCAACAAGGTCGTGCCCATCGATAAGTCAAGCACGCTCATGGCCGTCGTTCTTTCCATCGTGCTGTTCAACGAAACGGGCGATTTGGGCCTTCGCCTCGCCGGCACCGCGGCGGCAACTGCGGGAACGTTCCTGATGATTGAGAGAAAATCGAGCGATGCGAGCAGCGCTAGCGAGCGCGATTACCGCGTCAGCATCGCCTATGCCCTGGCCGCCGCCGTGTTCGCCGCGCTTACCTCGGTGCTGGCGAAAGTGGGCATCGAGGGGGTTGAGAGCAACCTAGCCACCGCCATCCGCACGATGTTCGTGCTTGCCATGGCATGGGCGATCGTTGCAGGCAAGGACAAGATAGGGCTGGTCAGGGGCGCGAACCGACACGAGCTTGCGTTTCTGGCAGCATCGGGCCTGGCTACCGGCGCGTCGTGGCTGTGCTACTACTACGCCATACAGATGGGCCAGGTCAGCGTGGTGGTTCAAGTCGACAAGCTGTCTCTTTTGGTTTCGATCGCCTTCGCCGCGGTCGTGTTCGGCGAACGGCTTTCACGGCGCGGCTCAATTGGCTTGGCGCTCATCGTTGCGGGCACCGCGCTTGTTGCGGCGTGCGGGTGAGGCCTCAATGCGACTTCTGGGCGGTTTTGCAGGCGGAATCGACCCCAAAGGCCGCAGGCCGCCAGCGTTTCCCCAGGTCGGCAATACCGGTTTTCATCACGCAACCAGCCGTTGCTAGGATATGCGTCTATCTGCACGTATGCTGACATTATCGAAACGACCCCGCCGAGAGGAGCACTCATGGCCTTCGCAGAAAAACTCGTCGCCGTACGACGCGCGCACAACCTCACGCAAGACCAGCTTGCTGAGAAGCTTTACGTCACCCGCCAAGCTGTGAGCCGTTGGGAGCGCGGCGAGGTCACGCCTGGGATCGACATGATGAAGCTCATTGCCGCCGTCACCGGCGAACCGCTGGCGCATCTGCTGGAGATGCCCGAGCATTATTGCGAAAGCTGCGGCATGTACCTTACGCCCGACGATTGCGGAACCGATGCCACCGGCCAGAAAACCGACCATTACTGCAAGTGGTGCTACGACCGCGGCGGCTACACCTATGAGACCACCATGGAAGCCATGATCGAGGATTGCGCGCCGCGACTGGCGAAGAACACGGGTATGACGCTTGACGAGGCGGTCTCGCTCATGGGGGCGGTTTTGCCTCAGCTTGAGCGCTGGCGCGCCGTGCGCGAAAACGAGCAGCACTATGGAGCGGAAGCACGCGAGCGCTATAGTAACGAAGCAGTTGATGCCATGAACGAGCGGATCCTCGATATGGACCCTGCCACCTGGAACGACATGAAAGAACTGGAGAAGGCGATCTTGGGCCAGCTTTCCATCGCTCTGGCCGATGGCGATACAACCGGCCCCGAAGCCGCGAAGCTTGTGCAGATGCACCGCCGCTGGATCGGCCTGCAATGGGGAGCCGAGCCCGAACGGGATATCTACCTGAGTCTTGTGCGCAGCTACCTGGCTGACCCCCGATTCATCTCATACTACGACGAGCCTTGCGGCAAAGGGGCAACGGCGTTTTTGGTTAAAGCCGTGGAAGGCACGCTGGGAGAATAAACCCCACCAACATCGCAGGGGCCCTTGCAAAACGCAAAGGCCCCTGTAGCTGCACGCCTTAGCGCCAGTCGTAGCCTTTTGCGTGGCGTGCCACCAATCCGATAGTCAGGATGCTGGCAGCGACCTCCGCCACGATAATCGACCACCAAATGCTGTCCGCACCGAAGAACACGGGCAGCAAGATGATCGAACCGAGCTCGAAGACGAACGTGTGGACGAAGGAGATCAACGCCGAGATCTTGCCGTTCTCGACCGCCGTGAACATGACCGAGCCGAAATAGGTCACGCCCATCAGCAGGAACGCGATGCTGTACATGCGGAACGCGTGGATCGTCAGCGCCATCAGCGCGCCATCGTAACCCGTGAACGCAAATGCCAACGGCTGCGCCAAAAGCTGAGCGACCAAGAACGCCCCAATGCCCATCGCCGCCGTAAGCGTGGCGCCGTTGCCGAACAAGCTGCGCTTCTCGTGGTTGTTTCCCGCACCGTGCTGATAGCTCATCAACGGCGCCATGCCCTCGGTAAGGCCGCCGAACGCCGCGCCGATCAGCATCGATGCGTACTCGATGACCGCATAGGCGGCAACGCCGTCGGGGCCGAAAAGAGTCATGAGCTGCAGGTTGTACGCCGTGGCGACCACCGACATGGCGGCGCATCCAACCATCTCGGAAACGCCGTTGGCGATCGAACGCGGCAAGACGCCTTGCACCCAGCGAGGACGCACGAGCTTCAAAACGCCGACCTTGCCCCGTGCGAACAGGACGACCATGAGCATTGCCGACGAATACTCGGCGATGCAGGTTGCCGTGGCAGCGCCCTCGATCCCCATGCCGAACACGCCCATGAGCACGGCATCCAAGCCGATGTTGACCACGCCCGCGGTAAGCGATGACAAAAACCCGAAGCCGGGCTTGCCCGCCACGGAGCAGAACATCTCGAACACATAGGTGATCATGAACATCGGCAGGCACAGGAATACGATCTTGCCGTACGTTGCCGCCATAGGCGCCATCTCGGCAGACGCGCCAAGCAGCACGACCGCTTCGTCCATGAACGCCATGCCCAGAACGGAGCAAACCACGCCGGTTACAAACGTCGCCCAAGCTATGAGCGAGAATGCGCGGTTCGCGCCCTTCCTGTCGCCGGCACCGAGAAGCTGTCCTACGACCGCGCTGCCGCCCGAGCCCATCATGATGCCCAGCGCGGACACGATAACGATGAACGGCAAGACAATGGTCATCGAGGCCAGCGCATCTTTGCCGACCAGGTTTGAGACGAACAGGCCGTCGATGATGCCGTATGCCGAGCTGACCAACATCATGGCCATGGTCGGCAGCGTGTACTTCAATAGCTTGCTTTTCGTGAAATGTTGCGAAAGGACGTCCATACCTTTAATCCCTCTTACGGTCGTGACGGTGCTGTTATCGAATTGACGACCGGCCATACTAGTCTAACCGTTGACTGATTTAGTCTATGGTTAGACCTTTGTCACCAATCAAGCATGGAAACCAC
>URQU01000058.1 GCA_900550055.1 uncultured Coriobacteriaceae bacterium | reverse complement strand
GAGCATGTGCTTGACATCCATCACTGCCTGATCATGCACCCCGAGGCAACTTTGGACGATGTGAAGACGGTGGCCAGCCACCCGCAGGGCCTGGCGCAGTGCCGCCGCTACCTTAACGACAACCTGCACGGCATCCCCACCGTCACCGTTGCCTCCACCGCCGACAGCGCGCGGCGCGCAGCGTCCGACAAGTCCGTCGCCGGCATCGGCAACGCCTTCGCCGCACAGCTCTACGGC
Organism: uncultured Coriobacteriaceae bacterium; assembly: GCA_900550055.1. Classification (GTDB taxonomy): domain Bacteria; phylum Actinomycetota; class Coriobacteriia; order Coriobacteriales; family Eggerthellaceae; genus Senegalimassilia. Next base: position 9,922 of record URQU01000058.1, on the reverse strand, counting down.
GCGCGCGTGGCCGAGACGGGCATCGAGGACCACTTCGGCAACCAGACGTCGTTTGCGCTGATCGGCCGCCAGGGCCATGTCCCGGTGCTGACGGGCAGCAAGTTCAAGACGTCGCTGGCGCTGTTCCTGCAGACCGACCGCCCCGGCGCGCTGCTCATGATCTTGTCCGAGTTCGCCTACGCCGGCATCAACCTGGTCAAGATTCAAAGCCGTCCCACCAAGCAGGCGCTCGGCGACTACATGTTCTTCGTGGACATCGAAGGCTCCACGCAGGACCTTGAGGTGCAAACCGCACTGAACTGCCTGCGCTTGAAGCTGCGCGAGGTGAAGGTGCTCGGCAGCTACCCCGTGGAATAGCGCCCCGGAAGCGCTACGCAAGCGTAGGCGAAACCTTACGCGCACCTATATATATGGCGAAACGAAAGCGGCCGCTCCGATGAGCGGCCGCTTTGCCGTTTAGAAGGCGACGACTCCAAGATGCTCGAGCAGCGTTTTCACGCCAATGAGGATAAGCACCACGCCGCCCGCAATGGTTGCGGGCTTCTCGAAGCGCGCGCCGAAGAAATGGCCGACGGCTACGCCCACGAAGCTGAGAACGAAGGTGGTCACGCCGATGATGGTCACGCTCGGCACGATGGCCACCTGCAGAAACGCGAAGGTGATGCCCACGGCAAGCGCATCGATGCTGGTTGCGATGGCCAGCATGAGCAGCTCCTTGAGGTCGAGCTTGGCGTCTTTCGCTTCCCCGCCTTGCTCGTCGTCCTCGTGGAACGCATCCCAGAGCATCTTGCCGCCCACGAACGCCAGCAGCACGAACGCGATCCAATGGTCGATGGGCGTGATAAGATCGGCGAGCTGGCTTCCCAAAGCCCAGCCGATAAGCGGCATCAGGGCCTGGAACCCGCCGAAGAACAGCGAGATGACCGCCGCCTGCCTCATGTTCAGGCGGCTCATGCCCAAACCCTTGCAAACGGAGACGGCGAAGGCGTCCATGGAAAGCCCCACGCCGATCAAGAACAACTCAGCGAACCCCACGATGATCCTCTCGTCTTGAACCATACCCCCATCGGACACTTAGTGCTACGTCCCCAAAGCGTCCATGACAGTTGGGGGACGTAGCGTTATGTGTCCGGATTTCGCAAGCGACCTTGCCCTTATGCGAACAAGCGGCCATCTTCCCGACGGAAGAAGCCTTCCCGTTCCAGGTCGGCGCAGATGCCGGCGAACAGCTGCGGGTCGACCGCTACCCTTCCGGCTGCGCGCTCCTCGGCGTCCAAGCGCGCCGCCGCCTGCTCGACGGCGATGCCCGGGCAAGCAAGCACGATGCGCACCAGGCACGCGCGCTTCTGCCGGCGCGACCCCTCGAACGCCGATTGGCGCGCGTAATGCGCGCTTCGCCGCGAGGCGTTGCCCACCTGCGATTTCAAATCAGCCCCCACATCCAGCAGCGCATAATACCACTGCCGAACCTGCCCGGCTTCGGGACAGCACGCCGCCACCAGCGGTTCAAGCTGCTTGTCGGACACCGCCTCGCAATCGGGGAACAGGGTGTGGATGAACACCGTGCGCACGTTCGTCTCGATGTAGATGGCGGGAAGGTTGCGGGCGAAGGCGATGACGCCGGCCGCCGTTGCCGGCCCGATGCCCGGCAGCTCCTGAAGCTGCTCCACCGTCTCGGGCAGGCGCCCACCGAAGCGCTGCGAGCATTCCTCGGCCGCGCGCTTGAGCGCCAAGGCGCGGCGGTTGTAGCCGAGCCCCTGCCATTCGGCCAACACATCAGCCGGCGCGGCTGCCGCCAGCGCATCGGGGGAAGGGAACATGCCCATCCAGCGCTCCCAGCGCCCCAGCACGCGCTTGACCTGCGTTTGCTGGAGCATGACCTCGCTCACCAGCACGCCGTAGGCATCATTGATGCCGCGCCATGGCAGATCGCGGTACAGCCGCCGCCCCTCGGAGAGCACGTAGCGGCAAAATTCGTCTTGAGACATGGCGGCGCCCGCGGGCCAAACCGCAGACGCCGCAAGATCGGCTATGCTTTTTCGCGCCACGCCTACGACTACGCCTCCTCGATGGCGGGCTGAACACCGCATCCACCGCACGCGTCCACCGGGCACGACATGCGCGCAGACGGAGGCGCCGAATCGATCGCCTTCCTGATGACGGGGTGCCGCCCACCCTGCTCCATGAGCTCCTTGAGCGTGATGGAATCGAAATAGCTGTTCAGCAGGCTGTCGGCGCCCATCCACAGCTTGTTGTACGAGCACCCACCGCGGCGCTTGCAATACTCGGCATCGACCGCGCACAGCGAGACGCTGACCGGCCCCTGCACCGCCTCGAGCACCTCGAGCAGCGTGATCTGCGCCGGGTCGCAGTCAAGCGCAAGACCGCCGCGCGCACCGCGCACCGTCTTGATAAGCCCGCCTTTCACCAGGTCGTGCTGGATGCTGCGAGCGAACGCATACGGGATGTCCTCCTGCTCGGAGATGTCGGCGACCGACACGTAGGAGTCGCCGCTTTCGTAAGCCGCCTCCAAGATGCGAAGCGCGTAATCGCAACGCCGCGTGATATCCATTACTGCCCGTCCCCCTTCAACAGGTCGTCCAAGTGGTCGAGCTCCCTCCTGAAATCATCGACCACCGCTTGCTCGAGCGCCTTGTACTCCGGCGAATCGAGCGGCTGGTATGCAGCCAGCTTATCGAACAGGTTGTCCGTAGTCACCGAGATATAGCGCCGCTTGGTGAGGCTGTCCTTATACGCTTCCTCGATGGCCTCGCGTGCTGCCATATGCATGTCGAAACGAGGCATGCCCTGCGAGAACCTGACCAGCTGATCGCGGTCGACGCCGCGCACGGACGGATGCTCGCGAGCGATCTCCATCCAGATGTCGGCACGCTCCTTCTCGGTGGGATAGTCGATGTCCACCGCCGAGACCGGCCCGAGCAGATCGAAGAAATACGGATCGACATCGTTACCGAGCGCCGAGGTGCACAGCACGAACACGTCCGGGTCGTCGGCCGAGGAGCGGATAAGGTTGACCGCCTCGCGCGCGCCGCGCGAAAGCGCGGACATGATCATCCCGCCGATATCCTCAGGCTGGTCGAACGCCGGAGCCGCCCACAGGTCGATGTCCTCGATCACGAGCACCGCCGGCTCCTCGAAGGCGTTGCGCGCCTGATTGAGCTTGGGCTGGCGGTCGGCCTGCGCCATGACGCACAGCACGGGCATGCCCTGCATGTTCTCCTCCATGCGCATGCGCAGCACCGGAAGCCCCAGCTCGGCGCAGGTGGCCATCATGAACTGGTTGGCGTCCTCGCGCGCTGGGCTGCGGATGAGCAGCGCGTCGCACGCGGGCATGCGATCGAGCCCATGGCGCACGTTGAGTTGGCGCACGAGCTGCTGGAACTCGGGGTCTTTCTGCATGCCGAGGCCGAGCGAGCGCACCGAGCGCACCGCTTCGTCGTAGCCGACAAGCTCTTTATACGTGAGATGCTCGATGGGAGCGAGCATAGGCTGCGCCGAAGCCGCGGCAGGCGCGGGCTTTCCCGCAGGCATCTGGGGCTTTTCGGGCGAAGCCGGGCCGGCGGCAACGGGCTGCTCCCCCGCGGCATCCACGCTGGGATCGGGAGCCGAAGCTTCATCGGCCGCACCGTCTTCGGGCTTGTCGGCACCGCCGGGCGCACCCGGGGCCGTAAGGTGCTCCACGCGCAACACGCGCGGCACGCCCTCGCCCATCATGTCCTGCGAGAGCATGTCGGTCATGCCCTCGAGCTCGTCGCGCGACAAGCCGAACTCCTCGAGCTTGGCAAGCGCCAGCTCCTGCAGCTGATCGGCGCACGCGGCCACCTCGTCGCTGGACAGGAACGGCTCCATGCGCTCGAACACATATTCCGCGATGCTGCGCTCCTTCAAGGTGCACGCCAAACGCCAAGCGCGCTTCAAGCCCGCGATGGCGGCCTCGGAGGGCACATCGCCCTCGGCAGCCTGGCCACGCTCGAACGCTGCCAGGTACAGATGCAACGCCAGCATAAGATTTCCCTGCTCAGCAGCCTGTTCGGCGCTGTTCAGATATCCGGAAACGGAGCTGGACGGCTCATCGCTTCGGCTGGGCATATCGTTCACGTCGTTATCCAACATAAACCCAACCTCCTTCAAGTGTCAAAATAGCTATGGTTCGGTATCATTTTACCGGAAGCGGCCGCATTACGGCCGCAAGCCAAGAAATCGAAACAAACCCGTCACCCAAGAGCTATGGCCGGTATCGCCCAAGGGAAACGGACGCACCCGCCCTGAGGGCCGCCGACGGCCCCGCGCAAGCTGTTTTCAGGCGTTTACCACTCGAGCACCTGATAGCCGCGCTCGCGGGCGGTACGCCCAAGCGGGCGGTCGGGGCATACGGCGAACCCCTGCTTGGCACCGGCGAGCAGCGCACGGTCGGAGTGATGGTCGCCGTAAGCCGCCACCAGCTCCCAGCCGCCCTCGCCCCATTTCGCGTTGGCAAAGCGGCGCAGCTCGATCATCTTCCGATCGCCCTCTACCGGCACGCCATCCACCTCGCAGGCGTACGTGCCGTCGTAGTCCACCTTCATACGCGTGGATATCTGGAAATCGAAGGGCAAATCGCGCATGGCGCGCTCGATGATGGGCTCGAAGGAGGCCGAGACGCACACCACCGAAACGCCCTGCTCGCGCCATGCATCCATGGCCTGCCGGGCCTGCTCGCGCACATGCGGGGCCACGCATTCGTCGTAGAAATCATGCAGGAAGGCATCCACCTCGGCCTTGGGCTTGCCGGCGAAGGCGCGGAACACCAGCCCGCGCACCCACGCCTCGTTCTGCGGCAGGCGAAACTTATACGCCGCCGCCCAAAGCCCGATGCGCAACAGCACCGTGGGATTGAGCATGCGAAGCTTTGCAAGATGCTTCACCAGCATGACGGGCGAGTTGCCGTCAAGCGAGGTGCCGTCGAAGTCGAACGCGGCAAGCCGCACCGGGCCATCCCCGGAACGGCTTGCCGTCTGCATTCCCTCTGATTGTGCGGTCATGTGCGCGCTTTCGTCCCAAGCCGAGCCGAGCCGCGCACCCCTCCGCACGCTACTCTTGTTCGACACCGTCTTCCTCGAACTGAGAATTATACAATTCAGCATACGCGCCGCCAAGGGACAGAAGTTCCTCATGCGTGCCCTGCTCGATAATGTCACCGTGTTGTAACACACAGATGAGGTCGGCGTTTTTGATGGTTGACAGCCTGTGCGCAATCACAAACGACGTGCGTCCGGCCATCAGATTGTCCATGGCCCTTTGGATGCGCTCCTCGGTTCGCGTGTCCACGCTTGAGGTCGCCTCGTCCAGGATGAGCATGCGCCTGTCGGCCAAGATGGCACGTGCGATGGTGAGCAGCTGCCGCTGACCTGCGCTGATGTTGCTGGCATCCTCGTTGATCACCGTGTCGTAGCCGTGCGGCAAGGTGGTGATGAAATGGTGAACGTACGCCGCGCGCGCCGCAGCCTCCACCTCGGCGTCGGTGGCGCCCAGCTTGCCGTAGGCGATGTTGTCGCGCACCGTGCCGTTGAACAGCCACGTATCCTGCAGCACCATGCCGAACTGATTGCGCACGTCAGTGCGCGAGAACTCGCGGATGTCGGTACCGCCTAGGCGGATGGCGCCCGCGTCAACATCGTAGAAGCGCATGAGCAGCTTGACCATGGTGGTCTTGCCCGCGCCGGTGGGGCCCACCAGCGCCACGGTCTGGCCTTGGCGCACCTTGGCGGAGAAGTCGCCGATGACGGGCTTGTCGGGGCTGTAGCCGAAGCGCACGTGATCGAACTCCACGTCGCAATCCACGTCGGCTGCCTTGACGGTGGGCATCTCCGGCTCAAGCTCGGGTTCTTCCAGGAACGCGAAAATGCGCTCGGCTGCCGCGGCCATCTGCTGCAGCACGTTGCCCACCTGCGACAGCTGCGTGATGGGCTGCGTGAAGTTCTTCACGTACTGGATGAAGGCCTGGATATCGCCGACGGTGATGACGCCCTGCACGGCCAGCACGCTGCCGGCCAACGCCACACCTACGTAGCCCAGGTTGCCCACGAAGTTCATGATGGGCTGCATCAAGCCCGAGAGGAATTGCGATTTCCAAGCGCTTTCGTAGAGTTTCTCGTTGGTCTTGCCGAACGTCTCCGCCACCGCCTGCTCGCGATTGAACGCACGCACGATGGCATGGCCGGAAAACGTCTCCTCCACCTGCCCGTTGATGGCGCCGAGCATGGCCTGCTGGGCCCTGAAGTGCTTCTGCGAGGCCTTCACCACGGTGAAGATGAGCACCAAGGACACGGGCAGGATGAGCACGGTGATGCCCGTGAGCAGCGGGTTGATGGTCAGCATCATGATCACCACGCCCACGATGGTGGTGGCCGAGGTGATGAGCTGCGTCACGCCTTGGTTCAGGCTTTGCCCGAGCGCGTCCACGTCGTTGGTGATGCGCGAGAGCGTGTCGCCGGTGGAGTTGCGCTCGAAATAGCCCACGGGCATACGGTCGATCTTCTCGGCGATGGCGCGGCGCAACCCGTAGCAGGTGCGCTGCGAGACGCTCGTCATCATCCAGCCCTGCACGAAGCCGCATGCCGCGCTGACCAGGTACAGCACCAGCGTCGCCGCGATGATGCCGGCGATGGCGTCGAAGTCGATGCCGCCGGTGCCGCCCACCTTCGCCACCAAGCCCTCGAACAGCTCCGTGGTGGCCTGCGAGAGCACCTTCGGGCCCACGATGTTGAACGCCGCCGAGCCGATGGCGAAGATGATGGCGAGCACGAGCGCCGCCTTGAACTGGCCCATGAAACGCACGAGCTTGCTGATGGAGCCCTTGAAGTCCTTGGCCTTCTCACCGGGCATCATGCGCGCGCCCGGCCCGTGCGGTCGGCGGCGCTGCGTGACCTTCTTCAGATCCTCGTTGTTCGCGCTCATCTCGCATCACCTCCTTTCAGCTCCTCTTCCGATAGCTGCGACATGGCGATCTCGCGATACTCCTGGCAGCTTTCCATCAGCTGCTCGTGCGTGCCCGCCCCCACGACGCGGCCGTCATCAAGCACCACGATTTGGTCGGCGTTGAGCACCGTGGAGATGCGCTGGGCCACGATGATCACGGTCTTCCCGCCCAGACGGCTGGAAAGCTCATGGCGAAGCGCGGCGTCGGTCTTGTAGTCGAGCGCGCTGAAGCTGTCGTCGAACAGGTACGCACGGGCATCGGTGGCAAGCGCGCGGGCGATTGCCAGGCGCTGGCGCTGTCCGCCCGAGACGTTCGTGCCGCCCTGGGAGATGGGGGTTGCCAGCCCCTCGGTGCGCTCGGCGATGAACTCGCTCGCCTGCGCCACATCGGCGGCCGCGCGGATGCGGTCCTCATCGGCATCGTCGACGCCGTAACCCACGTTGGAGGCGATGGTGCCGCTGAACAAAAAAGCCGCCTGGGGCACATAGCCCAACTGAGCGCGAAGGGCATGCTGGCTGACATCGCGCACGTCGACGCCATCGACGGTGATGCGGCCCGACGTGACGTCATGGAAGCGCTCCGCCAGCTTGAGCACCGTGGACTTGCCGCTGCCCGTGGAGCCGATGATGGCCGTGGTCTTACCCGGCTCGCACGTGAAGCTGACATCCTCGAGCACGCACTCGGCGCCGTCGGAGTACTTGAAGCTCACGTTCTCGAAGGCGATGCGCGCGCCTGGCAGCCCGTCGGCGCCGAGCAGCGCGTCCTTGGCCTTACCGGGCTCGGGGTCGACGATGGAGGGCTTGCATGCAAGCACCTCATCGATGCGCTGGGCGGCCACGTCGGCGCGCGGCAGCATGATGGACAGCATGCCGATCATAAGGAAGCCCATGATGATGACCATGGAGTAGGTGATGAACGCGATCAAGTCGCCGGTTTGCAGGTTGCCCGCATCGATGGCATGGCCACCGAACCAGATGATGCCCACCGACACCAGGTTCATGACGAGCATCATGAGCGGCATCATGAAGGTCATCACTCGGTTAGTGAACAGCTGCGTCTTCATCAGGCGCGTGTTGGCCTCGTCGAAGCGCGCCTCCTCATGCTGCTCGCGGCCGAACGCGCGGATGACCGGCAGGCCCGTGAGCAGCTCGCGCGACACCAGGTTCACCCGGTCGATGAGCTTCTGCATGATCTTGAACTTCGGCATGGCAACCTTCATGAGCACGCCCATGATCACCGCGATGGCGGCAACCGCGGCGATGATGATCCAGCCCATGGACAGGTCGGTGCGCGCGATCATGATGATGCCGCCGATGGCCAGGATGGGCGCGTAGAGCACCATGCGCAGCAGCATGACGGTGACCATCTGCACGAGTTGCACGTCGTTGGTGCCGCGCGTGATCAGCGATGCGGCGCTGAACGACTGGATCTCGGCATCGGAGAAGCCGACCACCTGGTTGAACAAGCGTTCGCGCAGGCTGCGGCCCACTTTGGCCGCCGTGCGAGACGCCAAAAAGCCCACCATGACGGCGATGGCCATGCCGAGCGCGGCAAGGCCGAGCATCTTCGCGCCGGTTGCCGCCAAGTAGTCCATCTGCATGGCGTCAAGGTCGTAGCCCAACTGCTCATACTCGGCACGAGCGGCGGCCAAACCCTGCTGCGCGATAAGGGTATCGGCCATATCGCCCATGGATCCGCGCGCGCGGTCGAGCATGGCCTGGATGTCGTCTTTGCCGATCATGCCCTGATCGTACGCGGCTTTCACCTGGTCAAGGTCCAGCTCGGCTATTTGATCGGAATAGCAGTTCACCGTCATGGGAAGCGCCATGACGTCGTCGAGCGCGGCGCGGTCACGCTTGCCGGATTCCGTCAACGAATACGTGCCATCTTCGTTTTGCGCATAAGCATCGGCGAACACCTGCTCATCGGATTCGGGAAGCATCATGGCCACCAGGTCATGCGTGCGCCCGGTAAGCTGCTCGGCGGCAACGTCCTGCACGCCCTGCTGCTGGATACCCGTATCCACGATGTCGGAGGTGTAGTTGGGCAAAGCCAGGTCGCAGGCGGCCTGCACGCACAACAGCACCACGATCAGCAGCACCACCAGCTTGTGCTGAGCTAGGTTCTTGATTATGCGCACGTTACGCCCCCTTTCGCGGGAGAGGCTTGCGAAGAGGCGCTACGCCCCTCAACCGCGCCCGCCGCGCAAGCGGGGCTTGCGTCGGCACCTGCCACAGGGCTATCGGCTTGCGTGCAGCCCTTCTGCTGCGCCCGCACCACCTCGCTTGCGGGGAAATCTGCCAAGCGTTCCATGATGCGAACGAAGTGCTCGGCATCCTCTGAGCCAAGATAGGCGAGCACCCCATCGATCATCTGCTCATGCACTTCGCGGCCGCGTGCGCTGAAGGCACGGCCATCCTTGGTAAGGTGTACCGTGACCGCACGGCTGTCCCCCTTATCGCGTTGACGCGTGATAAGGCCCTTCTCCTCAAGCGATTTCAAGATCTGGGACACGGCGCTCGGAGTTGCGTGCCCGCATTTGGCGATGTCGCCGGACCGGACGCTCCTTCCCTCGCCCTCCAGACGGGAAACCGCCATGATCGTATACATCTCCGCCGACGTGATGCCTTCGGGCGCCGGCGGCTCTTGACGTTGCTTTCGCGTTCGAGCTGCGGCATCGAACAAACGGCGACGCAATTCAGCCGGGGTGTCGTCCACGCGAATCTCCTTTCGATGCTGGATTGTTTAGTTGCTTAATGTTTAGCTCCTGAACCATAGCACTACTCAAGGAGTTCGTATCAAGGTATCGAAAGTATGTCGTAAAGCCCACATATCATTGAGTGCGTAAAACAACAAAGCCCAGCCGAATGGCTGGGCTTGAACAATCGATGGCGGGATGTACGAGACTTGAACTCGCGACCTCCGACGTGACAGGCCGGCGCT
>URQU01000057.1 GCA_900550055.1 uncultured Coriobacteriaceae bacterium | reverse complement strand
GAACTTGTGACCTCTTCCGTGTCAGGGAAGCGCTCTCCCCCTGAGCTAAACGCCCACTTGCTGTGAGTTGCTTCAGCGCTTTCGGCGCGTCGGCAAGGAGATATAATACCTGAACCAGAAATCTTGGCAACCCCTTTTTTTAAAAAAGTTCGAACTTTTTTGCCATCGCCGAATAGCATTCGCCGTTTTCCCTGGTGAGGCGAATGCAGATAGGGATTGTACAGGGTCACCGGATTCGGTCCGAGAACCGTCTACTCAAAGCTGTACAGAACGACAGGAAGATCAGCGAGTTGGACAACCTGTCATGGCTATGCTTTTCAAGAAGCCAGCGTCTAACGGTCTTGGCCAGGCGCCAAACCAACATCGTGACATTCGGCAACGCAGCAGGAAGCTATCTCAAGTCTCAACATGCCCGCTTTCGATAATAGCTCGACTCGTTCCCCTCAATGCCAAGGGCGGGCGTTATGCCCCACGGAGACGGGATGAGAGGCCCTTCCACAAGAGACTCCAATGTCATCGATATATTTGCTACCAGCCGAAGCAAGCCCACATCAGCACCCGTTGCATTACCGCTCGAAAGCAAGCAAGACGATAAGGTAACTGAAGATGCGCCTGCAACGCAGAGAGCGAAAGGACGCTGGGCATGCGCTTGCCAAGCAAACAGATGCCCCGATAGAAGCGCTGCCGATGCCCAGAAAAGATGAATAGCCGAGAAACACCGTATTGGATCGCAAAAATTGCACGAACGAGGCAGCAATGCGCCGCGCAGGCACTCTGGCGCGCCATCAACGTCGATCGCGAAAACAGTGCGAACGGGTCTTCAATACAACCGACCGCAATGCAGCACCCGTCCGCTAAGCGACCTGACAAGGGCAACGAACAATTAGCTCAAGAATGCTCTAGGTAGCAAAAAAGCGGCCCGAAGGCCGCTTTTTGAATTCTGGTGTCGGAGGCGGGATTTGAACCCGCACACCCGTTACGGGCACAAGCACCTCAAGCTTGCGTGTCTGCCGTTCCACCACTCCGACGAGTTGTTGCCGAAAAGCAACAATAATTAATATACCCGAACCTTACGTACTTGCCAAGACCCAATTTCAAAAAATTTTATCGGGTGGCAATAGCGCCGGACGGATACACGATCATAAGCGCGATAAGCGACAGCAAGAAGACGACCGCAAAGATGATGGTGATGCGATCAAGGTTCTTCTCTACGATGCTGGTGCCGGTTTGCGAAGAGTACACGGAACTGGCAATCATATCGGAGATGCCCGTGCCCTTGCCCGAATGCAGCAGAATGAAGATGATGAGACCCAAGCCGGAAATGACCAGCAAGGCGATAAGGATGATCAAAAGCGGATTCACGTGATGCTCTTTCACTCGAAATAACTACGTACGCAAGTAGACAAGTATAACGAAACGCGCCCGCGCAGGCAAGAAACCGGCAACGGGCGCGAACAGGGTCATGAAAATCACGTATTACGCGAACAGGCTGCGACCCGTCATCTCAGCAGGAGCAGCAAGCCCCATGGCATTGAGCAACGTAGGGGCGATATCGCAAAGCGCGCCTTCCTCATCACCGAGCGTCCGCCCGGTATCGGCACCGTCCACGAAGATGAACGGCACCTTCGCAGTGGTATGCGCCGTATGAGGCGTTCCGTCATCTGCGATCATCTTGTCGCAATTGCCGTGATCGGCCGTTATGAACGCGAATCCGCCTTTGCGGCGAACGGCGTCGATGACCTTGCCGACACCGGAATCGACCGCCTCAACGGCGGCGACCGCGGCGGGGATGACGCCCGTGTGGCCGACCATATCGGGGTTCGCGAAGTTCACGATGTACACATCGGCCTCGTCGGCATCGATCGCTGCGGCCAAGGTGTCCGCGACCGCAGGCTCGCTCATCTCGGGCTGCAGATCGTACGTGGCAACTTTGGGGCTGGGGATGAGGCTTCGCTGCTCCCCCGCCTTGGGCTCCTCGCGACCGCCGTTGAGGAAGAACGTGACATGCGCATACTTCTCGGTTTCGGCGATATGGTATTGGCGCAGGCCGGCGGCGGAGAGCACGTCGGCAAGCACGTTATCCGGGAACGTCTTGGGGAACGCGATCGGCGCGGGGATATCCGGGTCGTACTCGGTCAGGCACACGAACGAAACCTGGGGCCGACGAGCGCGATCGAACCCGTCAAAGGCATCATCGACGATGGCGCGCGTGATCTCACGGGCGCGATCGGGACGGAAGTTGAAGAAAACGACGGCATCCCCATCGACGACGCCGCGATCATCAAGCGCCACGGGCTCGACGAACTCATCGGTGACCTCGACATCGTAGGAGGCTTGCATGGCGACGACGGGATCGTCGGATGCCGCAAGCGGGGTTGCGCACACGATGGCCTCGTAGGCCTTGGCGACACGGTCCCAACGCTTGTCGCGATCCATCGCGTAATAGCGACCCGAAACGCTTGCCACGCGCACGGAGTCCTGGAAACCGCTCTCGGCGATGAAGTCCTGCAGCTGCTGCATGTAGCCTTTGCCGCTAGACGGCGGGACGTCGCGGCCGTCCATGAACGCATGCACGCGCACATCGCCGACGCCGCTTTCCACGGCATGTTTGATAAGCGCATACAGGTGCTCGTTGCTGGAATGCACGCCGCCATCGGAGAGCAGGCCCATGAGATGCAGTGCGGCACCCGGCGCCTTTGCCGCCGCAATAGCATCGTTGATCACGGCGTTATCGCAAATGGAGCCGGTGCGGCAAGCCATGTTGATGCGCGAGAGCTCCTGATGCACCACGCGGCCGGCGCCGATGTTGAGATGCCCCACCTCGGAGTTGCCCATCTGACCCTCAGGAAGGCCCACGGCCTCTCCCGAGGCTTCGAGCTTGGTGTGCGAGCAGGTTTCGAACAGCTGGTCGAGCACCGGCGTGGATGCCAGCGACACGGCATTGCCCGGACCTGCCGGCGCCAAGCCCAAACCGTCCATGATGATCAAACATGCTGGAAGCGCCAGCTTCCCTTGTCCGTTTCGCAACGCGCTCATTACAGGCACGCTTTCACCAGCTGAACGAACTGGTCGGCCTTCAGGCTGGCACCGCCGACCAGGCCGCCGTCGATATCGGGCTGGGCGAGAAGCTGCTCGACGTTGCCGACGTTCATGGAGCCGCCGTACAGGATGCGCATCTGATCGGCGGTCTCGGCGCCGAACATGTCGGCGAGCGTGGCGCGGATAGCGGCGCACATGTCCTGCGCCTGCTCGGGCGTGGCGGTGCGGCCCGTGCCGATAGCCCAGATGGGCTCGTAGGCTACAACGCACTTGCCGGCCTCCTCGGGCTCAAGGCCAGCGAACGCGGCGCGAACCTGAGCGCAGACGAACTCCTCGGCGCTGCCCTCATCGCGCACGGCCAGCGACTCGCCGACGCATGCGACGGCGTACAGGCCGCCATCGAGCAACGCGCGCACCTTGCGGTTGACATCCTCGTTGGTTTCGCCGAAGTAGCCGCGACGCTCGGAGTGGCCCACGATGGAGCACGTGCAGCGGACATCCTTGAGCATCGGCACCGACACCTCGCCGGTGAATGCGCCCTTCGGCTCCCAATACACGTTTTGCGCACCGATTTGAATGGGCTGATGATCGAATTCGAACACCGTGTTGACCGGCTTGAGGTCAATGGACGGCGGGCACACGAGCACATCCACGGAGTCGGTCCAGTGCTTGTCGAAATTGTTGGAGATGGTTTGCGCCAACACCACGGCCTCGGCATAGGTGTTGTTCATCTTCCAGTTACCGGCCATAAGCGGTTTGCGGGCCATATGGCACGCTCCTTTCAAAACGATAAGGGGGACGCAGGCGCCCCCCCTTGGATTCACTAGCGCTTCAAAGCCTCCACGCCGGGAAGGGCCTCGCCCTGCACCAGCTCCATGCTAGCACCGCCGCCCGTGGAGATGAACGTCATGCGGTCGGCAAGATCGAACTTGTTGACTGCCGCCACGGAATCGCCGCCGCCGATGATGGTATCGCCCTGCTGATTGTCGGCCACGGCCTCTGCCACGGCCTTCGTTCCCGCCGCGAACGCCTCCATCTCGAACACGCCCATGGGGCCGTTCCAGAACACGGTAGCAGCCTGCGAGATGGCCTGCGCGTAAAGCTTGGCCGTTTCCGGACCGACATCGAGGCCCATCATATCGGCCGGGATATCGTCGACGGAGACGGTCTTGGTGTTCGCATCCTCGGCGAACTTATCGGCGCATACGACGTCGACGGGGAGCAGCAGCTTCACGCCGCGCTCCTCGGCCTTGCGAAGCATGGCTGCCGCGCGCTCCACCCAATCCTCTTCCTTGAGCGAGGTGCCGACCTGCTTGCCCTGGGCCAGCAGGAAGGTGAAGCACATGCCGCCGCCGATGATGAGGGTGTCGCACTTGTCCATGAGCGCGTCGATGACCTTGATCTTGTCGGAGACCTTCGAGCCGCCCAGGATGGCGACGAAGGGACGACGGGGCTCATCGAGCATGCCGGTGAGGGTGGCAACCTCGTTTTGCATGAGGTAGCCGGCAAAGGCGGGCAAGAGCGCCGCGACGCCGGCGGTGGAGGCATGGGCGCGGTGCGCCGTGCCGAACGCATCGTTGACGTACGCCTCGCCGAGCTTGGCGAGCTCTTGGCAGAACTCGGGATCGTTCTTCTTCTCGCGCTTGTCGAAACGAAGGTTCTCGAGCACCAGCACCTGACCATCCTGAAGCGCTGCTGCCTTGGCCTGGGCGTCGGGGCCGACGGTGTCGGAGGCAAACGCCACGGGGCGACCGAGCAGCTCGGAGAGGCGCAGGGCTGCCGGGCGCAGCGTGAACTTCTCCTCGAAGCCCTCGCCTGCCGGACGGCCGAGGTGGCTCATGAGGATGACGCGGGCGCCTTCGTCGATCAGTTTCCGAATGGTGGGCAGCGCGGCGCGGATGCGGGTATCATCGGTGCAGACGCCGTCTGCCACGGGGACGTTGAAGTCGACGCGGACGAGCACGCGCTTGCCGCGTGCGTCGAGCTGGTCGACGGTGGCGATATCAGCCATGATGACTTCCTTTCAAACCACCGCGGATGCGGTGATATCCAACTAAAAGACCCTGGTCCCGATGCCGCCTTGCAATGCAGCCGGCCGCGCAGCGGGCACGGTCGTCGCAGCTTGCAAGGGGCGTGGTTCGGTTCCAGGGCCCTTCATAGCGTTAAGCGGTTAGCCGATTAGAGCAGGATCTTGACAAGGTCCTTCACGCGGTTGGAGTAACCCCACTCGTTGTCGTACCAGGAAACGACCTTGACCATGTTGGACTTGCCGCCCATGACCATGGTGAGCTTGCTGTCGAAGATGGAGGAGTGGTTGTTGCCCACGATGTCGATGGACACGATGGGATCTTCGGTGTACTCGAGCACGCCGGCGAGCTGGCCTTCGGCTGCTTCCTTCATTGCGGCGTTGATTTCCTCGATGGTGACCTCGCGCTCCAGCTCGACCGTCAGGTCGACCATGGAGCCGTCGGGCGTGGGAACGCGCGTGGCGAAGCCGTCGAGCTTGCCAGCCAGCTCGGGGAGGACCAGGGACACGGCGCGAGCGGCGCCCGTGGTGGTCGGGATCATGGACATGGCTGCGGCGCGGGCACGGCGCAGGTCCTTATGCGGCAGGTCCAAGATCTTCTGATCGTTGGTGTAGGAATGAATGGTGTTCATGTAGCCGCGCTTGATGCCGAAGTTCTCCAGCAGCACCTTGGCGAAGGGAGCCAGGCAGTTGGTGGTGCAGGAGGCGTTCGAGATGATGTTGTGCACCTCGGGGTCGTACTGGTCGTCGTTGACGCCCATGACGATGGTGATGTCCTCGTCCTTGGCCGGGCAGGTAATGACGACCTTCTTGGCGCCGGCATCCAGGTGCTTCTGCGCCAGCTCGCCGGTCTTGAAGATGCCGGTGGCCTCTACGACCACATCCACACCCAGCTCGCCCCAGGGCAGGTTCGCCGGATCGCGGTCGGAAAGCATGGTCACGTGCTTGCCATCCACCACCAAGCCGTCACCCGTCACTTCGATATCAAAATTGCGGATGCCGTGGATGGAGTCGTACTTCAGCAGGTGAGCAGCGGTGGCTTTGTCGCCCAGATCGTTGACGGCGATCACCTCGACCGCGGGATCGTCGGCCATGGCGCGGAAGACGAGGCGTCCGATGCGACCGAATCCGTTGATGCCTACCTTGGTTGTCATGCGTATCTCCTTTCACAAGATACTCGCGAAGCCCGATGGGCACGTATCAGCTGTTAGGCCTCTCACAAGTTTACTACGAAGCTAAGCGATTCCCACCACGATAAAGCCGACGGCCCCGAAAACCGTCCCGCCTGCACAAAAGCGAGCGCAACAACTTGCTGCCTATTTCCTCCAGTAAATTGACTCGGGCACAACTTACTGGAGGAAATACGGCACAAGGGAGAAGCTAGAGAGGCCGTTTACCACTTCGATGGGGCTGCCGGCGCTACTCCCCCGCGTCCAGCTCGGCGGCCATTGACTCGAGGCGGCGGACGCGGTGATAGACGGCGCTCTTGGAAAGGGGCGGCGTCGCCCGCTGGCCGAGCTCCTTCAGCGACGCCTCGGGGTAGGTGACCCGCAGGCGGATGAACTCCCGGATCGCCGGGGGCAAGTCCTCCATACCGTAGTGCTCCACCACCCGCCGGATGGCGTAAATCTGCTCTACGGCGGCGCTGGCGGCCTTCTGCTGGTTGGCCAGCTCGGCGTTGATCTGGCGGTTCACGTCGTTGCGCACCGACTTCACGACGCGCTCCTCCTCCATGGAAAGCGCCGCCTGGTGGGCGCCGGTGAAGGCGAGGAACTCCGTGATGGCGTTGCCGCTCTTCAGGTAGACCATGTACGAGCTGCGCCGTGCCATGATGCGGGCCGTGATGTCCTTGCGGGCCATGAGCTCCACGAGCCCCTCGGCCAGCGCCTCGGATTCCACGGTGATCTCGAAGTGGAAGTCGCTTTTGGGATTCGAGATGAAGCCGCTGCCCAAAAAGGCGCCGCGCAGGTAGGCCGCCGCGCAGCAGGGCTTGGCCACGAGCGATTCCTTGATACCCATCTCGAGGCCGCCCTCGGCCGAGAGCACCCCCATGTCGCGCAAGGCGTCGGCCAGATGGGGCTGGGCCGGCACCTCGATGAGGTAGTTCGGTGTCTTGTGCAGCACCGAACGGCGCATGGTGAGGTTCGTCTTCAACGAATAGATGCCGTGCAAAAGCCGCACGACGAGCCGTGCTGAGGCCGGCGCGTCCGTGGCGATCTCCACCCGGTAGCGGGCAGGTCCGCTCACGAAGAGCGTCCCCTCGATGCGCACCAGCGCCGCGAGCGTCGCCTTCTCGCACTGCGGACAGGCGGGCATGACCCGGGCCAGCTCGTCTTTCACCTCGGACGTGAACGACATGGCCTAGCTCCGGCGCGCCCGCGAGAGCTTGATGACGTTCTGGAAGGCATCGCGCAGCGCGAAGGGCGAGTGCCACGTGGGCTGCTCGGCGTCCACGAGGTTTCGGCTGATGACGATGGGACCGCGGGACTGGATGGCGAGCATATCGGCGTAGGAGATGGAGATGGGACGCACCCCCTTGATGAGCTGGTCGTCGTTCAAGTCGCTCGTGGAAGCGTGCTCCAGCTCGGCCCCGGAGATGGCCGCGAAGCTGCCCGTGGCGGGGCTTTCGGCGCGCAGAGGCACCTTCGAGTGCACGAGCATGTAGTCGATGAGCCCCTCCATGCCGTGGGCCGTCAGCGCCTCGAAGTGCTCGCGGGCCGTCAGCCCCCACGTCTCCCCTTGCACGTCGGCCAGGGCGCACACGAATAGCACGCGGCCCCGAGAGGCGCGGATGGCCTCGACGACGCCGGGGATGAGCAGGTTCGGGATGATGGAGGTGAACAGCGACCCCGGGCCCAGCACGATGAGGTCGGCCTCGCGGATGGCCTGAAGCGCCGGCTCGTAAGGGCGCGGCGGCCGGCCGTCCTCGGCGGAGAGCCACACCTGCGCAAGCGCCGTCTTGGAATGGCAGGCCACGGCCTGACCGTCCAGAATGCGCCCGTCCTGGGTCTGGGCCGACAACACCACGTGGTCCAACGTCGAGGGATACACGTGCCCCTGGGCGTCCACCAGCTTCTCGCAGATGGCGATGGCCTCGGGAAACGACCCCGTCGCATCTTCCAGCGCGGCCAGAAGGAGGTTGCCCAGAGCATGGTCGCGGGCCACGGCGAAGCGGTACTTGAGCGCCCGCACAAGCGGGTCGGCGGGATCCTTCGCAAAGGCCACGAGGCACTTGCGGATGTCGCCGGGCGGCGTGACGTCGGCCTCCTCGCGCAAAACACCGGTGCTGCCGCCGTCGTCGGCCATGGCCACGACGGCGCTCGTCTGCACGCCTAAGGAGAGCAGCGTCCGGATGGAGACCGGAGCGCCGGTGCCCCCGCCGATGACCACCGCCTTCAGTGCGCGGGCGTCCTCATCCAAAGGCCGCAGGTTCGGAAGCGCGCTGCGCAGGGCCGAGAACGCCGCCGTGGCCGCCGGATCAACGCGGAAGGCCTCGGTGCTCTTCTTTATGCCGGCCACCTTCTACGCTTCCTTTCCGCCGCCGGCACGGGCGTCCAGCACGTTGTCGCTCTCGCGCTGCACGTCGTGACCGCGCTCGGCCAGACGCAGATCGCGATGGGCAACGCTCACCCGATAGCCCTTCGACTTCAGGTAATCGCCCGTGGCCTCGGCAAGCGCCACCGACCGGTGCTGGCCGCCGGTGCAGCCCACGCCGATGGCCAGCTGCTGCTTGCCCTCGGCGACGTACCCCGGCATGACGACGTCCAAAAGGTCGTGCCACTTCTGCTCGAACTCGATGGTCTCCTCGCGCATGCGCACGAAGTCGCGCACCGGGGCGTCCAGCCCCGTCAGCGGCCGCAGTTCCGGATCGTAATAGGGGTTCGGCAGGAAGCGCACGTCCATGACGAGATCCGCATCGTAGGGGGCGCCGTGCTTGAAGCCGAAGGAGTACACGGTGACCGCAAGCCCCTTGCGCTCGCTGCCCGTGGCGAAGAGCCCCCGGATGGTGCTGCGCAGCTTCTGGGGCAGCATATCGGTGGTGTCGATGACGTAGTCGGCGCGGTCGCGAAGGCCCGTGAGCATGAGCCGCTCGCGCTGGATGCCCTGCCAGATGGTGGTGCCGTCGGTGCACAGCGGATGCCGGCGGCGGCTCGACTTGTAACGGGCGATGAGCTTGTCGTCGGCGGCATCGAGGAACAGCGTCTTGTAGGAGACGCCGGCCTCTCGCATGGAGGAAAGCTCGGCCTCCAGATCGCCGAAGAAGTCGCCGTTGCGCGAGTCGCAGACCACGGCCAGACGACGCCGGCCGCCCTCGTGCTCGGTACTCTCGTTCACGCGCACGAGCTCGGCGAGCAGGCTCGAAGGCAAGTTGTCCACGCAGTAGTAGCCCAAATCCTCGAAGACGTGCATGGCTTCCGTGCGCCCGGCGCCGGACATGCCCGTCACGATGACGAAGTCGGGCATCTGAGCCTCTTCCATTACCTCCTCGGCCACAAAGGCCTCCTTTCCTGAAAGGATCGCTCTTCTTCACAGAGGCTTTCCGTTTGTCTGAACGAGCTCTCCGTAGGGGGCGATCTTGGTCGCCCCTCATAAGCATGGCTATCCCGCTCGGAAGGGCAGACCAAGGTCTGCCCCTACGGGATGGTGTTCGCCAGGACGCTATCGGCCAGCTGTTCTTCCTTCTCTTCTTTCCGCTCATTATACTGCGCGAGAACGCGCACCAGCTCCTCGGCCACCTCTTCGGGGATGACCTTGGCGGCCTTGATGTCCTCGAGGCTCGCGGCCTTCAGGTTCTTGAACGACTTGAAGTGCTTCATCAGCGCCTTCTTTCGCACGGGCCCCAGACCCGCCACGTCGTCCAGAATACTCGCCGTCATACCCTTGCCGCGCAGCTCGCGGTGGAAGGTGATGGCGAAGCGGTGGGCCTCGTCGCGCACCTGCTTCACCAGGTACAGCGACGCCGAGCCTGAGGGCAGCACCACCGGTCCCGTGTCCTGCCAAGGCACGAACAGCTCCTCGTCGCGCTTGGCCAGACCGCAAATGGCGATGTCGTCGATCCCCATCTCCTCGAACATGGCGAGCGCCGCCGTCAGCTGCGGCTTTCCGCCGTCCAGGATGATGAGGTCCGGCTTGCTGCCGAAGCGCTCGTCGCTCAAACGTTCCGGCGCGTAGCGGCGCCGCATCACCTCCTGCATGGAGAGGAAGTCGTTGGCCTCGTCGAGCGGCGTCTTTATCTTGAAGCGGCGGTACTGGTTCTTGTCCGGCTTTCC
>URQU01000056.1 GCA_900550055.1 uncultured Coriobacteriaceae bacterium | reverse complement strand
CCGATCTCCTCGGCGATCTCCTGCTCGCCGCGGCCGGTGCACAGCGATGCCGTGGTGATAAGGGCCGACACGCCCGGGCGGTTGTCCGGATCGAAGGTGATGAAGCGCTCGGAGTCGGTCTGGGACTTCTTGATGAGCTTCGCCGTCTCCTCGGCCGTGGCCGACAGGCTGATGGCGTTGCCGTAGCTCTTCGACATCTTGCGACCGTCAAGGCCGGGGATGAGCACGGCATCGGTGAGCAGGCCCTCGGGCTCGGGGAACACATGGCCGTAACGCTCGTTGAAGCGGCGGGCGATCTGACGGGTTTGCTCGATGTGCGGCAGCTGGTCCTTGCCGACGGGCACGATGTTGCCCTTGCAGAACAGGATGTCGCACGCCTGGTGAACGGGATAGGTGAGCAAAAGACCGGTGAGCGCGTGGCCGGAGGCCTCCTGCTCGGACTTCACCGTGGGATTGCGCTCAAGCTCGGCCTCGGTGCACAGGGAAAGGAACGGAAGCATGAGCTGGTTGAGCGCCGGCACCTGCGAATGGGTGAAGATGATGGTCTTCTCCGGGTCGATGCCGCAGGCTAGGTAGTCGATGACCATGTTGTAGACGTTGTCCTGGATATTGGCCGTGGTGTCACGGTCGGTGATGACCTGGTAGTCGGCGATGATCACGCGGGAGGTGACGCCCAGGTTCTGCAGCGCCACGCGCTCGCGGATGGTGCCGAAGTAATGGCCCAGATGCAGCCTGCCCGTGGGGCGGTCGCCCGTGAGCATGCAGTATTTGCCGGGGTTGACGGAAAGGTCGGCGCGAATCTCATCGCTGCGTTTCTTGCTGGCTTCGAAGCTATCGCCCATCATGCCCTCACATTCATAGTTAGGCGGGAATTCAGTAGTTATTCCAGTATAGCGCTTATATCCCGCGCAGACGCGCGCCATCTGCAACCGTTTGACGTACGAAGCCGAGAAGGCATCGGCCAGCGCAATGCCCTGCTCCCGCCGGGCGCAATACCTATCGGCGCTTCCCCGCTTCCCCGCGAAAACGCAACCGCACTCGGTGCTTGGCGCCCGCCAGGATCAATTCCATCTACGCGTTTTACGCTTCGCCGTTCGTTTCCCAGCCGCAAGGCAACCGTGCCGCTGAAACGTGGCACAATGGGAACCATCCGCTAGACGAGAGAAGGAGCGCACCATGGAAAACCCCCGCACCACCGCATTCGCGCAAACGGCGAAAATCATCATCAAGCAGCTCGAGCGCCGCAACATGGAAGGCTATTTCTGCGAAACCTCCGCCGATGCCGTGGAACTGGTGCGCAAGCTGGTGCCCGCCGGCGCCTCCATCGCCTGGGGCGGCACGCAAACGTTCGGGGAAACAGGCGTGAAAGCCATGCTGGAAGGCGGCGATTACCGCATGCTCGACCGCTCGAAGGCAGCCACGCCCGAACAGACGCATGAGATCATTCTGCAGCAACTGGCCAGCGACTGCTTCTTCATGAGCGCCAACGCCATCACACGAAAAGGCGAGCTGGTCAACATCGACGGCAACTCCAACCGCCTTGCCTGCCTGCTGTACGGGCCGCGCGAAGTGTTCGTGCTGGTAGGTATGAACAAGGTGGTGGAGGACGTGGACGCCGGCATCAAGCGCATCCATACCATGGCGTGCCCGCCAAACGCCGCGCGCCTGCACACGGACACTCCCTGCGAGCGCACTGGCACCTGCGGCAACTGCCACGAGCCCGGATGCATGTGCTGCAACGTGGTGGTAACGCGCCACAACCGCGAAGCCGGCCGCATCAAGGTGATCTTGATCGCCGAGGACCTTGGGTTCTAGACGTTAGCCGGTTAAGCGAAACTCACTGCGCATAAGCGAAGCAATGAAAATGCCGCCTTGATATCTGGCGGCATTTTCATTGCCCCCATGATTGCCCGTACTGCCGGATTTCGGCGATGACCTGGCGACGAGATGATGAATGCGTGGCCAACTATTCTTATGATGCGAGCATAACCCGCTACCACCGGACCGCACCGCTTCCCAATACCTGAAAGATGCAAAAGAAAAGGCCAGGAGCGACGATCTCCTGGCCTTAGATGTTTTGGTGGGCCCGCCCGGATTCGAACCGAGAACCAAAGGATTATGAGTCCCCTGCTCCACCGTTGAGCTACAGGCCCGATTGCTGCGGTGACGTTCGCTTTCGCGAAACACACCTTCATCGCGCTTGCAGCATGCGGCGAAGTTCAACCGAGGAGTCCACTTCAACGCATTTGAAAGAAAAAGGCCGGAACCACTTGATTCCGGCCTTGTCATTCGTGGTGGTCGCTACAGGATTTGAACCTGTGACCCCCGCCGTGTGAAGGCGATGCTCTCCCGCTGAGCCAAGCGACCGTGCTGCGTACTTCGTAGCGCGCTCGATATATATTACGGGAAAGGACCCTACCGCGCAACCCCTGATTTCAACTTTTTTGAAAAAGTTTGGTTGCGAGGAAACTCCTGTATGCCTACAATCGATATAGGGTTTTGCTCGACCATTCTTGGCACGGCGCTTGACCCGTCCCCCTCCAACAGAAAGAAGAAACATGAAGCAACACTTAGCGCTGCGCTGGTGCCTGCTTGCCATCGGGATCGTCGTCATGGCAGCAGGCATCGTCATCGTCACGAAATCGGCTACGGGAAACACCCCCATCTCATCAACGGGATACGTGCTCAGCGTGGCCTTCCCCAACGTATCGTACGGCGTGTTCATGTTCTTCTGGAACATCCTGCTGCTGCTTGGGCAGGTGATCATCCTGCGCCGGCGGTTCCAGCTCTTGGCGTTGCTGCAGATTCCCATCAGCGTGCTGTTCAGCCTGAGCATCGACGGGTTCGCAAGCCTGCTTTCCTGGTTTGCGCCCGCGAACTACGCCGAATCCCTGGGCATGCTCGCCCTCGGCATTCTCACGCTTGCCGCAGGCGTATCGTTCACGGTTGTTGCAAATGTGGCTATGAACTGCGGAGAGGCCTTGGTAGCCGCCATCACCTCGAAAACCGGGTGGAATTTCGGCCACACCAAAGTCGGGTTCGATATCAGCTGCGTCATCATCGCCTGCGCGGTTTCGCTTGTCACCATGGGAAACGTGACGGGCGTCCGCGAGGGCACCGTAGCGGCCGCGGTTCTCACCGGGTTCGTCGTGAACTTCTTCGTTCGCAAGATGGGCGGTGCGCGCCCTCCCCTGAAAGCAGGCGGGCATAAATAACGGGCGGATGGCCCAAATGCACGCTGCACGAGCCAAGCGCGCACCGGCAAAGATGTGCATGGTGTAGCGGGAGGATCTGAAAGCGCATTGCGCATGTGCTACGCTTGCTGCAAGATGCAATGCATAGCCGATGCTAGGAGGCTGCAGTACGTTACGCAAAATGGCGCATTCGCCGCTCGTGCACATAGCGACAAAACGGCAGGGGCCTGAAAGCGATGCAGCTTTCAGGCCCCTGTCTTATGTAGAGCTAGTTGAACGAGTTAGACACCGTCCGTTCTACGCGCGCTTCACCAGGTAGCACTTGTGGATGCGCGGATTGCGCTCGAAATCGTGCGGGATGGTTTGCGCCGTGATGTCCTCGAGCGCAACCCCGTACTTGTCCAGCTGCTCCATGTCTGGCTTGAACGAGCGCAAGTTGCAGCTGAACACCGCCGTGCCATCCTTGGTGAGCAGACGGGAAACACCCACCAAAAGCTCGACGTGGTCGCGCTGCACATCCCAGGTGCGCTTGCCCATGGACTTCGAGTTGCTGAACGTGGGCGGGTCCACGAAGATCAAATCGAAGCGGCGCGGGCTGCGACGGCAATCGGTGATCCAGCTCATCACGTCACCGCGCTCGAAGCTGTGGGCACGACCAGTGAAGCCGTTTTGCTCCATATTGCGCTCTGCCCAGTCCAGATAGGTTTGCGACAGGTCGACCGTGACGGTTTCCACCGCCCCGCCAGCCGCTGCCTGCACCGTAGCCGAACCCGTGTAGGCGAACAGGTTGAGAAAGCGCTTGCCCGCGGCCATCTTGCGCACCATGGCGCGCGTATCGCGATGATCGAGGAACAGGCCCGTGTCCAGGTAGCCGGCAAGATCGACCTCAAGCAGGCACCCGGCCTCGTCGACATGCGTGACGTAATTGCGCTTGCCCGCACCACGGTACTGCCCGCCGCCCTTGTCGTGGCAGCGCACCTTCGAGAACACGTGGTCAGGACGCGCGCCCAAGACCACCGGCGCCAAGGTGAGGATATCGTCGAAGCGGCGACGCGCCTTATCAGGGTCGATGGAGCGCGGCGGCGCATATTCGGCGATATG
Source organism: uncultured Coriobacteriaceae bacterium (assembly GCA_900550055.1). Classification (GTDB taxonomy): domain Bacteria; phylum Actinomycetota; class Coriobacteriia; order Coriobacteriales; family Eggerthellaceae; genus Senegalimassilia. Next base: position 6,060 of record URQU01000056.1, on the reverse strand, counting down.
AAGGTACGTATTGCCCGCAGCCTGGCCGGCGCCGGTGTACACGTCGATGGCGGCGGAATAATCCGGCAGGTCGGCATCATAGACGCGATAGCACGTAACGCCTTCACGGCGCGCCCACTTGCGGCGCTCCTTGGCGACCTTGCGCAAACGGTCGGCGAACTGCTGCGAGGATTCCTCGAACACCTCCACCTTGTGCTCCGCGCCGCCGTTGGCGTCCGGCACCACGGCCTGGGCAAACTGCGCCGGAGGCCGCATGAACAGCAACACCTGGGTTTCCACGCGTCCGCGGCCGAAACGCAGCGCGTCTGCCGCGTCGACGCCGAAACGGCCCTGCACGCCTTCTCCGCCGGCGACGGCATACAGGCTGCCCGCCGGAACCGCCGCCGCGGCCTTCACGAACGCCGCGGCCTCGGCTTGCGCGCGGGCCTCGGACTGGATGCGATCGCCCGCCGGCATATTGGATGCCACCAGGCACGGGCACAGCTTGTCCTGGCCGCTATCGGTCCCACGCCTGCTCTGCAGCCGTTCTGCCACATCGCAAGCGCGTTTTGCCATATCCGCCACGGTATGCGCATCTCCCAGCTCGATGCTGACCACCTGACGCAAGCCGGCGCGCTTGGCGCGGTTGCGGGCACGGGCGATGGCGGGGCTTGAATTGGTGGCGCCTACGATGCGCACGCGTTCAAGATCGGGGCGATCGGAGGCCGACGCGTTCGCCGCACCGGCGCCGCCGACGGCTTCCAAGCCTTCTTCGAAACGCTCATCGGCCTCGTCGAGCAGGCGTTCCCAAGCCGGTTCGTCGAACGCGGCCCAGCCCATGAAGCCCCAGCGGCTGCGCGCCAGGCCCGGAGCCATATCGCACGCCGCCGCGGCAGCCTCCACCACCAGCGAGCCGTCGCCGCACGCCGGGTCGACCAACGCAGCCGCGTTGCGCATGCCATCCCACTCGCACATGGCCAGCACGCCCGCGGACAAGGCGCACTCAAGCGGGGCGTCCTGACCCGCATCGAGCTCCAGATATGGGCGCGCGTACAGCGATTCGCCGGAAAGGTCCAGCGAAACGGTAGCGCGGCTGTCGCGGATGCGCACGTCGATGTTGGCGTCGGCGTTGGCGCTATCCACATCGGGGCGCGAGCCCGTGCGCTCCCTGAGCGCATCGCAGATGCCGTCCTTGACCTTCAGCTCGGTGAAATGCGTGTTGCGAAGCTCTTCGTTCATGCCGTGCGCGCGAACGGCGATGCTGGCCCCGGGCGCGATGACCTCATGCCAGGGGATGCGGCGGATGCCCTCGTACAGCAAGCTGGCATCGCCGGCGTTCACGCGCTTGACCACCAGCGTGACGCGCGAGGCCAGACGAGACCACAGGCACACTCGCTGTGCCACGGCCGCCGTGCCGAAGAACGCCACGCCGCCGTGCAGCGGGCGGATGCGACGGCCGCGCAGGCGCTTGAGCTCATCGGCAAGATATTGCTCGAACCCGGCCAAGCAGCTGGCGAAGAACTCGAATTCATCGTATGCGGGAGAAGTCATCTGGGTGCCTTTCGTGGGCGATGGGTCTAGCTAGGGGCGTTTGCCGCCCGAAAAGAAACGCGGGCCTTACGACCCGCGTTTCCGTTAATCTTCCAGGTAATCCTTCAGCTTGCTGGAGCGGGAAGGATGACGCAGCTTTGCAAGCGTCTTGCTCTCGATCTGGCGGATACGCTCGCGCGTGACACCGAACTCGCGACCGACCTCCTCGAGCGTGCGAGGATGGCCGTCCTCCAGGCCGAAGCGCAGGCTGATCACCTTGCGCTCGCGCTCGGCAAGGCCGTCGAGCACCTTGGACAGCTGCTCTTGAAGCATGCTGAAGCTGGCAGCATCGGGCGGCACCACGGCGGCGTCGTCCTCGATGAAGTCGCCGAGCTGGGAATCCTCTTCCTCGCCGATAGGCGTTTCCAGGGAAACGGGCTCCTGGCTGATCTTCTGGATCTCGCGCACACGCTCGGCGGGAAGGCCCATCTCCTTGCCGATCTCCTCGGGCGTTGGCTCGCGACCGAGCTCTTGCAGAAGCTGGCGCTGGATGCGCACGAGCTTGTTGATGGTTTCCACCATGTGAACCGGGATGCGGATGGTACGCGCCTGATCGGCGATGGCGCGGGTGATGGCCTGGCGGATCCACCACGTGGCGTACGTGGAGAACTTGAAGCCCTTCGTGTAGTCGAACTTCTCGACGGCGCGAATCAAGCCAAGGTTGCCTTCCTGGATAAGGTCCAAAAACAGCATGCCGCGGCCGACATAGCGCTTGGCGATGGACACGACCAGTCGCAGGTTCGCCTCGATGAGCTGCTGCTTGGCATCGATGCCCACCTGCTCCACGCGGCCCAGACGGCGCTTCTCGCGGCGCTCGAGCTCGCGGCCCTCCTCCTCGGCCTTGTCAAGCTCGGCCGCGGCGGCGACGCCGGCTTCGATCTTCATGGCCAGGTCGATCTCCTCGGCAGCGCTGAGCAGCGGGACCTTGCCGATTTCCTTAAGGTACATGCGCACCGGGTCGCCGGTGAGCATGGTGACGTTGGCGGCCTCGTTGCGCTTGCGCACCGAGCTGCGGGTCTTCTTCGTGCGCACCTTGGGCAGCGACACATCGGAAGCGGCCTTGAGCTCCTCCTCGGGGATGCCCTCGAGCAGGTCCTGTTCCTCGCCGTCCTCGTTGATGTTGGACTCCGGCTTCTCGTCGGAGGCCGCCTCGGTGCTGCTCATATCGGGCTCGACGTCGTCGACGTCCAGCACGTCCTCGTCCTCAAGCACCTCTTCGACCACCGCGGGGGCAGCGGCCAGCTTCGCGGATTTCGCGGTCTTGGAAGCGGTTGCCTGGTTCTTCGAAGCTTGAGCCACGTGTTCTTCCTTTCGACAGGATAAAAAACGCGCCTATTGCCATTCCGCAAATGGGCGCAAATATGCATCAAATTAAGATAGCATAATCTGCACGTCAGAGCAAGTCGTCAGGGTCGACGTCCACGGCGACGTTCACCCACTTGTCGGCCTTGCGGCGCCGGAACACCGGCAGAAGCACTGCGGACACGTCGGCGTCGGCGGGGCACTTGACCACAACATGCCAGCGATACGTGTTGCGCAGCTTCGCGAGCACGCACGGGGTTGCCGGCAGCACGCTCCACCCGTCGCCGCCGAAGGCGCGCGCCTGCTCAGCAAGCTCGGCCGCAAGCTCGCGGGCGAGCGCCGCCACGTCGGCCTCGTGGGCGCCCCACACCAGCACGTTGGCCATGCGCACGTACGGCGGATACCCGAGCATCTTGCGCTTGGGCAGCTCGTCTCGCAAAAACAGCGCGCGATCGTAGCGCGCCGCGGCGCGGATGGGCGCGGCGTCGGCCTCGTAGGTCTGCACGAGCACGCGCCCGGGCAGCTGCGCGCGTCCGGCGCGGCCGGCTACCTGCTCGATCAGGTCGAACGTGCGCTCGTGGGCGCGGAAATCGGGCAGCTGCAGCTGCGTGTCGGCGTTGATGACGCCCACCAAGGTGACGTCGTCGAAGTCAAGGCCCTTCGCAATCATCTGCGTGCCGAGCAGCACCGCCGCCTGCGCCGCCGCGAACTGCTCGAGCAGGCGCTCGTGCGCCCCCTTCCCGCTGGTGGTGTCGGCATCCATGCGGATGATGGGCACGCCCGGCCCCACCCCGGGCATGGCGTCGAGCGCGCAGCGCAGCTCGTCTTCCACGCGCTGCGTTCCCGCGCCGAACTTCTTCAGATAAGGGCTCGAGCACTCCGGGCACACCGCCGGCGATGCCTGCCGGTAACCGCAATGGTGGCACGCCAGGAAGTTGCCTCGCTCATGGTAGGTGAGCGACGTGTCGCAGTGCGGGCACTTCGGCACGAAGCCGCATTCGCGGCACAGCAAAAACTTCGCGAAACCGCGCTGATTGAGCAGAAGCACCGCTTTGCGCCCCTGCGAAAGCTCCTCTTGCAAGGCCCGTGTAAGGGCGGCGGAGAACATGGAGCGAGAACCCTCGGCGAACTCGCGCGCCATATCCACCACGCGGACAGCCGGCATCGGGCGGCCGTTGGCGCGCTCGGGCAAGCGGACCTGCGTCCAACGCGGATGCTTCGCGCACCGGTAGAGCGCCTCGATCGACGGCGTGGCGCTGCCGAGCACCACCGCGGCGCCGCTGCGACGGGCCATCCAGCACGCGACCTCGCGCGCATGGTAGCGCGGGGCGCTATCCTGCTTATAGCTGCCCTCGTGCTCCTCGTCGATGACGTAGAGCCCCACATTGGCGAGCGGGGTGAAAAGCGCGCTGCGGGCACCCACCACCACGCGGGCCGCCCCGCTGCGGATGAAGTCCCATTGGTCGTAGCGTTCACCGGCGGACATGCGCGAATGCATGACCGCCACGGTATCGCCGAAGCGGCCGCGGAAGCGCCCTACCGTCTGCGGGGTCAACGAGATCTCGGGCACGAGCACGCACGCCGTGCGACCCTGCGCGAGGACCCGCTCGATGGCCTGCAGATACACCTCGGTCTTGCCCGAGCCCGTGACGCCGTCGACGAGCACCACGTGGCCGTCGGCGGCATCGCAGGCGGAGGAGATGGCGTCGAGCGCCTGCGCCTGGCCCGGGGTGAGCTGCGGCTTCCGCGAGGGAGCATGCGCTGCGTCTTCGTTGCCCGCCGCCAGGTTGGCAACGCTGGCGCACGACTGCCCCGCATGGCCCTCGCAAGCGGCCTCGGAGCCCGAAGCCCTTCGTTCGACGACGCCCCCGCCAGCGGACTCCCCGAAGCCGACCGCCTCTTCGCCAGCGGCGTCCTCGAAAGCGCCCGAAACCGCGCGCTGCGCGATGCGCGCCGCGTCTTCGGAAAACCCGCGCATGCGGCGACGGTGCTCGATGACGACCGCGCCCTTCGCCTCCAAGGCCTTAAGCGTCGGGGAAACCGAGCCCAGCTGAGCGGTCAACTCGCTCACGCGCAGCTGCCCTCCGCGCAACGCTTCCATGACCGCGACCTGCTTGACGGCGTTCGCCCGGGGCGTGAACTCGGAAAACGCCGGGCCCGCGACCACCCAGCGGTCGTCCACCTGGCCGACTGCGGGCTGCTCGAGACGCCAACGGCCATCGCGCCCGTGCACCATGCGCGGCACGCCGCCCGGCGGCGTGAACAGGCGCACGCACGCCGACAGCGGCGCGATATAGCGTTCGGAAAGCCATTGGGCGCAGGCGGCGCCCTCTTCATCGAAATACGGCTGGCTGACGGCGCGCTCGATGGCCTTGAGCTTGCCCGCGTCGATGCCCTGCGGCCACTGCGGCCCACCGGGCTGCCCGTATTCGCCGATCGACACCACGAAACCCACGGCACGCCGGTGACCGAACGGCACCAGCACCGCGCAACCCACCGAAATGGCGAAGTCGCGTCCAAGCGGGCCATCGTCACAGTCGCCCGAGCCTTCGCATGCGGCGGCGAACAGCCCCTCTTCAGGGACCGCATAGGTATAAGGCGCATCGAGCGCCTGCGTAGGTATGTCCAAGATCACGGATGCCAGTTTCATAGCGCACCAGTATACCAGCGTTTCGCGGAAAGCGATCGAGAAAGCGAACAGATATTCGCTTTTAGAGAATCATCCGCGCTCGTGCCCGATTCTCCCGTCGGTCGCACATTCCGGTCGATACCGCGACCGTTCGATAGAGATGGTGAAGCAACGCCCGCGCACATCGGCGTGGCGGTCGCCGACATGGCGATCGCCCGCAGCATGCCCGAAACGCCGGAAAGCCCGCTGGCAAAAGCGGCATATCCCGGAACCCCGGACTATGCCGCGCTTGCTTTCAGCGGGCTTTCCCTATTTCGCGATATCAATCAGGTCCGCCGTCGTTTGCAGCGGGCCCCAAGCCGATCCCGGCCCGGCCTCATTTCGTAACATGCGCCGCAATCGACGAAAGCCGACCATACGCCACGCCCTTCTGCCGAAGGCGCCGAAAACGCTTACTCCAGACCGCAGGCCCTGCGCAGGGCGTCCGCGCGGTCGGTTGCCTCCCAGGTGAACTCGGGAAGCTCGCGGCCGAAGTGGCCGTAGGCGGCCGTCTTGCGATA
>URQU01000055.1 GCA_900550055.1 uncultured Coriobacteriaceae bacterium | reverse complement strand
CGGCTTCGCGCCCGACGACCTGCGCATCCGCAACTCGTTCGCGCACGCACGCGAAGCGGGGCTTGACTTCACCTTCACCCCCCTGCCCGACCGCGACGACTACGAGCACCCCAACACCATCGATATCGTCATCGACGCCGCTGAAGGCGGCCGCATGGAAGTGCGCGGCGAAAGCGTGGGCGGCGGCGCGGCGGTTATCCGCAAGATCGACGGGGTGGACGTCTACATCACCGGCGAGAACCACTCGATCGTGGTGCAGCAGCGCGACCTGCCGGGCGTCCTCGCGCACATCGCCACCAGCCTTTCGGCGCACGGCGTCAACATCGCCACAGCCCGCCTGTACCGCGAGCAGCGCGGCGACACGGCATGGACCGTGCTCGAGACCGACCAGCGCATCAACGACGATGCGCAGGCGACCATCTTGGAAAACCCCCTGATCCGCGGCGTGCGCGTCATCCCCGCCGCCTCGCTCGGCCAAGCGCAGGCTGTCATCGGGGAAGCCGAGCAGGCAGCGGCGCTCGAGCGTCTGCGGACGCTCGATTTCACGAACGGGGCGCAGCTGCTCGCGCTTTGCGCTGCTCAAAAGGCCGCCATCTCCGAGGTGTTCCTGCGCCGTGAGGCCGCCGTGCAGCAGGCAGGCGGGCATGCCGACAGCACGAGCGCGTATCTCGCTTACGCGCTGCGCGTCATGAAAGACGCCGCGTTCCTGCCGCTCGATGCACCGGCAGCATCCATGGGCGGGCTTTTGGGCGGAGAGGCGCAACGCATGGCGAAGGTGCGCGATTCGGCCGCCGACGTGCTCGGCGAGCCCATAGCCAGCGCGGCCGCCTACGCCATGGCCGTATTGGAAACCAATGCTTCCATGGGCCGCATCGTGGCGGCCCCCACCGCCGGATCGGCCGGCGTGATCCCCGGCGTGCTGCTGGCGCTGCAGAAGGCGAAGGGGTATTCCGACGAGCAGCTCCAGCACGCGCTTGCCTGCGCCGCCGCCGTGGGCTACCTGATCACCCGCAACGCCACGGTCTCCGGCGCCGAAGGCGGCTGCCAGGCCGAGATCGGGTCGGCGGCGGCGATGGCAGCGGCCGCGTGCGTGGAACTTGAAGGCGGCACGCCCGAGCAGTGCTTGAACGCCGCAGGCAACGCGCTCACCAACATGATGGGCCTGGTGTGCGACCCGGTTGCGGGCCTGGTGGAGGTGCCGTGCCAGAAGCGCAACGCCTCGAGCGCGGCGACGGCACTGGTGAGCGCCCAGACCTCGCTTGCGGGCATCGGGAACCTGGTGGGCTTCGACCAAACGGTGGAGGCCATGTACAAGGTGGGCCGCAGCCTTCCCTTCGAGCTGCGCGAATCGGCCCTGGGCGGCCTGGCGGCAACCCCCGACGCCTGCGCCTGGTGCGAATCGCACATGTGCGGGAAATAGAAGGCCGCGTCGCCGGCTTTCCGCGCCCATACGCAAAACCAGCGCGAACAAGGCGCCGTTGCGAACCATCAAGGCCTGCAACTTGAGCGAACCTTCGTCCCCCGTTCACATAGCGCTACCGGCAGCTTGCCCGGCCATCCCGCGTCGGCCGCATCGCCGGCCGCCGGACCCGAAGCGTGAACGCACCTTCGTCCCCCGTTCAGCCCTGCTCAAAGAACGAAGCGCCCCGCAAACCGCCGAAGTTTGCGGGGCGCTTCCGTATGCAAATCGCAGCAAGCGGCCCGATCGTGGCCGCTTGAGCCCTAGCCGATCTTGACGATGGGCGCGTAGTCTTTCAGCAGCTTCTTCGTTTGGCCAGACTTGGAGAAGCGGACGTAGAGCGTGTCGCCGTCCACCTTCGTCACCTTGCCGCGGCCGAACGTCTTGTGATCGACGGTGTCGCCTGCGGCGAAGGTCATCTTGGCTGCCGCCTTCTTCTCCGCCCCGGGGCGCACGTAGGCGCCCGACACGGAACGACCTGCGCCGATGCGGTTCGTACGCACCTCGCGGCGCTCGCGCTCGGACCTGCCGCCGGGGGCGCTGGCGCTCGAGCGGCCAAACACGCGGCCGCCGCCGGCTTCCACGCCGCTGCCGGAGATGCCTTTGCGGCTGCCGCGCTTCTCCCAGCCGGTGCCGGAGAAACCCTGGCTGCCCACGCCCATGGTCTGGCGAAGCTCGCCGGGGATCTCGTGGATGAAGCGCGACACCGGGTTGGCCTGCGTCTGGCCGAAGATCTGGCGCGTGTAGGCGCAGGTGAGGAACAGCACCTTGCGGGCGCGCGTGATGGCGACGTAGGCCAGGCGGCGCTCCTCCTCGATGCCGGCGGCGTCGCCGACGCTGTTCATGTGCGGGAACAGCGTCTCCTCCATGCCCGCCACGAACACGCAGTCAAACTCCAGGCCCTTCGAGGCGTGCACCGTCATCATGGTGACCGCCTGGCCGTCCTCGTCCATGGTGTCGAGATCGGTACGTAGGCGCACCCACTCCAAAAAGTCGGCCAGCGAATCGCCGCGCAGCACGCGCACGGGCTCGGCGGCGCCTTCGCCTTCCCCGCCCTGCTCGCCTACCGTGGGCGCGGCGTAGTCGGCGTCCTCCTCGTCGTGAGTGTCCACGAACTCATCGACTACGGACAGGAACTCCTGGATGTTCTCAACGCGCCCGCGCGCCTCGTCGGTGTTCTCGGCCTGCAAGGCGCTGATCAGGCCAGACTTGTCGATGACGGCTTCGATGCACTTGCGCAGGTCGCCCGAGTAGGACTGCGCGTCCTTGATGATCTGCACGAACTCCCCCACGCTGCGGCGCGTGGCGGCACGCAGCTCGGGATCGGCTATGGCGATTTCGGCGCCCTCCATGAACGTCATATCCACCTCGCGCGCGAACTGCTCGATGCGCTCCACCGTGGACTTGCCGATGCCGCGGCGCGGCGTGTTGATGACGCGCTTGGCCGCGATGTCGTCGGCGGGGTTGACCACCAGCGTAAGGTAGGCCATGACGTCGCGGATCTCGGCGCGATCGAAGAATCGCGTGCCGCCGACGATGCGGTACGGCACGCCGGCGCGCAGCAGCATGTCTTCAAGCATGCGCGACTGGGCGTTGGTGCGGTAAAACACCGCCACCTGGTTGTAGGACAGCCCCTTCTGGCGCTGCTTCTCGATCTCACCGGCGATCCAGCGGCCCTCATCGCGCTCGTCGGAGGCCATGTACACGTGGATTTTCTCGCCGTCCTCCTGGTCGGTGAACAGCTTCTTCACCTTGCGATGCTGGTTGTTCGCGATGACTGCGTTGGCCGCCGCCAGCACGTTGCCCACGCTACGGTAGTTCTGCTCCAGCTTCACCGTGGTGCACTGGGGGTAGTCCTTCTCGAACTCCAGGATGTTGCGGATGTCGGCGCCACGCCAGCTGTAAATGGACTGGTCGTCGTCGCCTACCACCATGATGTTGCCGTGCTGCTCGGCCAGAAGGCGCGTGATCTCGTACTGCGCATGGTTGGTGTCCTGATACTCGTCGACCATGATGTAGCGGAAGCGCAGCTGATAGGCCTCGAGCACGTCGGGGTGGTTCTTCAGCAGCAGGTACGCGTACAGCAACAGGTCGTCGAAGTCGAAGGCGTTTGCCTGCTTCAAGCGCTCCTGCAGCTTCTCGTACACGCGCGCGGCCACCTTGCCCACCGGATCGTTGGCCTCCTTCGCGAAGTTGCCGGGCACCTTCAACTCGTTTTTCGCCGTGGAAATGCGGTTCATCAGGGCGTTTATGGGGAAGCGCTTCGGGTCGATGTCCAGCTCGGCCATGATTTCCTTATACAGGCGCTTCTGGTCGTCGGTGTCGTAGATGGTGAAGCTCTTCGAGAATCCCAGGCGCTCGGCGTCGGCGCGCAGCATGCGCACGCACATGCTGTGGAAGGTGGACACCCACATGCCGCGGCTGCGCGGGCCGACCAGGCCCTGCAGGCGCTCGCGCATCTCGGCGGCCGCCTTGTTGGTGAACGTGATGGCCAAGATCTCCCACGGCGCCACGTTCAGATCCTCCAGGATGTGCGCGATGCGGTACGTGAGCACGCGCGTTTTGCCTGATCCAGCACCGGCCAAGACCAAAAGCGGGCCTTCGGTGCATTCAACTGCCGCGCGCTGCGGGCCGTTGAGCGTGGTGATATCGACGGGCATATGACGTTCCTTCGCGTTAGCAACTCGCCGCCGGAAACGGACGCTTCAGGCATGAACCCGAAACGACGGAAAACGGCGGCGGGGACTTGTTACGATCCATGCGCGCTGCAATGAGCGCAACTAAAAGATTCTACCGCTTTCGCACGGCGGCGGGATGCGCCCGGGCGCGCGTGCACAGCATAGGCAGATAACGTTCGATTCCGCGGGCGGACGAGAAGATGGCCTCGAGGGGAACCGCGATTTTGCGATACCATGACGTGAAGGGCGAAAACGCAGGCGGCACAAGGGAGACGGCTATGGGAACGTGGAGGAAGGCGAGCAGCGTCGACGGTCTTATGCGCCACGTGGAGCTCGACCGCGTGATATCCTGCAGCAACTTTGCCGTGAGCGATGCGTGCGTGGGCTGCGGGCGCTGCGAGCGCACCTGCCCCGCCAACGCCATCGTTATGAAGCACGGTCGCCCTACCTGGCCATACGAGAAATGCCTCATGTGCCTTGGATGTATGCGCGCCTGCCCTGAGCGCGCCATATCGTACGGCAAGCGCTGAACAATCGGGTTGCGCACCGTCGGAAGCGCACCCGGGCAACGCAAACTCCCCGCCCTCGCAGGGGCCTCGGCCCAGAAATACCCTTGCCGCCAACCGAATCAAACGCGAAAAAAAGCGGACCGGTTTCCCGATCCGCCTTCGTCACGTTATGCAAAACGCTTCGCGACCGCTAGACGATCTTCTTCCCGAACACCGCGGCAATCTCGCGCAGCTCCTCGACCAGGACGCGGAACTGCGCCGGGGTCAGCTGCTGCGGGCCGTCGGAAAGCGCCGCCGGCGGGTTGGGATGCACCTCGATCATGATGGAGTCGGCGCCCACGGCCACCGCAGCGCGCGCCAAGCTGGGCACCAGGTCGCGAACGCCGGCCGGATGGGACACGTCCACGCAGATGGGCAGCAGGCTTTGCTTGTGGATGACGGGCACGGCCGAGATGTCGAGCGTGAAACGCGTGGCCGTCTCGAACGTGCGCAGGCCGCGCTCGCACAACACCACGTTGTCGTTGCCTTCCATGGTGATGTAGTCCGTTGCCGCCAGCCACTCGGCGATGGTGCCCGCAAAACCGCGCTTGAACAGCACCATCTTGTGGGAGTCCTTCGTGACCTTGCCGATGTTTTTCAGCAAGCTAAAGTTCTGGAAGTTGCGGGCGCCCACCTGCAAGCCGTCCACATAGGAATGCACCAACTCGCAGTGCTCGGAGTCCATGACCTCCGTAAGGGTTTTCAGGCCGTACTTCTCGCCGCCGGCCTTCATGATCTTAAGGGCTTCCTCGCCAAGGCCCTGGAAGCTGTGCGGGTTGGTGCGCGGCTTGTACGCGCCGCCGCGGATCCAGGTAAGGCCCAAGTCGCTAATGCACTCGGCCACTTCGAAGAACTGCTCTTCGCTTTCGACCGAGCAAGGGCCGGCGTAGATGGTTATCTCGTCGGTACGGGTGCCGTAATCCGGCAGTTTCGCTTCGATTCTCTGCTCGCTCATGCTGACGGGGTCTCCTTCATGACTTTCAGGATAGTACCGTAGATCTCGCGGAGGTTATCGTTATAGAGCGGGCCCTCGTTATAGCTGTCCACCTTCTCGAAGATCTCCTCTTCGCGTTTGGGGTCGTACAGACCCAGGTGCGCACCGGGCTTCAGGCCGCGGATGACCAGCGAATGACCGGCGCGCTTGTTGAGCAGCGCGACGATCTGGCGGTCAAGCTCGTCGATCTTTGCACGATGTTCCTGGATCTGCTCGAACGAGCTGTTCTGATCAGACATCGGCGTTCCTTCCTGTTCTTGAGCGGTAACGAGCATGGCCGCGCGGCGCGTCGAGTACCAGACGCGCGCCGTGCAGGACGAAAGCGGCCCTCGTGTGCGCATCATGATAGCAAAACCACGGGCCGATTCCGGAAATTCTGAGGAATAAAGTAGGTTAATGGACCCAGCTCCCCGCCCCGGCTACAAGACGGCCGAGAACGTGGCAAGCAACGGGATGGTGACCAGCGCCAAGACGGTGGTGATGAAGGTGCCCTGCGCCATGGTCTTGGCGTCGCCACCGTACTGGTAGCAGAACATGGTGCCGTTGGTGGCCACGGGCATGGCCGCCAACACCACGACCACCCCCAACAGCGCGCCGCCGGCAAGAGGGCGCATGACGGCGAAGATGAGCAGCGGGGTGGCCACCATGCGCACCAGGCACGCAATCCACAGGCGAGGGGTTCCCAGAAGCTTGGCGGCGGGAAGGTTCGCCAGCGACGAACCCACGATGAGCAGCGTGGCGGGCGTGGTGAAGCTGCCGATGGTGGAAAGCGCGGGGCCGACCACAGGAACGGCATGCACGCCGCAAAACGCCAACGCCATGGTGATGAGCGTGGCGATGTTGCAGGGCGTGATGAAATCGCGCCAGCTCATGCGCACCTTGACGCCGTATTCGTTGTCCGACGCGATGAGCCAGGCGCCGAAGGTGAACGACAGCAGGTTGAACACGATGTTGTACACAACGGCGTATACAACCGTCTGCGGGCCGAAGATGGCCGACAGCACGGGGTAACCGATGAAGCCCGTGTTGCCGAAAATAAGCATGAAGCGGTACACACCGCGCCGGCCGTCGGGGATGCGCAGAGCAGAGGTGACCAGGTAGGCGATGGGGATGAACAGCGCATAGCTGAGCACGGAAAGCCCGATGATCTGCCCCATAAGCACAGGGTCGGGCAAGCTGTCCACGTTGAGCACCGACGCTAAAATCAGCGCCGGCAACGTGGCGCTCAGGACAAGCCCCGAGAGCTTCTTGTCGAAATCGGCGTCCATGACGCCCGTTTTCTTGCAGATATAGCCGACGCCTATAGCGGCGAACAGGGCCACCATCTGCGTGAAGATGCTGCTGAACTGGCTAAGCACCGCTTCCCTTCCCTTTCCCTGCGCATTGCGTGAGCTCACGGAGTGGGGCGGGAAAGCGCCGGGCGCGGACCGTTACGCCAGGATGCCCGCGGTTTGCAGCGCGAAGACGCCGAGCACCAGCGCGCCCACCACGATGCGGTACCAGCCGAACGCCGTGAAGTCGTTCTTCTTAATGTACCCCATCAGGAACTTGATGGACACCACGGACATGGCGAACGCCGAAACCACGCCCACCGCGAGCACCACTGCCTCGGTGGTCGTCATGGCAAGGCCTGCGGCGGCGAACTTGATGCATTTCACCAGGCCCCAGCCGAACATGATGGGGATGGCCAGGAAGAACGTGAACTCCGCCGCGGCGGTCCTGCTGCAGCCGCACAGCATGCCGCCGATGATGGTGGCGCCGGAACGGGAGGTGCCGGGGATGATGGCGAGCACCTGGAAGCAGCCGATCTTCAGGGCCGTCTTCCAATCGATGTCGTCGACATCGGCGATACGGAAGATGCCGCGCTCTGCCGCGGCGTCGAGGTCGGCGGCGCAGGCATGAGCGGGCGCGGGACGAGACGGAGCCTGCACGCGGGCATAACGGCCGCACGAGACCGGAGGCTGCTCGACGCGGGCACGCGCCTGGTTGCGCACCACGGCACGGGCACGACGCAGACGGCGGCGATTACGGCCCTCCATGACGATGAACACCACGCCGTACAGGATGAGCATGGCGGCAACGGTGACCTTGTTGTAGAAGTGGGCGTTCACCCAGTCGTCGAGCAGGATGCCCACGACAGCCGCCGGGATGCATCCGATCGCCACCATCCCCCACAAGCGCCAGGTCGCGCGCTTCTCGTCGGCGTTTTTGCGCGGACTCATGGGATTGAGCTTGTGGAAGTACAGCGTGAGCACGGCCAGGATGGCACCGATTTGGATGACCACCAGGAATAGCGCAAGGAACTCCGGGGACACCTGAAGCTGCACGAAATCGTCGACGAGGATCATGTGACCCGTCGACGAGATGGGCAGCCATTCGGTGACGCCCTCGACGATGCCGATGAGGAGGGATTTCAACGCTTCGATGATCATGTTCCGCCTTTCGGTGAGCCCTTCACGCGCGAACGCGGGCCGGATAAGCCCGCGATGCCGCACGGATTCGAAATTGTAGAAGGCGGCGAAGCGCCACGCGCACCGAGAGCCGCACAAGGCCCGATAAACCAGAGCGGGCGCACGTTTTCTTTACCTGCATTTGATATTGGAAGGGCAAAACGCAGGCGATAACATGGGCCTTGCGTAGCGTTGTATTGAAGATGCACAGCCGACAGGTATGGATTAGCGCAGCTTACTGTACAATCGTTGATACGAATACGCAGACAAAAGTGCAGCCGCAAGCGCGGCCGGGCAGCATGATACAACCGAAGAAGGAGCCTTCTAGTGAGCACCGCATCGTCCAGTTCCACCAACCAGAAAGTCGTCGTGTTCGACTTCGGCGCGCAGTACGGGCAGCTGATCGCCCGCCGCGTGCGCGATTTGCACGTGTACTCGGAGATCGTCCCGTGCGACATCAGCGCCGACGAGGTGCGCGAGATGGCGCCGGCCGCCATCATCCTGTCCGGCGGCCCCGCCTCCGTCAACGCCGAGGACGCGCCGCGCGTCGACCCCGCCATCTACGAGCTGGGCGTGCCGATCCTGGGCTTCTGCTACGGCCATCAGGTGACCTCCGTCACCTTGGGCGGCAGCGTGTACCACCCCGAGGTGGGCGAATACGGCCCCGCCACGCTGCACGTCACCGGCGGCCAGCTGTTCGCGGGCACGCCCGCCGATCAAACCGTGTGGATGAGCCATTTCGATGCCGTGAAGGACGTTCCCGCCGGCTTTACCGTGGTCGCCTCCACCGACGTGTGCCCCGTGGCCGCCATGGAGTGCCCCGAGCGCAAGATCTACACCACGCAGTTCCATCCCGAAGTCAAGCACTCCGAGTATGGTCAGCAGCTGCTGAGCAACTTCCTGTTTGAGATCTGCGGCCTGGAGCCGAACTGGACCATGGACAACCTGGTTGACACCCTGACCGCCGACTTCCGCGAGAAGGTCGGCTCCGACCGCGTCATCCTGGCCCTATCGGGCGGCGTCGACTCCTCCGTGGTGGCCGCGCTGGGCGCACGCGCCGTCGGCAAGCAGATGACCTGCGTGTTCGTCAACCACGGCCTGTTGCGCAAGGGCGAGCCCGAGCAGGTCGAGGACGTGTTCACCAAGCAGTTCGACGTCGACTTCATCCACGTTCACGCCGAGGAGCGCTACGCCAAGCTGCTCGACGGCGTCACCGACCCCGAGCAGAAGCGCCGCATCATCGGCACGCAGTTCTGGGAGGAGTTCTTCGCCGTGGCCCAGCAGCTCGACGGTGTGAAGTACCTGGCCCAGGGCACCATCTACCCCGACATCATCGAGTCCGGCGCGCGCAAGACGGGCGGCAAGGCGGCAACCATCAAGAGCCACCACAACCTCATCCCATTCCCCGAGGGCGTGCATTTCGACCTGATCGAGCCGCTCGACCACTTCTTCAAGGACGAGGTCCGCGCGCTCGGCACGGCGCTGGGACTGCCCGACCATATCGTGCATCGCCAGCCCTTCCCCGGCCCAGGTCTGGCCATCCGCATCATCGGCGCGGTTTCACCCGATAAGCTTGAGATCCTGAAGAACGCCGACGCCATCGTGCGCGAGGAGCTTGACGCATACAACCAGCGCCTGTTCGAGGAGACTGGCGAGCGCAACAGCGAGCACAGCTGCTGGCAGTACTTCGCCGTGCTGCCCGACATCAAGTCGGTAGGCGTCATGGGCGACGAGCGCACCTACCAGCGCCCCATCATCCTGCGCGCCGTGGAAAGCTCCGACGCCATGACCGCCGACTGGGCCAAGCTGCCCTACGAGCTGCTGGCGAAGATCTCCAGCCGCATCGTGGCCGAGGTGCCGGGCGCCAACCGCGTGTGCTACGACATCACCCCCAAGCCCCCCGCGACGATCGAGTGGGAGTAGGCTGATAGGGTTCTGACCTGCACTTTTGAGTGCCGCACTGTGCCGCTGAGTTTCGTTTCGTACGAGAGTCATGGCAAAGCCGCCAGCGACGGCGGTGAGTAAATACGGTAATCTGGCCTCCGTTCCCGCGTTGGGACGGAGGCTTTTTCTTTGCCGTTTTACTCCCTTTCACCTGCGATTTCGCGATTTACTCCCCGTATTTCAAGACGACAAGGCACGGGGCGGTATTCGGAGGAACGGGAGTAAAGATTTATCCCGAATGAGTAGACGCGCGATTTTTGTCCCCGAGAACGAAACGAGGCCGTTTCGGGGCCCGTGAAACTCAAATCGAACTCAACGGGCGTTTTTACGGTCTCCGTACGGCGTTTCCCCAGGTGGTTAATGGGGAGTAAAGAATCTCGCCGCCTCAATGAAAACGGGAGTAATCAGGGGAAATGCCGCAGTGTACTGCCGTGTGCCGCCATGTAAGCCACCGCGTCATTTACTCCCCATTTACGCTTGAAATGCCTTTGCATGCAATGGGGAGTAAAAACTCAGCTTACGCAGGAGCGAGCGGAGCTCACCGCCTAGCCTGGCGTCCTGATTCGGTTGCGTTGATTGCGAAATGCGGGGAGCCGTTACAGCAAGGCTTTCCAGTCCTCGTACTCGTCGGCGTCGATCTCGCCGTTCTCGAGCCGTGCGCGCTTCTCTGCCCACAACTCGATCGCCATCGCGGCTTTGGGCGCGTGCGGCGCCTTGGGGTTCAGGGAGAGGCCCGAACCGTCGGCTGAGGGAACTATGCCGAAGGAGTCTTCGAGCCGCACGAGCAGCGACATGAGGTCGCCTGCGGTCTCGACGCCGTAATCCTTGA
>URQU01000054.1 GCA_900550055.1 uncultured Coriobacteriaceae bacterium | reverse complement strand
TGGCGTTGGGCGGCTGCTCTTCCAACGCCTCTTCCTCGGACGGCGCTTCCGCCGTCGGTTCCAAGGATGCGCCGACCGTGCGCCTGGGCACCACCAACGACGGCCACATCTTCAACGCCATCGCCGATGCGCAGGGCTATCTTGCCGAAGAGGGCGTCAACGTGGAGGTGAACGTGTTCTCCAGCTCCGACGACGCGTTCCAGGCCCTGTTCAGCGGCAAGGTGGACGTGCTGTCCAACAACGGCACGAACCTGCCGCTCACCCATATCGCCTCGGGTCAGGACCTGACCATCTACGCCGGCTACATGATCACCGGCTGCATGCCGATCATCGCGAAGGCGGGCACGAAGTGGAACGGCGTGGAGGACCTGCTGGGCAAGACCGTCGCCTGCTCGGGCAACGAGTTCGCTGTGTTCGGCCCGCTTTACGATGCCGGCCATAGCATGGACGAGGTGACCACCATCGTGCTGTCCAACCATGCCGACCGCGTTGAGGCCGTGCGCTCGGGTAAGGCCGACTACGCCATCTGCGGCACGTCGCAAAACTACAACATCTCCCAGATGCCCGAGGTGGACGTCATGTGCTACTGCAGCGACATCACGCCCGACTACTCCTGCTGCCGCGTTGCTTCCCAGCAGAAGTTCCTGGACGCGAACGCCGAGGGCGTGACCGCCATGCTGCGCGCCTGGCTGCGCGCGCAGTGCTGGTACGAGCAGAACAAGGACGCCACCGCCGAACTGGTGGTGAAGCAGACCGGTTCCAGCCTGGACTACGTGCATGCCTACATGGACAACGAGCACTATCGCCTGAACCTGGACCCGTACCGTACCTCGGTTGAGCGTGCATGGAGCTGGATGGACGAGATGGGCTTGTTCCCCGACACCGCAAAAGACGTCAACATCGACGAGCACATCGACACGCAGCTGTATAAGGCCGCGCTTGACGCGTGCACGGAGAAGTACGCAAGCGAAAGCCCCGAGTTCTACACGAAGATGAACAACATCTACGCCGATTACGATGCGTAAACCCTAGGTCCGACATGGGGCGAACGCAAGGCGTCGCTCGAGCAGGCGGCGCCTTGCAGGGCGCGCGAACGGGTGCGCGGGAGCAAGCGCGCAAGGCGCTGGGCGGATGCGCCCTGGAACGAAGAAGCGAGGTTAAGGAAGCGGTATGGGCCACGTTACGGCATTCATCAGGAAATACTGGATCACCGCAGTGCTGATCGCGGGCATGTGCGGCGGGTATTGGGGCATCACGCATGCGGGGATTTTGGACCCTGTGCTGTTCCCCACGCCCGAGCGCATCTGGAAGGCGTTCACCGACTATGCGGACATCATGCCGCTGAACTTCGCCTCGTCCATGAGCCTTTTGGTGCCCAGCTTGGTGCTGGGCACTGTCATCGCGCTGGCGTTCGGCGTGCTCATGGGCATGAACCGCCGCGTGCGCGACACGCTGTACCCCATCGTGTACGCCATCAGCGTGGTGCCGGCCATTTTGCTGTCGCCGTTCGCGTTGCATCTGGCGCCGTCGTTCACGGCGGCCTCCATGTTCCTGATCGTCTACAACACGGTATGGGCCACGCTGTTCGCCACGGTCACCGGCATCATGACCATCGACAAGCGCTACCTGGATAACGCCGCAACCCTGTGCCTGACCGGCCCGAAGAAGCTGACGAAGGTGATCTTGCCGGCGGCGATGCCCTCGATCCTGTCGGGGTTCGTCACGTCGCTGCGCAGCTCGTTTCTGGTGCTCGTGTTCGCCGAGATGTACAGCGCGCAGTACGGCATGGGCTACTTCGTGAAGAAAAACGCCGACTTCGGCCTGTACGACAACACGTGGGCGGGCTTCCTGTTCATGATCTTGGTGCTGGTGGTGGTCATGCAGATCTTCGAGAAGATCAAGAACCGCATGCTCGACTGGACCATGGATTAGCGGGTGATGGGAATGGCGAATATGGCGAACGGGGAGTTCGTCGACACGGCGTACAAGACGGGCGCCGGGCGTTACCTGCAGGGTGCGACCGCTCTTGACCAGCTGGGCTGCGAGGTTGCGCGGCTGGGGAAGAAGGCGTTCGCGGTTGCCGGGCCGAACGGCTGGCGCGTGGCAGGTGAGCGTGCGGCGGCGTCGCTTGAGGCGGCGGGCGTGCCGTTTTGCGTTGAGGTTTGCGACTGCCCCGTGTCGTACGAGGCGGCGAAGCGGCTTTCGGGTGCGGCTCGCGCGGCGGGTTGCGACGTGGTTGTGGGCATCGGCGGCGGGCGCGTGATGGACCTGGCGAAAGCCGTTGCCGCCACGGGCGGCTGGCCGGTGGCGATGGTGCCCACGAGCGTTGCCACGTGCGCCGCGTTCACGCCGCTTTCCGTGATGTATCACGAGGACGGGTCGTTTTGCGGCACGTGGCGTTACGAGCGCGAGATCGACGCGGTGCTGGTGGATCTTGAGGTCATGGCCACGCAGCCGCCGCGCCTGATAGCGGCCGGCGTGCTGGATGCCATGGCGAAGGTTCCCGAGCTGGCGCATGGGGCCCAAGCGCTTGATGAGGCCGAACAGGACGTGCAGCGCTGGTGCGCCTACCAGTATGCGCTGGTGAACAACGAGCAGCTTTCGCGCTACGCTGTGGCGGCCTGCGAAGAGGCTGCCGCGGGCAAGCCGGGCGCGGCGCTTGAGCGGGTGGTGTACCTGAACCTTGCGCTTACCGGCATCGTGAGCGCGCTCACGCGCGGGTTTCACCAGACGGCGCTGGCGCACAAGTTCTACGACGGCATGCGCACGCTGTATGCGGAACGCGCCGCCGGGTATCTGCATGGCGAACTGGTGGCGATCGGCTTGATCATGCAGTTGGTGTTCAACGGCGAAGGCGACGAGGCTGCCCGAATCCAGCGGTTCATGCGCGGGCTGGGCATGCCGGGTACGCTGCCCGAGATCGGCATTCCGCGCGATGACGCGGGCGTTGAGGCGCTCGCACGCTACATCGACGACGGCGAGTTCGTCGGCCCGGGAGCAGCCGAGCAAGCGCGTTTCGCCCGCGCATTCGAGGCGCTGTTCCTGTAGCGGCAAGCACGCGCGAACAGGGGACGGAGGTGCGTTCACGGCGTCCCTTTGCGTTTCCGAATGGCTCTGGTGAACGAACCCCCGTTCCCCGTTCACCGCGACAGCCGTTCGTGTGAACGCACCTCCGCCCCCTGTTCGCCGTTCGCTTCCCAACCCATACATTCATACAAAGGAGCATTCATCATGGCATTCGATTTGGAAAACGCCGGTTTCATGACGCGCGCCATCCATGCTGGTCAGGAGCCTGATCCGGCGTTCGGCGCGCTGGCGACGCCGATTTACCAGACTTCCACGTTCTGCTTCGACAGCGTGGAGGACGGCATGGCGAAGTTCGACGGCGCGACGCCGGGCTACGTGTACTCACGCGGCGGCAACCCGACCGTGCGCACGCTTGAGCTGAAGATGGCCGCCATCGAGGGTGGCGAGGATTGCGTGGCCGCCGGCAGCGGCATGGGCGCGGTGAGTTCGGTGCTGCTGGGCCTTCTGCAGGCCGGCGACCATGTGATCGTGGGCGATTGCGTGTACGGCTGCACGAACGTGGTCATCCGCGACGTCATGCCGAAGTTCGGCATCGAGGTGACGCCGGTGGACACATCCGATCTTGACGCGGTGGCAGCCGCTATCAGGCCGAACACGAAGATGGTGTACTTTGAGACGCCCACGAACCCGCTTATGAAGGTGACCGATATCGCCGGCGTAAAGCGCACGGTGGGGGAGGGTATCCGCGTGGTGGTGGACAATACGTTCGCGCCCGCGCCTGTGCAGCGCCCGCTGGCGTGCGGCGCCGACATCGTGCTGCATTCCGTGACGAAATACCTTAACGGCCACGGTGACGTGATCGCCGGCGTGATCATCGGAAGCGCCGAGGACATCGCGGTGATCAAGAACATCGGCGTGACGAAGACGAGCGGCTCCATCTGCAGCCCGTTCGACGCGTTTTTGATCATCCGCGGCCTGCAGACGCTGGGGATGCGCGTGGAGCGCCACTGCGCCAACGCGCTAGCGGTGGCCCGCTACCTGGAGGGCGTGCCGTGCGTGAAGCGCGTGCTGTACCCTGGCCTGGAAAGCTCGCCGTATCACGAGCTGGTGAAAACCCAGATGAACGGCTTGGGAACGGGAATCCTGTCCTTCGAGCTTGCCGACGATGTCAACGGAATGTCCAGCTTCGAGGCGGGCAAGAAGCTGCTCAACGCGCTGCAGTTGTCGCACATCGCCGTGAGCCTGGGCGACCCGGCAAGCCTTATCCAGCATCCGGCCAGCATGACGCACCACAACGTCTCGCCCGAGGTGCGCGCCGAGATGGGAATCAGCGACGGCCTCATCCGCTTCTCCGCCGGCTTAGAGGATGCCGAAGACCTGATCGCCGATTTCGAGCAGGCGTTCGCGCAACTGTAAAGAAGCCATCATAGTGTGGGGCCTCGGCCCGAGGCCCCACACTAGCGCATGAGCGGGGCGGCGCCATGGCAGGTGATGGCGCCGAGCAGCGGCGCCGCTTCTTGCGGGTCGACGCGTTTGCCGCGACGCACCCATTCGCGGTAAAAGTCCAGCGCCGTGGTGCGGATAAAGTTCAGCACCAGCTCCTCAGCGTCGGCGTCCATCCATGCAAAAGGGTCCTGCCCAGCGGACTTATAGCGCATCATCTGCTCACGATAGATATGGTTGCCAAAGTCGTAGGGTCCGGGCGAACAGATAAGCTGCTCAATGGTAGGAGTTTGCCCGGCAAGGAACAAAAAGAAACGCTGCGCATGGCCGTCAAGGTCTTTTGGCTGGTCGGCAGTGGTTTCGTAATTATCGAAAAAGTCGTTCATAACTTCATTCATCACGCTGTCGTACAGCGCTTCGATAGATTCGAAGTGCAGATAGAACGTCTTGCGGTTGATGCCGGCGCGCTCGGTTAAATCCTTCACCGTGATTCTCGCCACGCCCACTTCGCCCACCATATCCATGAACGCATCGCGTATGAGTTTGCGCGTGCGCACGACGCGCAAATCTGTTTTGCTTTCGGTCATGATCTCCCCCCGTACCTTGGCTGCGCCCATGCGTTTCGCCACAGAAAAATGCACGTGTGGCGAAATCCCCTTCGTTCGAAATGTGTCGATTATACCCCGATTCCTTGCGTTCGTTGCCTAAGCACCATATTGCGAAGCTGGGCAGTGAACGAGGTTTCCATACCCTCCATAATGCAGGTGCGAAACGGGTCCGGTATAAATCGGTCATCGTAATTATATCCCTTTTACCTGGGAAAACGGGATATGCGGAACGAAGGAGAGGATATGGAAGGTAGCAAAAGGATGCGTGCGGTGCTTAATCGTCGTAGCTTCCTCGGGCTAGGTGCTGCCAGCGGCGCACTTGCTGCTGTGGGCGGTATGGCCACCACGCAGGGCTGGCTGGCACCTGCGCAGGCAACAGCGGCGCCTGAGGAGCGCACGGCGTTCACCTACCACAACGAGCATTGCCTGTGTAACTGCATGCTGCAGTGCACGGTGCGTGACGGACGCCTGGTCATGGTGCAACCGCGCCCGAATAGCGACAAGCGATTCCAAAACGTGTGCCTTAAGGGCATTTCCGAGATCGAGCACATCTATGGCGAAGCGCGCATTCAATCGCCTATGCGTCGCGTGGGAGAACGCGGCAGCGGTCAGTTCGAGGTAATCAGCTGGGACGAGGCGTTTAAAATCATCGCCGAGAATTTTCAGGCCACCATCGACAAGTACGGTTCGCAGGCGTTGTGGATTCAATACTCCACGGAGGCTTCGCAGCGCTTCAGTCCGCTACTAGCTTCCATTTTGGGCGCGCAAGCTGGCGGTTTGAACGGCTACGACATGGGCCAGGGCAACGGTCAGGGTCAAGCGTTCGGCTGGTCGGGCATGTTCGCGCTCAACACCATATGGGAGTGGAAGCAGGCTAACGTGGTGCTTATGGCCAACTGCAACGTGCTGGAAACGGGCATGATGTGGTCGCGCGCTTTCCTTGATGCTCAGGCTGCTGGCACGAAGATCATCGTACTCGACCCGCGTTTCACGGCAACGGCAAGCAAGGCAGACCAGTGGGTTGGGCTGCGCGCGGGTACCGACCCGGCGTTTTTCCTGGGAATGGTGAAGTACCTGCTGGACAACGACTTGTGCGATCGCGAGCACATGCTGGCGCACACGTCGTTCCCCTTCCTTGTGAACGCGAAAACCGGTGAGGTGCTCGGCGAGATGCACGATGCGGTGGATAAGGAAACTGGCAAGCCGAAGCAGGTGAAAGCCCCGTATGTGTGGGACAGCGCAACGGGTGCGGCTGTGCTGCATGATACGCCGGGCGCGCAGCCTGCGCTCGAAGGCACCTTCACGGTGGACGGTGTGCAATATATCACCGAGTATGACTTGCTCAAGCAGCAGATGGCCGACTACACGCTCGACTGGGCCGAGGGCGTTACCGGTGTGCCGGCCGATACTATCGCCCAGGTGGCGCGCGAGTATGCAAAGGGTCCGTCTATCATCTGCAATGGCGTGGGCGGTATCGATAAGTTCTTCAACAACGACATCGCCGGCCACTGCTATGCGCTTATCGCCTCGCTAACCGGCAACTATGGCAAGCGCGGCACCGGTTGCGGTATCTACCACTACCACACTGTCCTGTCCGAGGCCAAGTTGGGCGCCTGGAAGCTGCCTGAGAACAGAAAGCCCACGCCTAGCAAAAAAGGCTTCTACGACATTGTGAGCACCGACGACGTGCACGCGGCCATGTTCTTCGGCGATATTCCCACGCAGAAGGCGGCGAACTGGGCAAAAACGCAGCGTTGGTTGGATTCGCTTGACTTCGTGTGCCTGGCAGACATCTATCACAGCTCGGTTGTTGACTACGTTGACCTGGTGCTTCCCGTGTGCAGCAAGTTCGAGTGCGCCGACAGCGTGGGCGGCGTGAAGAACGCCAACGGCTACATTCTGGAGAACCAGAAGGTGCTTGACCCGTTGTTCGATTCCAAATCCGACTTCTACATTGAGAAGGGCATTGCCGAAGCCATGGGGCTGGGCGGTTTGTATCCGGAGAATGGCGAAGAATATGCTCGCGCTATCTTGACCACGGACGACCCGTCGTGTGAAGGTATCACACTTGAAGCGCTGAACAGGGAAAACGGTGCCTGCAAGCTGGTGCTGGATTGGGACGACACCGTCGGCGAGGAAGTGGGCATGACCTACGCAACGCCTTCGACCAAGCAGGAGCCGTACTATGAGAACATGCTGGCGTGGGGCCAGGCGTTCCCGCAGTGGGAGCGTCCTAACGAGGCGTACCCGGAAAACCCGCTGCGCGAAAAATACCCGCTGCAGTTCAGCCAAGCTCGTTCGCGCTTCCGCGTGCATTCTGCCTATTCGGGTGCGAAGTGGATCCAGCAGCTGTTCGAGCCGCATATCGAGCTGAACCCGTCCGATGCCGCTGCGCGTGGCCTTGTCGATGGCGACGAGGTTGAGGTGTACAACGATCGCGGTTCGTTCCGCACGAAGCTGCGCCTGAACAACGCCGTGCAGCCTGAAAGCGCGTTTATGGCCGAAAGCACGTACCGTCAGTATCTTGATGGGACGCTGATGCAAAGCGTATCCAACGATACGATGAACCCGCGCGGTTACGACATGATGTTCGGTCCCATGATTCCGTATAACGACACGCTCATTGAGATCAAAAAGGCAGGTGAATAGCCCATGACGAAACTGGCTATCGCAATAGACCTGCACCGCTGCATCGGGTGCAACACGTGCTCGATCGCTTGCAAGATGCAGAACAACGTCCCTGATGGCATGCTGTGGAACCGCGTGCTTACCGAGGGCGTGGAGATGTTCGACGACGCTGTTGGCGTGTACCCCAACCTTTCGCGTACGTATCTGCCGGTTGCTTGCCAGCACTGCGAGAATCCTGCATGCATGAAGGTGTGCCCGACCGGCGCCACATACAAAGATGAGCAGGGTCGCGTGGAGATTGATTACGACCGCTGCATCGGCTGTCGTATGTGCATGGGCGCCTGTCCGTATAACGCCCGCGTGTTCAACTGGAACGAGCCTGTGCGCGCGACAGGTTTCCACTATGGCGATGCCGACGTGCCGGTTCGCCCACGCGGCGTGGCCGAGAAATGCAGCCTGTGCAAGGAGCGTACCGATCGCGGCGACGAGCCTATGTGCGTGCATTGCTGCCCGGGTGATGCCCGCGTGTTCGGCGACCTGGATGATCCGGATTCGGCAGTGTCGAGGCTTTGGCGTCGTGGCGGTCATGTGCTGCTCGAGGAAAAGGGCACGCGCCCGCAAGTGTTTTACGTGAACTAGGGGGTTGATGGATGGATAAGCGAAAAGCCCTGTTCAGCGGGCGAACTATGGCGGTTGTCGTCGTGTTGGCGGCGGTGGTTTTAGCCGCGGTGGGCTGCTGGGTTGCCCAGCAGACGTACGGCCTGGGTATCACGGGCATGAACAACTCCAACTCATGGGGCCTGTACATCATGGCGTTCATGTTCTTCGTCGGCCTGTCGGCTGGCGGTCTGATTGTGGCAAGCTCGGCGCACGTGTTCGGCATAGAGTCGTTTAAACGCGTGTCGGTGCCGGCGGTCATCACATCCATCGTATGCATTTGCTGTGCTGGCGCGTTCGTGCTCATCGACCTTGGCGGCGTGGCGCGTGTGTGGCGCATGTTCGTGGGGTTGAACTTCGTCAGTCCGCTTGCGTGGGACATGATCGTTATCACGTGCTACCTGGTCATCAACGTGCTTGACCTGGTGTGGTTGGTGCGCGGCGACGAGCGCAAGGTGGCAGTGCTCTCTCGTGTGGCGCTGCCGGTTGCCATCCTGGTGCACAGCGTGACGGCGTGGATTTTCGGCCTGCAGATTGCCAAGGCGTGGTACTCGGCGATTATGGCTCCCATTTTTGTGGCATCGGCCTGCGATTCGGGTCTGGCATTGCTGCTTATCTGCCTTTTGGCGCTTGACCGTGCGAAGTTGTTCAAGTTCGACCGCGATTTGATGAAGTCGCTGGCGGGGCTGCTTGCGGTGTTCGTGGCTGTGGACGCGCTCTTCATCGCCTGCGAGTGCTTGACCATGGGCTACCCGGGTGCGGGCGAGGCCGAGGCGCTGGCTATCATGACCACCGGCAAGACGGCGCCGTTCTTCTGGTTTGAGGTTATCGGTGGCTTGGCTGTGCCGTTCTTGGTACTCGTGTTCGCTCGGAATCGCGAAAATCCGGCGTGTGTGGTGCTGGCGAGTGCGCTGATAGTGCTTGGTGTGTTCTGCAAGCGTGCGTGGCTCTTATTCACCAGCTTCACCGTGCCGAACGTCTATGGCGGCAACGGCATTACGTTGGGTACGGCTGCCGCTCAGGTAGGCGATGCCGGCGACGTGTGGACTACGCTGGGCGTGTATGCGCCTACGCTGCCGGAGGTCGTAGTGTTTGCGGGCGTGGTGTGTGCGGGCGCGCTGGCGTACATGATCCTATCGAAGTGCGTGCTGCCAAAATGCGGTGGTGAACAATAGCTATGGCGTGTAGGAGTCGGTTGCAATCGGTGACCGGCTCCCTTTTTCGTGAGAGGTAGCGAATTGCGATGATGGTGGATAGGGAAACGTTTGTGCAGGTGGCGCCCTGGCTGGCGATTGCCGGCAACGCGCTTCTAACGCCGCCCTTGCAGGCAGGTGTGCAGAGTGCGGCTATATTTGATGCTTGCCTATGGGAAGAGCTTGCGGCGTGCGAAGACGCCGAGGTGGCGAATGCGGCAGATAAGCTGGTGACGTATCTTGACGGGCGCGAAGAGGCGGCGGCCGCGTCGCGGGAAGCGCAAACCGGTGTTTGTATTTTAGACGCCAGGGATGGCGCGAGTAATCTTGATGATCGAGTGCAACGCGCATCGGTGGAGTTCGCGCATCTGTTCGTGGGGCCGCCGAAACCGGCTGTTGCCCCGTGGGAGACGTTTTACTGCCAGCAGGGTTGTGCCGTCGGGTTCGGCGAGGCGACTCATCGGATGCGCACGGCCTTGCGCGACAACGGTTTGGAGTTGGCGCAGGCGGGTAGACAGTATGAGGACCATATGGGCATCGAGCTTCTGCTGGCAAGCGAATTATGCCGCCGAGCAGGTGAAGGCGAGGATTGGGGCGCAGACGCAGGGTGTGTCCCCTCTGCTGCGAGCGAAGGCGCGGATGCGGATGCGCAAAACGCCCTGAGCGCGGCGCAGCATGCTGTCGACTTCGTGCGCACCCGCCCGCTTTCCTGGATGTCAGCCTTGCGCGAAGCGGTAGAACGTGAATCCCCCAACGGTTTTTACGCATCTCTGTTGCAGCTAACCCAAGCGTTGTTGGAACTGGTTGCGTAAGGAGGGGATATGTCGTCAGCGGTAACATAGCTGATAGTGTTTGAGGTTTGCGCTCTACTGCCCGTTCAAGACGATGCTCGTATAATCCTGGCTTACGTTGCGCGCAATCCAGAACCTCGAAAACGGCGATAGCGCGGCAGCGGCGGCGGATTTGAGGCGCACTGAAACGTGCTTGCGCCAGCACATGCTGCCCTGGTTTCCTGATTTCTCCGAGCGAGCCATGCAGCTTGTCCAGACCCGTTTCTATCGCGGTGTTTTGCGCATGACCGCCGGATGGTTTGCGTTCGATTCCGAAACCATCGATAGCTTGAACGAGGCGATCAGGTAACGATGATCGAAAAGGCATGTCTTTGCTCTTCCCTTTGAGTATTGGATAGCGCTTGCCCTACGTCGATTCCTAGGCGGCCGGCGTGCAGATCGTGTCCGATGCTTGCTCAGCAGGATGACGAGATTTGGGTGACGTGTAGGGTGGGGAAGCGTTTCTTGTGGTGTCCCGGCACGCGAACAGGAGGGCGGAGGTGTGTTCATGCGATAGCCTCTCGCGTTCTTGGAGGGC
>URQU01000053.1 GCA_900550055.1 uncultured Coriobacteriaceae bacterium | reverse complement strand
CCGCCTCCATCGAAACAGGCGGCGGCTCCGGTGTCACAACGGGGGTGTCCGTTTCGGACGGTGCCGACACGGCGGTTGTTGGTTCCTCCGGGAGCGGTTCCACCGTCTTGCAGGCCACCATACCGCCCGCGCAGCAGACGGTCAGGGC
Organism: uncultured Coriobacteriaceae bacterium; assembly: GCA_900550055.1. Lineage (GTDB taxonomy): Bacteria > Actinomycetota > Coriobacteriia > Coriobacteriales > Eggerthellaceae > Senegalimassilia. The sequence goes on along the minus strand of URQU01000053.1, from coordinate 10,870 downwards.
CAGCACAGCCAGTTTGGTCCACAGCCGGCAGAAACACTGCGGGCCGTACCGCTTTTGCAGCCTGAGCGCGGCAGCCAGCAGCACCAGCGCGGCCAGACCGAGCAGCAGGCCTTGTGTTAAGTAGGCGATAAAAACAGCTTGATACACAGGTAAGCCCCCTTTTTATTCTACAGATGTAGAGGATAGTTTTATTCTACAAGTGTAGAATTTCATTATCAAGTAGCGTAGGCGACGAATTTTGCGGGGAGTTTTTAGGGAAAGTGCGCGGTGGCGGAGAGCCGCCAAAGCCCCTCAGGCCTCGCAAGCTCGGCCAGCTCCCCTGAAAGGGGCGCCTTTTTACGCGGGCAGTGCCCGCGAGGATGCCTCCCCATTCTGGGGAGGTGGTCGAGCGCCAGCGATGACCGGAGGGGCTTTTCCCGTTTGCCGTCAGGATAAACAAAAAGACGCACCGCATCCAAAAGCGGACACGGTGCGTTTGCTTATGCTATGCTAAATTTTACGCCAGCAGCGGCTTGCAGGCCTCGGCCAGCTTTTCCTTCTGGGCTTCGGCCTCGGCGAGGTCCTTGCCCTTGGTGGTGAAGTAGGTCTTGATCTTCGGCTCGGTGCCGGAGGGACGCACGACGACCGTGGCACCGCTTTCCAGCGTGTAAATCAGGACGTTGGCGGCGGGCAGGCCGGTCTCCTCGGACTTCTTGTAGTCCACGACCTTAACGACCTTGTCACCGGCAAAGTCCTTCGGCGGGTTGTCGCGCAGGTTCTGCATGATGTCGGCCATCTTATCCATGCCGGACAGGCCCGGGAACTCAAAGCTGTCCACCTTGTTCAGGTAGCGGCCATATTCGGTGTAGATACGCTCCAGCTCTTCCTTGATGGAGGAGCCCTTGGCGCGGTAGTAGGCGGCCATCTCACAGATCAGCATCGAGCCGATGATAGCGTCCTTATCGCGGACATAGGGGCCGGCCAGATAGCCGTAGCTTTCCTCAAAGCCGAAGATGAAGCGGTCAGCCTCGCCGTCAGCCTCCAGCTTGGCGATCTGGTCGCCGATCCACTTGAAGCCGGTCAGCACATTGCGGCACTCGACGCCGTAATGCTCAGCGACCTTGTCAGCCAGCGGGGTCGAGACGATGGATTTGCACATGACGGGGTTCTTGGGCATCGTGCCCTGCTCGATGCGGCCTGCGCAGATGTAGTCAAGCAGCAGAACGCCGACCTCATTGCCGGAGAGCAGCTCATAGCTGCCGTCCTTGCACTTGACGGCGATGCCCACGCGGTCGGCGTCGGGGTCGGTGGCCAGCAGCAGGTCGGGATGCACCTGCTCGCACAGGTCGATGCCCTTCTGCATGGCTTCGCGGATCTCGGGGTTGGGGTACGGGCACGTGGGGAAGTTGCCGTCGGGCTGCTCCTGCTCGGGCACCACGGTGACGTCGGAGACGCCCGCGCGCGCGAGCACCGTGGTAACGGGAACCAGGCCCGTGCCGTTGAGCGGCGTGTACACCAGCTTCAGCGGCGCGGCGGCGATCTGCTCGTCGGACAGGTTGTTCACCGACTGCGCCAGCACCGCGTCGTAGTAGCGCTCGAGCACGGCGTCTTCGATCCACTTGACCTTGCCCGACGCCACGGCCTCGTCGAAATCCATGGACTTCACGCCGGCGAACGCGTCGGTTTCGGCGATGGCCGCGGAGATGGCGGCGGCGGCCTGGCTGGTGATCTGGCAGCCGTCGGGGCCGTAAGCCTTGTAGCCGTTGTACGGCGCAGGGTTGTGGCTGGCCGTCATGCAGATACCGCCCGAGCAGCCCAGGTCGCGCACGGCCCACGAAAGCGTGGGGACCGGGGAGATGCGCGGGTACACGTATGCCGTCACGCCGTTGGCGGCCATGATGGCGGCGGTGGTGCGCACGAACAGCTCGCCGTTGTTGCGGCTGTCGCGGGCGATTGCGACCGAGGGGTTGTCGAAGTTCGCGTTCAGGTAATCGGCGAAGCCCTGCGTGGCGCGGCCCACCGTGTAGATGTTCATGCGGTTCGTGCCGGCGCCCAAAACGCCGCGCAGACCCGCGGTGCCGAACGACAGGTTCTGGAAGAAGGCGTCGGTCATCGCGGCGTCGTCGCCGGCGTCGGCCTTCGCCTGCATGTCGGCCAGCTCGGCCGCCAGATCGGCGTCCTGCACGTTCTCAATCCAATGCGCAAGCTCGGCGCGCACATCGATATCGCTCATAAGGTTTCCTTCGCTTCTAGCGGTTTCTCCCCGGTTGCGCGGACGCGATCGGGCGCGGCGCGGGCATCCGCCTCGCGCGGAGGGCATCCGTCCCGCGCGGAGGGCATCCGTCCCGCGCGGCCGGCCTCCGTCCGATGCGGCACGGGCACGCGGCCGCCCTTCAACCAGGCTTTCCTGCATATGCCGCCCATTGTAAACGACCCGCCGGCGAAGCGGGCGAACCCGACAGCATCAGCGCAGTTGCACGCCGGATGACGCGGCGGCACCGCGATCCTCGATCAACACGCGGCACCCTCGGCGCGCCATCAAGGGCATCATCGAGCTCGCCCGCGACCACAGCGCCGAGCCCGAGCGCCTGCTCGACGACCGGCAACGCACCGACGAACTGTCGAGCCGCCGTCCACCGTGGTCGTCGACGATACCGTGGACACGGAAGACCCCGCCGCGGCGCCGACAAGCGAGCCGGATGCCACCGCGAACGTAAAATCCGCGGGCGAAGCAGGACGAATCGCCGACTCCGCCGGCATTAACGGGTATGATGGGACTTGGTGCCCCACTGACAAAACCTACGGGGCCGACGCCACGGGCGCCGACTTCGCCGATGATAGCGGCGACAACCCGGGCGACAACGCAAGCGATGGCGCCGCCACCCGCCCGGCCACCGAGGCCGCAGGAGCGCGCCCAACCGATACGGAACCTTCGACCGGCGCCTAAACCACGCCGGTTGAACGCTAGGAGGAATCCAGCATGCATATGCGCACCAACCACCTCGCAGCAGGCGTTAGTCAGGAAAGCGGTGCGCGCGGCAGCCGTCGTAGCCGCCGCGCGCACCGCGCCCGCCCCCGGAAAGCCGTGCTTGCCGCGTTCGCCCTTACCGGCGTGCTGGCCGCCGCGCTTTCCGCCGGCTGCGCCGGCGATAGCGGAAAGACCGCCGTCACGCTGGACCCGAGCAACCCCACCACCATCACCGTCTGGGATTACTACAACGGGGCCCAGCAGGCATCCTTCGACAGCCTGGTGTCCGAGTTCAACTCCACCGTGGGCAAGGAAGAAGGCATCTACGTGAAAAGCAAGACCCAGGGGTCGGTTCCCGAGCTGGAGAAAGCCATCTCGAACTCGTCGGCGAGCGAAGTGGGTGCCGAGGAGATGCCCAACGTGTTCTCCTCATACGCCGACACGGCCTATAACGTGCAGCAGCAGGGCAAGCTCGTCGATCTGACGGACTACTTCACGCCCGATGAGCTATCCAACTATGTGCCCGACTACCTTGACGAGGGCCGCTTCGAAGGCGACGATTCCCTGTACCTGCTACCGGTGGCGAAATCCACCGAGGTGACCATGCTCGACGAGACGGACTGGGAGCCGTTCGCCCAGGCCGCCGGCGCCACCATCGACGACCTGGCAACGCAGGAGGGCATCGCCGCCACCGCGAAGCGCTATTACGAATACACCGATGCGCTGACGCCCGACGTCCCCGACGACGGCAAGGCGTTCTACGGCCGCGATTCCCTGTCCAACTACTTCATCATCGGCATGAGGCAGATGGGCGTCGACCTGCTCGCACCCGATGCCGATGGCAAAGCCCAGGTCAACGCAGATAAGGAAAAAATCCGCCGCCTGTGGGACAACTACTACGTCCCCTACGTCAGCGGCTATTTCGACGCCGTGGGCAAGTTCCGCTCCGACGACGTGAAGACGGGCGACATCATCTGCTACACGGGTTCCACCGCATCGGCGGCGTACTTCCCCGACCGGGTGGTCGACGATAACGGGACGCACGAGATCGCCTATCGCATCATCATGCCGCCCGCCTTCGAGGGCGGAAACGCCGTGGCCCCTCAGCAGGGAGCCGGCATGGCGGTGGCGAAATCCGACGAGCAGCACGAATACGCTTCCTGCGAGTTCCTGAAATGGTTCACGGAGAAGCAGAACAACCTGCGCTTCGCGGCGACGTCGTCGTACCTGCCCGTGCGAACCGACGCGAACAACATAGACGAGCTCGATAGCGCGATTCGAGACGAAAACCTCTCCGTGAGCCCTAAGACCCGCGACTGCATCGCCATGGCCATGGACTCCTTCGATGATGTGGAGCTGTACTCGCTTAAGAGCTTCGACAACGCCTATGCCGCGCGCAAGGTGCTCGACCACTCGCTCAACGATAAGGCAACCGCCAACAAAGCGGCAGTTCAGGCAGCCATGGCCGCCGGCCAGTCACGCACCGAGGCACTTGAGCCGTACGTGGGCGATGCCGCATTCGAGCAATGGTACGCCTCCTTCTGCCAGCAGCTCCAAGCCGCAGCCGAGGGTACGGAGTAGCAAGAAGTGCATAACGAACGCAAGCGCACTGACGCAGGTGCGGCAAAGGGAAAACGAAAGATATCCTTCCTTCGAGCCCTCATGGTCTCGCTGGCCGTGATCGTCTTGATCCAGGGCGCCTTGCCCATTTCGGTGCTCGCGTTCAGCGGCGTGAAGGGCACGCTTGAGGACAACGCCATCTCCATCGATGCACGCGCGGTGGACAACCGCAAGGTGAACCTGGAAAGCGCCATGGTCAAAAGCTGGGCGGGCATCTCCCGTGAGACCGTCGCCCTCAACTCCGCCCTTTCCGATCAGCTTGCCCAGTCGGGCCTCGATGTGCCGGGCTTCCTTGCCGATGACAGCCAGAAGGAGGCCTTCATCGCCGATGCCTTCCCGCGGCTGCTCTCCGTTATCGGATCCAACACCACCAGCGGCGTGTACCTGATCCTGGGAAACGATGGCGACCTTTCCGTCGAGCAGGATCATATCGGGGCCTTCCTGCGCGACTCCGACCCCACCGGCAACTCCGATTCCCACTCCGACCTGCTGCTCGAACGAGGGGACAAGGAAATCGCCCGCAACGCGTCCATCGCCCTTGACAACACCTGGGCGCCGAAGCTGCACCTTGCCGGCAGCGGCGTGCGCAGCGCCGACGACTTCTTCTACAAGCCCTACGAGGCCGCCCTGCAAAACCCGAGAGCCGATGCGAAGGCCATGGCGTATTGGTCGCCGCCGTTCGTGCTGGAGGGCAATCCAAGCGACAGCTATCGGATGATCGCCTACTCGGTGCCGCTCATGCTCGACGGGCAGGTGTACGGCGTGCTGGGAATCGAGGTGTCCACCGAGTATCTGGCGGACACGTGCTTCCCCATATCCGAACTGAGCGGCAGCGAAGCCGGCGGCTACGCCCTTGCGCTGGCAGACGGCAACGGCTCGTACCAGATCATCACGGGAAACGGCGCGCTCTATAACGCGGTGAACGCCGAAGGGCCCGCTTTCACGCTTGAGGAAACGCGCAATGCGGGCCTTATGCAAGTCGAAGGCGTTACCATGGGCGATCAACAGGTGTACGCTATCGCCGAACCGCTGAAGCTGTATTCGGGCATCGTGCCCTATGACGACACGGGCTGGGCGGTCGTCGGGCTGTTCTCCAAGGACTCCATCTTCGCCGCAGGCAACTCGCTGTACCACCGACTGGGCGTCACCATCGGCCTTACCACCATCGGATGCCTGGTGCTGGTGGTGCTGGTCTCGCGCGCCATCAACCGACCGCTCAGGGAGCTGATCGACAGCGTCCAGGGAGGCATGGAGAAGCTGCACGCGTTCCGCACCTCCGTCGCCGAGGTCGACCAACTCCATGACGTCGTCCTCGACCTCACCGAGGACGGCCTGGAGAAGCAGCGCAAGCTCAACGAGGAGAAGGAGCGCTATCGCTTGGCCGTTAAGGGCACGAACGACGCATTCTTCACCTATCATCCCGAAACGGGAACCATCGAGATCACGAACTCCCCCAACGACGGCGAGTTCGATTCCGCGTGCTTCTGGGACCTGTTCCGCCGCGAAAGCGCGAACCCCGAGGCGGTGGACGCCATCGAGCAGGCCGTGAACCGGATGCAGGAGACGAGCATCCAGGTGAAGGTCGTGACCGAGCACTTGCCGCAAGGACGTTGGCTTGAGGTGAGCTCATCGCGCGTGGACGACGCTGCCAGCGGGCAGGACTGCATGGTATGCGTCATCCACGACATCGACGACAGGAAGCGCCGCGAAATCGAATCCGCGCGCAAGCAAGAGCTCGATCCCGCAACGACGGCATATCGCTTCGAACCTGGCATGGGCGTCATCGCCGCAGCGCGCGCAGGCGCAGCTGCGGGACAGCTTGCCGCCATCGAGATCGACGGTTTCGCAAGCATCGTGCGCGACTACGGCATCCCCTTCGGCGACGTGCTGCTCAACGAGCTGACCAAGGTCACGCGCGCATTCAATCTTGACAAGGGCAACCACAACGCCATCCTGGTGCGCGCCGGCGCCGGGCAGTTCGTCTGCTGGGTCCCCGGCAAACACGCCGACGACGCCGTCAGCGAGGTAGCCGAGCTGCAACGAAGGTTCGCGAAATTGGTGCGCCCTGGAGTGTTGGAACTGGGGCTTCACGCGGGCATCGCCTCGTCAAGCGACGTTAGGAGCACGCACGAGCTACTTCGCCGAGCGCGAACGGCGCTTCAAGCGTCGATGGGCCATCGTGCGATTTGCGCTTGCTGGGAGCCGTCAATGGATGACGCATACGGGCCGAAGCCGTTCGACCCCATATCCTCTTTCAGCCATGTCGAGGACATGACCTTGCCCGCTCTGACGCTGAACCTACTCGATAGGCGCCTTTCGCTGGCGGCGGGTATGGACCTGCTTATGCGGCGGCTGAACGAGAAGCTTGACGTGACCAACCTGTTCATCACGTCGTTCCAAGAAAACTAATAGCCTCGGACGACACCGTCAAAACGAGACTAGTCGGAACTTGACGCGGTCGAGATGTTCTGACGGCGCAAAAGCCTGAGCGCGGCTCAACGCCGGCCCGGCGGCGAAAAGCCGCGAAACCGAAGGCTGTGAGAAAAAAATATATGGAGAAATAAGCACGTCGGCCACACGAAAGAACCATAAACATCCTGACGTTTCGATTATTTGACCGGCTTATCAGGTGATGCTACTTTGATATCGCACCTGTTCTCGCAAATGCCAGCAGGACTAACGCGCACGTTGAAAACCGAACCTATCAGAGTGCGGCCGCCCGGCCGGTTCGTCTGTGCGCAGAACGGAGGTAGAACCATGTCCTACAACCATGTCGGAATCACAGGAAACATCACCCGAGATCCCGAGCTGCGCACGACGCAGTCGGGGTGGTCCGTCTTGTCCTTCACCCTCGCGGTCAACGATCGCAAGAAGAACGCCAACACCGGCCAGTGGGAGGATCACGCCAATTTCATTCCCTGCTTCATAAGCGGGAATGAAAGGCCCCTCGCCCTGGCCCCCTATCTGACAAAGGGAACGAAGGTGACCGTCGGCGGGAAGCTTCGCTACAGCCGATGGGAGAAGGACGGGAAGGCGCACAGCAAGATCGAGGTTGCGGTGCAGGAGGTCGAGCTGCCCCCGCGAAGCGGTGCCGTCTCGGCACCTGCCGCGAGCGGTTCGTCTGCAGCAGGCGGCTACGACACCGTCAACGTCCCCTACTACGACGAAGACGTCGTCTTCTAGGAACGGGTGCGGAAGCCTTGATCGCGAAGCTGAGGATATAGCCATTTCGATGGCTCTTTCCCTGCCGCCGCTTTGGTAGGATCGGATGAGACGGCACGAGGGCCGCGGCATATCGCCGCGGCCCACTCCCTCGCTCGGCGTGCCAACAGCCTCCCGCAACGATCGACATACCGGAATCTGATGACGTGAATATTCTCGCGCAGCTATAACGCTGCCAACATGGCAGCGTTGATTGACCTGGGTTTTTGCGGTCTAAGTCTTGTAGAGCTCGAAAGACGCCGCTTAGCAGAAACGCAGAATGTAGGCTGCGCGAGCAAACCCTCCCCCGAAAACGAGCCAGAGGCAAACAGCGACAAGCAGCGCCTGCGCGATGCGGAGGGCGATCCAATATGACCGATAAGCTCCCAAAACGCCGCGAATCAACCAAAGCCCCGTCTTGCTTCCCTTCCTGGCGTTGCATGCGTGGCAGCTCGGGACGAGGTTCGGCGCATCGTTCACGCTCTCCGCGCCGATGCTCGCCAGAACCTGGCGCGCGACAGGAGATTTCTGAGCGGCGGCCACGGGAACCAGATGATCTACCTCCATGTCCTCGTCGCGGCGCAGCGCCCTGCCGCAATAGCGGCAACGCCATGGGCCTGGGTTTCGCGACATGAACTCGCGGCGGTAGCCCGACGACCTGAGCAGGGCCGGAGGGAGCGCCCTCACCGAATAGCCGTCTCTGCGCGCCGCCTCCTCGTAGCGCTTCGCTTCGCTCTCGGAAAGCCCTGTGGCCTCCCAATGGTACGCCCGTTTCCCATCCTTCACGTACCTGAAGGCGGGATACCGCTCGTATGAGAATCGGGTGAAGCACATCCGCGGTTTCTTGATCTCAACCTTCCAGCTGTTTCGCCTCGCCATAGCCCCTCCGCTCTCTCGTAGTTATCCTCAGACGAATACAACGCTGCCATGTGGCAGCGTTGATTGACCTGGCCTAACGTATATCGCCGCGCTAATCAGCCGGCGCTCTGCGCGTTCGGCTTTGTCGGCAATGCACCCGATTTTCGCACAGCTTTCGCACATGATATGATGTCGTCGCACCGTGCGTCCGGCACAACGCCCGAAGGCGCGCTGATCCTTGACAACGGCAAGCGAACGGCAGGTGCGGCAGGCATTCTATGCGCTGCCGCACGGCGGCGCGAAAGGACGGAACCATGGAGAAGAAGCTCTTGATCGAGGTCGAAGCGGAGAAGTCTGTGCTCGCGGCGGCCATCCTCGACCCATCTGTCTTCCCTGCGGCCCGGGGCATCCTTCGACCGATCGATTTCGGGAGAAGCGCTCACCAGGTCATCTGGAAGGCGATGGAGGGCATCGCCGACCAAGGCGAGCCCATCGACCAGCTCACGCTGAAGCACTTCTTGGACACCCACGGCGCCCTTGAGCAGATCGGGGGCGCGTCTTACATCCTCGATCTCGCCTCCTGCTCGTTCGCTATCACCAACTGGGCAAGCCATGCCCGCATCGTGAAGACCATGTCGGTCCTGAACCAGCTCGAACGCGTCGCGGCTCTCATTGACGCAGGGGTGTCCGCAAAGGAAGACCCCGCAAGCGTGATCGAACAGGCGATGAGCGGCATAGCAGGAGCCTCGAGGCAGCTGATGATGGCGCAAAGGCCTATTTCAGCACCGTCGAAGTGCGAAGGGTGCGGCGGGAGCGTTCCGGCCGGGGCTACGTACTGCCCCTGCTGTGGACTCAGGCAATGACCGGCCGGTGAACGCCGCAAAGGGGAAACGCAGAAGGGAGGCGCTCATCCGCCTCCCTTCATCATTCTCTGGTCGCTTCCTCTGCGTATGACAGCCGTTGACGACTCTATGTTGCCCAAACGCCATCGCATCAGCGACGTGCGCATATCGCCATGGATCTGACTGCCAGGACTCTCGCTCGCACAATACCTGACCGGCTGAGTCGGGGCGCAATAGGAAAGCCCCGCGGAAACATCCGCAGGGCTTTCGACGCTCCTTTCAGGGCAGGCTATTCGCCATCGTTGAGAAGGCGGTCCATCGCGGCATCGTCTGATGCTGCCTCCATGAACTCCTCGCCGCGGCCCTCGGATATGAGGCGAACGGCAAGTTCTTTAATGGATTGCCCTCGGCCGATCTGCTCGTCTTTCTCGGCCAGCTGCCGGCGTTGCTCGGCCAGCTGCTCTTCTTTCTCGGCCAGCTGCTCGTCTTTCTCGGCCAGCTGCTCGTCTGCAGTTCGCTCTAAGATCTCCAACTGCTCCGCTAAGGTCATATAGCCCATGTTGTCTTCATCCTCTCGAAGCTCGCGCACGGCGTTCTCCAACCTCGATGTCAAGTCGTCCGAGCCGTCGTCAATGTTTCCGGTATGGATGTATTTTAGCAACCTGGACAGCGAAGGGGTCTCAGCCTCGGCCCAATTACCAGCCGACAGCACGACGACGGTCCTGCCGTCGTCAAGCGCCACCTTCTCCGCCGGGTGCAGCGCATCCATCATAGCGAAGCGACGTTCCGCGCAGCCTTTTCCGAACGGTGCGCCTTTGCAGAAGAAGATGACGTAGCTTTCCGGGAGCTCATGGTAGGGAATGCCCGACTTCAACGCATCGGTGTCCATCGCCGATTCGTAGTATCTCGCCCGTCTCGCCAGCGACGGCTCGTAGGCTACCTGCATCTCGATGTCGATCATCTTGCCGTCGGCTTTTGCGACGACGTCCAGACGGACGTTCTTGCTCGTCAGCTTTGGCTGGATCGTCTTCTCCGTCTCGATGTACGAGATCTTAGATAGCTCGAACCCGAGGGCGGTTTCAACGACCTCTTTGCAAAGATCTGGGTTCCTTCGCATGACGAGGTTGAAGACGACAGAGTTGGTGAAGCCCGGCTCCGTTGCCTTATCTTCAATGATGGCTTGCATACTCTTTCTCCTTTCCGGCCGTCGCTTCAGCGACGGCCAAACTGGTTGGTCGCCGCATCCGCTTAGGGCGCGGTCGGGAAAGCTCTGATGCCTACCCTATGTCAAGGTGCGCTCCCTTTCTGGCGTGATGCGGGATGCGCACGGTGCGAGCAGATTGTAACGTGTCAGCGTTATCCTTGTCCGAGAACCACGCTGCCATGTGTCAGCGTTATCCTT